>NZ_JBIDDQ010000026.1:0-108343 GCF_043195415.1 Streptomyces sp. Y7
CTCAAACGCCGGACGGGCTGAAATGGGCGCTGGCCGGCCCGTCCTCGAGCGCCGGACGGCCTGGAAGAGTGCGGACCGGCTCGTCCTCGAACGCCGGACGGGCGGAGAGGCGTGGACCGGCGTCGGTGGTTTCCCTGCTGTGCCAAACCGTCGAACCCCGACCCGTCACCACTACACGCCGGACAAACGCCGGTCCGCCTTCGCGCCCCTACCGTGGAGCACGACACACAGGACACCCCCAACGCGGAAGGGCCGGGAAATCGATATGACTTCCACCCACGCCTTCTGGCTCGCCGGCCGCCAGGTCAGCGGCGAGGACAGCTTTGATGTGACCTCCCCGTGGGACGGGCGGGTCGTCGGCAAGGTCAGCGTGCCGAGCGACGCGCAGGTCGAGGAGGCCGTGGCCGCCGCGTACGCCGTGCGGGACGAGTTCGCCGCGACCCCGGCGCACGTACGGGCCGCCGCCCTCGACCACGTCAGCCGGCGCCTCGTCGAGCGCACCGAGGAGATCGCGCGGCTGATCTCCGCGGAGAACGGCAAGCCCATGAAGTGGGCCCGGGGCGAGGTCGGCCGTGCCGTGTCCGTGTTCCGGTTCGCGGCCGAGGAGGCCCGGCGGTTCAACGGCGGCGAGGCCCAGCGCCTCGACACCGACCTCGGCGGCCAGGGCCGGCTCGCCCTCACCCGCCGCTTCCCCAAGGGCGTCGTCCTCGGTATCGCACCGTTCAACTTCCCGCTGAACCTGTGCGCCCACA
Source organism: Streptomyces sp. Y7 (assembly GCF_043195415.1). Classification (NCBI taxonomy): domain Bacteria; kingdom Bacillati; phylum Actinomycetota; class Actinomycetes; order Kitasatosporales; family Streptomycetaceae; genus Streptomyces; species Streptomyces sp. Y7. Next base: position 753 of record NZ_JBIDDQ010000026.1, read on the forward strand.
AGATCGCCCCGGCCATCGCCGCCGGCGCGCCGATCATCCTGAAGCCCGCCCCGGCCACCCCGCTGTCCGGCCTGATCATCGGTGACCTGCTCGCCGAGACCGAGCTTCCGGCCGGCTCCTGGAGCATCCTGCCGGTGCCGAACGACAAGATGCCCGCCCTGGTCCAGGACGAGCGCCTGCCGGTCATCTCCTTCACCGGCTCGGAGAAGGTCGGCTACGCGATCATGGACTCGGTGCCGCGCAAGCACTGCACCCTGGAGCTGGGCGGCAACGGCGCCGCGGTCGTGCTCGCCGACTTCGCCTCCGACGAGGACCTGGACTGGGCCGCGACCCGCATCGCGACCTTCTCCAACTACCAGGGCGGCCAGTCCTGCATCTCCGTGCAGCGGGTGATCGCGGACGCGTCCGTGTACGACCGGCTGCTGCCGCGCATCGTCGCCGCCGTCGAGTCCCAGGTCACCGGCGACCCGAACGACGACGCCACCGACGTCGGCCCGCTGGTCAGCGAGGACGCCGCCCAGCGCGTCGAGACGTGGGTGGACGAGGCGGTCGCCGCCGGCGCGGCCCTCCTCACCGGCGGCAAGCGCGACGGTGCCTCCTACGCGCCGACCGTCCTCACCGACGTGCCCGCCGACGTCACGATCGCCTGCGAGGAGGTCTTCGGACCCGTCCTCACCGTGCAGAAGGTCGACGGGGAGGCCGCCGCCTTCGCCGCCGCCAACAACTCCAAGTACGGCCTCCAGGCAGGTGTGTTCACCCACGACCTGCAGACCGCTTTCCGGGCGCACCGGGCGCTGGAGGTCGGCGGTGTCGTCATCGGCGACGTCCCGTCCTACCGCGCCGACCAGATGCCGTACGGCGGCGCCAAGCAGTCCGGTGTCGGCCGTGAGGGCGTGAAGTTCGCGATGGACGACTACACCTACGAGCGCGTGATGGTCCTCACCGGCATCGCGCTCTGAACAGGTTCGGGTTCCGCTCTGGCTTGTGACAATCGTTTTCAGGTAGGGTGGTTCCACATCCCGGGATGAAAAAGGGCCCGGCACCGATGCCTTCCGGTGCCGGGCCCCTTCCGTGTGCCGGCCTCGTCCGGACCCTCAACCGGAGAAGCCGACGTGCGCGAGCCGCAGCGGGCCGCGCAGTCCGACGCGGACGTCACGGACGCCCTCGGCGGTGAGCTGGGCGGTGAGCGTCCGGTAGTCGTACGGGCCGGACCCGGCCGCCTTCGACGTCAGGACGGCCGACACCGGGCCGCCGTCCGGTGAGACCTCGACCGTGCCCTCGCCCGCGACCGTCACCGTCACCTCGGTGCTGCCGGCACCGAAGTCGCAAGCGCGGTAGAGCAGTTCGCCCGAGCCGCCGGCCGCCGTCACCGCGTCGCCCGAGGTCTTCGTGCGGTCGACGATCGCGACGCCCCGCTGCTCGTCGAAGTCGGCCGCCGCCAGGCCGTGCCGCAGGACCGGGCGCGGCGCGGCGGGCTCGCCGTCGAGGAGCAGGGTCGCCCGCAGCCGGACGTCCTCGCTGGAGGCACCGGCCAGCACCTCGTACGCGCCCGGCTCGCGGCGCCATCCGCCCCGCGCCACGTCCCAGAAGTCGAAGGCGGACAGGGGGACTTCGAAGGACAGCTCCCTGCGCTCGCCCGGCTCCAGCCGCACCCTGTCGTGTGCCAGCAGCTCGCGGCGCGGGCGCGGCACCGTCGGATCCACGGCACGGGCGTAGACCTGGGGCACCTCGTCGGCCGTCATGTCGCCGGTGTTCGTGACCGTGAAGGAGACGTGCAGGGCGTCGTTCGCCGTACGGGTGGCGAGGCCGGCGTAGGAGAACGCCGCGTACGACAGGCCGTGGCCGAACGGGAACAGCGGGGTGCCCTCGAAGTACAGGTACGTCTGGCGGCCGCCGATCACGTCGTAGTCGAGGAGGTCCGGCAGGTCGGCGTCGGCGGCGTACCAGGTCTGCGGGAGGCGGCCGGCGGGGGAGACGTCGCCGGCCAGGACCCGGGCCAGGGCGGTGCCGGCCGCCTGGCCGCCGTGGGACGTCCAGAGCACCGCCGGGAGTGCCGTGGCGTCGACGGCGTACGGGTACGCCGACACCAGCGCCAGGACCGTGTTCGGGTTGGCGGCGCGGGCGGCCCGCACCAGTCGCTCCTGGTGGGCGGGCAGGGCGAGCGTCGTACGGTCCTCGGTCTCGCGCCCGTTGATGTGCGGGTCGTTGCCCGCGACCACCAGGACCGCGTCCGCCCGCGCGGCGACCCCGGCCACCGCGTCCTCACCGCGCTCGACGACGATCACCTCGAAGACTTCCGGGTCCGCCTCGGCAACCCGCACCCCGTCGGCGGCGACTGAGACGTGGTGACCCGTGCCGATGTGCCTCAGGAGGTGTCCGTTCGCGTGCGGTTCCAGGCGGAACGTCTCCTGGACGACCCAGCCCCCGGGCTGGTCGGCGGCGGCGCGGACCCTGCCGTCCCCGGCGACCGAGAGATAGCGCCCGTCGGGCGCGCGCAGGGTCAGCACGCCCTCGCCCCAGTCCACCAGGGCGAGTTCGGTGCCGGCCGGGCCGGCGGTCAGGGCGGGCAGGTCGGTGCGGCCGGCCAGCAGCGCCGGGTCGAGCGCGCCCTCGGCGCCGCGCACCTCCTCGTCGGCGTCCGCCTCGGGGACGTACAGGAACGCGCCGGCCGAGGTCTTCAGCAGGATGCGGTCGACGCCCTCGGCGAACTCCACGCGCTGCGCGCCGAACCGCTCGTACAGGCCCTCCAGCGGGGTCGAGCGGTGGATGAGGGTGCCGCTGTACCAGTCGAGCTTGCACTCGTCGGCGAGCAGGCCGACCACCGCGAGCCGGGTGTCGGGCGCGAGCGGCAGCAGACCCGTGCTGTTCTTCAGCAGCACGACCGCCTGCTCGGCGGCCTCCTGGGCCAGGGCGCGGTGGGCCGGGGTGTCGAAGTCCCCGGTGAGGGCGTGCGGGTCGTACTCGGGGTCGAACTCGCCGAGCCGGAAGCGGACCGAGAGCTGACGGCGGACCGCGGTGTCGAGGTCCGCCTCGGTGAGGAGACCCCGGTCGAGGGCCCCGCGCACCCGGGCGGTGATCTTCGAGCTGTCCGTGCCGTGATCGGTGAAGCTGTCGACGCCGGCCAGCAGCGCGGCGGCCGTGGCCTCCTCGTGCGTGTCGAAGTAGTGCTCGGAGTCGACCAGGTTGGAGGGCGCGCCCGCGTCCGAGCAGACCAGCAGGTCCTCGTCGGTCCAGGTGCGCAGGTGCTCGCGAAGATACGGCGAGACATGGTTGGGGCGGCCGTTGACCAGGTTGTACGCCGGCATCACCCCGGCCGTCGCGCCCGCCTCGACCGTGGCGCGGAAGGCACGCAGGTCGTACTCGTTCAGGACGCGCGGGCGGACCGAGGAGGACGTGACGTCGCGCCCCGTCTCGTTGTTGTGCGCCAGCCAGTGCTTCAGCACGGGCGCGGTGCGCCAGTACACCGGATGGTCGCCGCGCAGGCCACGGGTGTACGCGGTGGCGAGGGCGGAGGTGAGGTGCGGGTCCTCGGAGTAGCCCTCCTCGCCGCGGCCCCACAGGGGGTGGCGCAGCAGGTTGACGGTGGGGGACCAGACGTTGAGCCCGACGCGGTCGTCACGGGCGCGCATCGCGCGGGCCTCCTTGGAGACGGCCTCGCCGATCCGCCGTACGAGGTCCGTGTTCCAGGTGGCGCCGAGGCCGACCGCCTGCGGGAAGACGGTGGCCGGACCCATCCACGCCACGCCGTGGAGTGCCTCCTGGCCGGTGCGGAAGGCCGCGATGCCCAGGCGCTCGACCGCGGGTGTGAACTGGTGCAGGAATCCGATCTTCTCGTCGAGCGTGAGCCGCGACAGAAGGTCGTCGATGCGCTTCGCGAACGGCAGTCGCCGATCACGGAAAGGCGGCGTGTGCGGGGTGTGTGCGGTCACGTGGGGATCCCCTTGCGATGGATCGGCTGGACGCTTTCGAAGCGCTTCGATGCTGATTCGACCGTACGGCGAGTGTCAAGACACCTGAAGGAATCTTGGAAGCGACTCTTGTGCACCCCTGGGCGTTCACTTAACCTCGCTGCAACATCGAAGCGCTTCGACAGTGGGGTTGACGCAATGACGCCGAAAGCCGCCTCCTCCGCCTCCTCCGGACCGAGCCGGAGAAGCTTCCTCGCCTCCTCGGCGGTCGCCACCGCAGCGGTGGCCGGCGGGATGCCGCTGCTCGCCGCGTGCGGCGGCTCGGACAGCGGTTCGCGTGAGGGGACCACCTCGGGCAGGGACGCGAAGAAGATCCTGCCGACGTACGTGGCCAGCAACGTGGTGACGCCGGACATCCCCTCGAAGAACGGCTCCTCGAACGGCTTCACCGGCAAACTCGACCTCGCGGACCTGAAGACGTCGGTCACGAAGAAGCTCGGCAAGGGCGGCAAGGTCACGGTCATGTCGCCGTTCTGGGGCTCCCCGCCGAAGGGCGGCAACCCGTACTACACGGCGATGAACGACCTGATCGGCGTCGACGTCCGGTGGCAGAACCAGGACGGCAACACCTACGACCAGAAGCTCGGCGCGGTCCTCGCCTCCAGCGACGTCCCCGACATCGTCGTGGTCCCCGGCTGGAACATGGGCGGCAAGATACCCAGCGCCATCATCAGCAAGTTCGCCGACCTCGGCCCCTACCTCTCCGGGGACGAGGTCAAGGAGTACCCCAACCTCGCCGCGATCCCGACGGACGCCTGGCAGCGCTCGATATTCGGCGGCGCGCTGCGCGGTCTGCCGATGCCCGCGTCGTACGTGACCAACATCGTGCCCCTCTACCGCCAGGACGTCTTCGAGAAGGAGGGGTACGAAGTGCCCTCCTCCGCCGACGAGTTCCTGGCGCTGGCGAAGGACATCACCAACGCCAAGGCCAAGGTGTGGGCCTGCGGCGACATGAAGTGGACCGCGTTCAACTCCTTCGGTGTGCTGTCCGGTTCGGAGAAGCCGCTCGGCTGGAACCTCGTCGACGGCAAGCTGGTCTACCGCATCGAGACCGAGGAGTACCTGGAGGCACTGGAGTGGACGCGCAAGCTGTTCGCGGCCGGTGTCGTCCACCCCGACTTCAAGCTCGGCAAGAGCCAGGCCACCGACCCGTCGACCAAGTTCGCCGCCGGTGAGTTCCTGATCTACAACAACGACATCTCCAGCTGGTACGGCCTGACCGCCTCCCAGGCCACCCAGAACCCGGACTTCAAGGTCTCCGGCATGGACATCTTCGGCGCCGGCGGCAGCGCCCCCGTCCCGTGGGCCGCGCAGCCCGCCGGCATCTTCGCGTTCATCAACAAGAACGCCTCCGAGGCCGTGGTCCGCGACGCGCTGGCCGTCGCCAACGTGACGGCGGCGCCGTACGGCACCAAGGAGTACATGCTCACCAACTACGGCGTCGAGGGCACCCACTACACCCTCAAGGACGGCGTCCCGGTCAAGACCGACCAGGGCAACAACGAGGTCCTCAACGCCTACGTCATGGTCGCGAGCCCCGCCTCCACCCTCGCCCACCCGGACTTCCCGGACATCGCCAAGGCGCAGGTCGAGTGGCAGCAGCGGATGGGCGCGCTCACCAAGAAGTCGTCGTTCTGGGGCATGCAGATCACCGAGCCCGCCCGCTACACCAACCTCTCCAACGACTTCGAGCAGCTCGAGGACGACATCGTCCGCGGCCGCAAGAAGATCGGCGACATGCAGCAGGCCGTCTCCGACTGGAAGAGCAAGGGCGGCGACAAGCTGCGCGACTGGTACCGGAAGATCCTCGACGAGAACGGCAGCGCGGCCGACTGATCCGGGTTCGAGACGAGGAGAAGGCCGTGTCGCACAGCACGGTGCCTCGGAGCAGAACCGAGGCGAAGAGCAAGACCCCGCGGGAGAAGACCCCGGTGGCGTCCGGCGGCGCCACCGGTTCCCCCGGGAAGGACCGCTCGGGGAAGGCGAGCCTGAAGGTCAGGTTCCGGCGCGACCGGCTGCTGCTCCTGATGACGCTGCCGGCCGTCGTGCTGGTCCTGCTCTTCAACTACGTACCGATCCTCGGCAACGTCGTCGCCTTCCAGGACTACGACCCCTACATCAGCGACAACGGCGTCGTCTCCATCCTGAACAGCCCCTTCGTGGGCATGGAGAACTTCCAGCGGATCTTCGAGGACTCGGCGTTCTGGAACGCCGTCCAGAACACGCTGATCCTCTTCTTCCTCCAGCTCGTGCTGTTCTTCCCGATCCCGATCCTGCTCGCGCTGCTCATCAACAGTGTGGTCAGGCCCCGGATCCGGGCGGTCTCCCAGGCGATCCTGTATTTGCCGCACTTCTTCTCGTGGGTGCTGGTCATCGCCGTCTTCCAGCAACTGTTCGGCGGCGCCGGGATCTTCTCCCAGATGCTGCGGCAACACGGCTACGACGGCCTCGACTTCATGACCGACCCGAACACCTTCCCGCTGCTCATCACCGCGCAGAGCGTCTGGAAGGACGCCGGCTGGGGGATCATCGTCTTCCTCGCCGCGCTCGCCTCGGTGCCGCCCGACCTCTACGAGGCCGCCGCGATGGACGGCGCGGGCCGGTGGCGCCGCATGTGGCACGTCACGCTGCCCGCACTGCGTCCGGTGATCGCCCTGCTGCTGGTGCTGCGCGTCGGTGACGCCCTCACCGTCGGCTTCGAACAGATCCTGCTGCAACGGGACATGGTCGGACCGGGCGCCGCGGAGGTCCTCGACACCTTCGTGTGGTGGAACGGCGTGCGCAACCAGGACTTCGGCTACGCGGCCGCCGCCGGCCTGGTCAAGGGCGTCGTCAGCCTCGGACTGGTCCTCGCCGCGAACAAGGTGGCCCATCTCATGGGCGAGCAGGGGGTGTACAAGAAGTGACCGCCGTGATCGACAAGACGGTGCGCGGACCCGGCCGGTGGGCGGCGCCGCCCCGGCCCACCTGGGAGGAGGAGCCCTCCCGGGCCGGCCTCGCGGGCAAGGGCCTCGCGCTGACACTGGCCTGCCTCGGGATCCTCTTCCCGCTGTGGATCGTGGTCGTCACCAGTCTCTCGTCACGCAGGACGATCGACGAGGCCGGCGGGTTGGTGATGGTGCCGAAGGACATCACCTTCATCGCCTACAAGGAGCTGCTGAGCGGCGGGCAGGTCACCCGCGCGGCGGTCATCAGCGTCCTCGTCACCCTTGTCGGCACGCTGTTCTCGATGGCCCTGTCCGTGCTGTGCGCGTACGGGCTGTCGCGGACCGGGTCGCTGGGGCACCGCTGGATCCTGATGACCCTGCTGGCGACGATGTTCTTCAGCGCCGGGCTCATCCCGACGTATCTGCTGGTGCAGACCCTCGGGCTGACGGACTCCTATCTCGCGTTGATCCTGCCCAGCGCGGTGAGCGTGTTCAACATCCTCGTCCTGCGCGGGTTCTTCATGGGGATCTCGCAGGAACTCATCGACAGCGCGCGCATCGACGGGGCGGGGGAGCTGCGGATCCTCTGGCAGATCGTCATGCCCTTGTCGCGGGCCGTCATCGCGGTGATCACGCTGTTCTACGCGGTCGGGTACTGGAGCGCCTGGTTCAACGCCTCGCTGTACCTGAACGACCAGGACATGATGCCGCTCCAGAACGTCATGATCCAGCTCGTGCAGAAGCAGGAGGCGCCGGTCGGCCTCGGACAGGCCATCAAGACGGGGCAACTGTCGGGGCTGGCCGTTCAGATGGCCGTGATGGTCATGGCATTGCTGCCGGTCGCCGTGCTTTCTCCCTTCGTCCAGAAGCACTTCAAGAAAGGCATGCTCACCGGCGCCGTGAAGGGTTGACCGAGGCCCTCTCGATGGGGTGCTCCGGTCGGTCGGCGGCTGCGGGTGGTTCGTGGTTGGTCGCGCAGTTCCCCGCGCCCCTGGGTATGTTTCCGCACCCCATTCGTATGAACGAGGTATGTCATGCCTAGCAGGAGAGCAGTCCTTGCCGGCACCGCTGCCGCGGCCGCGCTCACCAGCGTCCCCTTTCTGTCCGGGCGCGCCCTGGCCGCCGCCCCCGCCTACCGCTGGCGCACCGTCGTCATGGGAGGCACCGGGTTCGTCACCGGTGTGCTCTTCCACCCCTCCGTTCGCGGACTCGCCTACGCCCGTACCGATATCGGGGGCGCCTACCGCTGGGACGAACGGGGCGAGCGGTGGGTGCCGTTGACCGATCACATCGGGTGGGACGACTGGAACCTGCTCGGGGTGGAGGCGATCGCCGTCGACGCACGACACCCCGACCGGCTGTATCTCGCCCTCGGCACCTACGCCCAGTCCTGGGCCGGCAACGGAGCCGTGCTGCGCTCCGAGGACCGCGGGAGCACCTGGCAGCGCACCGATCTCGCCGTGAAGCTGGGGGCCAACGAGGACGGGCGCGGCTGTGGCGAGCGGTTGCTCGTCGATCCGCGGGACAGTGACACGCTGTGGCTCGGCACCCGGCACGACGGGCTGCTCAAGTCCGCCGACCGGGGCGCGACCTGGCGGGCCGCGGACTTCCCCGCCGACCCGAGCGGCACCGGTCAGGGCGTCACCTTCCTGGCCGCCGCCGGCCGTGCCGTGTACGCCGGCTGGGGCGACTCCGACGGCACCGCGGACCGGCCCAACCTGTACCGCACGTCCGACGGCGTGGCCTGGGAGCCCGTCCCGGGCCGGCCCACCGGCATCGCCGCCAAGGTTCCGATCCGTGCCGCGTACGACCAGCACACCCGCGAGCTGTATGTGACGTACGCCGACGTGCCCGGGCCCAACGGGCAGTCGGCCGGCAGTGTGCACCGGCTGCGCACGACGGACGGCGCGTGGACCGACGTCACACCGGTGAAGCCCGGCGGCACCGACACCTTCGGGTACGGCGGGGTCGCCGTGGACGCCCGGCGCCCCGGCACCGTCGTCGTCTCGACCAACAACCGGTGGGCCGCGGTCGACACCCTGTACCGGAGCACCGACGGCGGCCGCACCTGGACGTCCCTGAAGGACACGGCCGTCCTCGACGTCTCCGAGACGCCCTACCTCAAGTGGGGTGAGGACGAGCCCAAGTTCGGCTGGTGGATCCAGGCGGTCGCGCTCGACCCGTACGACTCGCGGCACATCGTGTACGGCACGGGCGCGACGCTCTACGGCACCCGGGATCTCAGGCACTGGGCTCCGCAGATCCACGGCTTGGAGGAGACCTCCGTCCGGCAGCTGATCTCGCCGCCGACCGGGCAGGCGCATCTGATCAGCGGCAACGGGGACATCGGCGTGATGTACCACGACTCGCTCACCGCCTCCCCGGCGCGCGGCATGGCCGCCAACCCCCTCTTCGGAACCGCCACCGGGCTCGCGCAGGCCGCGGCCAGGCCGTCCCACGTCGTCCGCGCGGGCTGGGGCGACCACGGCAACGGCGCCTTCTCCGTCGACGGCGGGCGGACCTGGGCGCCCTTCCCGGCGCAGCCCGCCATCGCCAAGGACGCGCCCGGGCCGATCGCCGCCAACGCCGACGGCAGCGTGCTGCTGTGGTGCTTCGTGCACTGGGACGGCACCCCCTACCCGGCGCACCGTTCCGCCGACAACGGCGCCACCTGGTCCGAGGTCGCCACCTTCCCGAAGGGCGCCACGCCGGTCGCGGACCCGGTCGACCCGTCCGTCCTCTACGCCTTCGACACCGCCACCGGCACCCTCCACGCCAGCACCGACGGCGGTCTGACCTTCGCCGCGCGGGCCGGCGGGCTGAGTTCGGGCGACAAGGAGTTCCAACTGGCCGTGGCGCCGGGCCGGTCCGGCGACCTGTGGCTGAGCCTCAAGGGGAACGGGCTGTACCGCTCCACCGACGGCGGCACGACCTTCACCAAGGTCGCCGGTTGCCGCGCCTCGTACACCCTCGGCTTCGGCAAGGCCGCCCGGGGAGCCTCCTACCCGGCGGTCTACCTGGTCGGCTCCACCGACAGCGTCACCGCCGTGTACCGCTCCGACGACGAGGCGAGGACCTGGGTGCGGATCAACGACGACCGGCACCAGTGGGGGTGGATCGGCGCGGCGGTCACCGGTGACCCGCGCATCCACGGCCGTGTCTACCTCGCCACCAACGGGCGGGGCGTGCAGTACGGGGAGCCCGCCTGATGCCGGACCTGAGCGACGCCACCCGCGGCCGCCTTCTCTTCGGCGGCGACTACAACCCCGAGCAGTGGCCCGAGGAGACCTGGCGCGACGACGTCCGGCTGATGAAGGAGGCCGGGGTCAACTCGGTCACCCTCGGCGTCTTCGCCTGGGCGAAACTCGAACCCCGCCCGGGCGCACGGGAGTTCGGCTGGCTGGACCGGCTGATGGACCTGACGCACGAGAACGGCATCGGCGTCGTCCTCGCCACCCCCACCTCCTCGCCCCCGCCCTGGATGGGCCGCCTGCATCCCGAGACGCTCCCGCGCGACGAGGACGGCCGCACCGAGTGGTGGGGCTCACGCCAGCACTTCTCCCACTCCAGCGCGACCTACCGCCGCTACGCCGCCGCCATCACCGAGGACCTCGCCGCCCGCTACGGCGGCCACCCCGCGCTGCGGATGTGGCACATCAACAACGAGTACTGCACGTACGACTGGGGCGACGAGGCCGAGACCGCCTTCCGCGGCTGGCTCCGGGCCAGGTACGGCACGCTCGACGCCCTCAACCGGGCCTGGGGAACGGCCTTCTGGAGCCAGGGCTACGGCGACTGGCGCGAGGTCCTGCCGCCGCGCCGGGCGCACTACCTGAAGAACCCCACCCAGGTCCTGGACTTCCGGCGCTTCACCTCCGACGCCCTGCTGGAGTGCTACCTCGCCGAACGGGACATCGTGGCCCGGCACACTCCGCACATCCCGGTGACGACCAACTTCATGGCGCTGTGGCAGGGCCTGGACGCCTGGCGGTGGGCCGGGCAGGAGGACGTCGTCTCCGTCGACGTCTACCCGGATCCGAGGGACCCGTACGGCGGGCAGTACGGTGCGCTGGTGCACGACATGACCCGCTCACAGGCCCGGGGCGGCCCCTGGATGGTGATGGAGCAGGCCGCCGGGCCGGTCAACTGGCGCGGGGTCAACCACCCCAAGCCCGCCGGCCTCAACCGGCTCTGGTCCCTGCAGGCGGTGGCCCGCGGCGCCGACGCCGTCTGCTACTTCCAGTGGCGGCAGTCCCGGCAGGGCTCGGAGAAGTTCCACTCCGGCATGGTCGGCCACGCGGGCGAGCGGGGCCGCACCTTCCAGGAGGTGAAGCGGATCGGCGCCGAACTCGCCTCGCTGAGCGGGAAACTGGCGGGCACCCGGGTCGAGGCCGCCGAGGTCGCCGTACTCCTCGACCACCACGCCTGGTGGGCGAGCGAGCAGGACGGACGTCTCTCCCGCGAGGTCGACCAGGCGCAGGTCGTGCGTGCCTGGCACCGCGCCCTGTGGGAGGCGCACACCGTCGCCGACTTCGCCCACCCCGAGCACGACCTGTCCCGCTACCGGCTGGTCGTCGTCCCGCAGCTGTACCTGATGACGGACGCGGCGATCGAGAACCTCGTCGCCTACGTCGAGGGCGGCGGCACCCTGGTCGCCGGCTTCCAGACCGGCGTCGCCGACGAGGACGACCGGGTCCGCGACGGCGGCATGGACGCCCGGCTGAGGGAACTGTTCGGCATCCGCGTCCTGCACGAGTGGTGGCCGCTGGAGGCGGGGGAGACGGTGGACGCCGAGGGATTCCGCGGCACGCTGTGGTCCGAGGAGATCGAGGCGGCGGACGACGTCGACACCGTCATCCCGTACAAGGGCGGCGAACTGGACGGACTCCCGGCGATCCTGCGCAGGGGCCGCGCCCGGTACCTCTCCACGCTTCCCGAGCCGGACGCCCTGCGCACGCTGCTCGCCGACGTCGCCGCCGAGGCGGGCGTCCGGCCGACCCTCGCCGGGCTTCCGGCCGGGGTGGAGGCGGTACGGCGGGGCGGGCAGCTGTTCCTGCTGCACCACGGGCGCGACCGGGTCACCGTGCCGGTGCCGGGCCGCCATCGCGATCTGCTGACCGGCACCGAGGTCACCGACGCGGTGGCGCTCGGGCGGTACGGGGTGGCCGTGCTGGAGGCCGTCTCATGAGCGGGCCGGTGCACGGCACCTGGGAGCCGGCGCCCGCCGCCCGCTGGGAGGACGCCTTCCTGAGCGGGAACGGCAGGCACGGCGTCATGGTGTTCGGTGATCCGAACGATGACCGGGTCATCGTCAACCATCACACGCTGGTCCGCCCCAACGGCGGGGAACACGCGCGCCCGCCCGCCCTCGCCGCCGAACTCCCCGCGCTCCAGGACAGGTTGCTGTCCGGGGACCTCACCGCCGCCGAGACCTTCACCGACGGGCGGGAACTGCAGTGGGTGCAGCCCTTCCACCCCGCCTTCCGGATTTGCCTGAGCGGCTCGACCACCGAGGCCCGCGAGGACTACCGCCGCGAGGTCGACTTCACCACCGGAGTCTGCACGGCCGTGCGGGGCGCCTGGCAGAGCGAGGTGTTCGTCTCCCGGGCCGACGACGTCATCGTCCACCGCGTCACCGAGCCCGGCCTCACCACCGAGGTGACCCTCGACCACCAACTCCCGGGCGCACCGGGCACCTTGTCCGTCGGGCACGGCACCGTCCTCACCTCCGAGGGTGCGCTCCTCACCCTCCGCGTCCGCCACCCCGGCAGCGACCGCGCCTACACGGGCGTCACGCTCGCCGTCGTCACCGGCGGCCGCACCCGCACCTCCCTCCCCGGCATCGGGATCGAGAACGCCGGCGCCCTGCTCCTCCTCACCCGCGTCCGCCGCCACAACGGCGAGCCGGACGTGCTCGCCGAGGCACGCGCACTGCGCGCACTGCTGCCCGACAGCCCCGACGAGGACCCGTACTCCGTTCTCCTCGCCCGCCACACGGCCCTGCACCGTCCCGCCTACCTCCGCGCCGGCCTTGACCTCGGCGGCGACGGGCACGAAAGGGCGCTGCCCGGCTCGGAGCTGGTCCGCCGTCCGAAGAGCGCCGCCCTCCTGGAGCGCCTCTTCGCGGCCGGCCGCTACCACCTGCTCTCCGCCTCCGGCATGCTGCCGCCCCGCCTCACCGGCCTGTGGACCGGGGACTGGAACACGGCGTGGTCCGGCGCGTTCACCACCGACGCCAACCTCAACCTCCAGACCTCCTCGGCCGCGGCCGCCGCGCTCCCGGAGGTCACCGAGGCCCACGCCGCCCTCGTGCACGGGCAGGTGGACCACTGGCGCGACAACGCCCGCGCGATCTTCGGCGCCCGGGGCGTGGTGGCGCCCGCCCACACCGACGGCGAGTCCGGGCACGTCTACCACTTCAGCCGCGAGTACCCCCTGCACCTGTGGACCGCGGGCGCCGACTGGCTCCTCAAGCCCCTCGTCGACCACGACGACACCTGGGGCGAGCGCGACCCGCGCACCGCGGCCCTGCTCGCCGAAGTCGCCCTGTTCTACGAGGACTTCCTCACCCGCACCGACGACGACGGCCGTCTCGTCGTCGTCCCCTCCTACTCGCCGGAGAACCGCCCGGCGAACGCGAGCTGGGGCACCGTCAACGCCGCCATGGACCTCTCGGCGGCCCGGCACGCCCTGCTCACCGCCGCCCGCTATCACCCGGACACGCCCGAGGCCGGCCGCTGGCGTGCCCTCGCCGACCGTCTCCCGCCGCACCGCACCAACGCCGACGGCGCCCTGGCGGAATGGGCCGCGCCCGGCCTGGCGGACAGCTACGACCACCGGCACCTCAGCCACCTCTACGGCGTCTGGCCGCTCGAGGAGATCACCCCGTACGACACCCCCGACCTCGCGGCGGCCGCGCACCGGGCCCTGGAACTGCGCGGTGGTGAGAACGACTCCGCGCACGGCCATCTCCACCACGCCCTGATCGCGGCCCGTCTCCGGGACGGCGCACGGGTGGCCCACGCCCTCGACCAGGTCCTCGGCGGCGACTTCTTCCACGCCTCCCTGATGAGCGCCCACTACCCGCGCCGCGACGTCTACAACGCGGACGCCGCGCACACACTGCCCGCCGTACTGATCGAGATGCTCGTGCAGTCGACCCCGGACCGGCTGGTCCTGCTTCCCGCGGTCCCGGAGACCTGCCCGCGGGGGCGGCTGAGCGGCATCCGCACCCGGTTCGGCGCGCGGCTCGACCTGACCTGGGGCCCCGACGGGGCCACCGCCGTCCTCAAACCGACCCGCACCCTGCGCGTCGAACTCCGGACTTCCGCCGACGACGGCGATCGCGCCGCGCAACGGCTCGACCTCGTCGCCGGAGAAGACCACGTCCTCAGCCTCGGGGCGTGGTGACCTCCCCGTAATTCCCAGGCAACTCCCCCCACCCATGGAAAGGGACACCATGGAAAAGAGCGCACTGCGCAAGATCGTCACGGCGGTGCTGGCCCCGGCGACGGCCTTCGGCGCCGTCGTCGGCCTCGCCTCCGCCCCCGCCTCGGCCGCCGTCTGGAACTCCTGCGACCAGTGGGGCAACACCACTCTGAACGGCTACACGCTCTACAACAACATCTGGGGCTCCGGCGCCGGCAGCCAGTGTGTCTGGGCCAACTCCGGCACCAACTGGGGTGTCTGGGCCGACCACCCCAACACCGGCGGCATCAAGTCCTACCCGAACTCCAAGAAGGTGATCAACAAGACGATCGCCTCCCTCGGCTCGCTCACCAGCAACTACAACGTCTCCGTCCCGTCGTCCGGCGCGTACAACACGTCGTACGACATCTGGGACACCGACTACGACTACGAGATCATGCTCTGGGTCAACTACAACGGAGCCGTCGGCCCGCTCGGCACCTCGCAGGGCACCGTCACCCTCGGCGGTCACACCTGGACCGTCTACAAGGGCAGCAACGGCGCCAACGAGGTGTTCTCGTTCCTGCGGACCTCCGACTCCAGCTCGGGGAGCGTCAACATCAAGCCGATCCTGACCTGGATCTCGGGCACCAAGGGCTGGATGTCCAGCAGCGAGACCATCGGCGACGTCCAGTTCGGCTACGAGATCACCTCGTCGTCCGGCGGCCTCGACTTCGTCACCAACAACCTGACCGTCAGCAGCAGCTGACGTGTCACCGCGGTCGGGGCCGGCCCACGTCTCGCCTCAGGCGGGGTCGGCCCCGGCGCGCGGCGCGAGCTACTCCGTGATCGGCAGCCGCGCCCCGTCCCGCAGGAAGAGCGGGATACGGTCCAGCGGGGCGGCGACGGTGACGGCCTGTCCGCCCTCGTACGTCTCACCGGTCCAGGCGTCCGTCCACCGCGCCCCGGCCGGAAGGTACGCCGTCCGGACCGTCGCGCCCGGCTCCAGGACCGGCGCCACCAGCAGGTCCGCCCCGAACAGGTAGGCGTCGGCGACCTGCCAGGCCGCCCTGTCCCCGGGGAACTCCAGGAACAGCGGCCGCATCACCGGCAGGCCCTCCTCGTGGGCCTCGCGCATGACGTCGAGGACGTACGGCTTCAGGCGCTCGCGCAGCCGCAGGTACTTCTCCAGGATCGGGCCGGCCTGCTCGCCGTAGGACCACACCTCGTTCGGGCCGCCGGTCATCTCCGGGCCGAGCGGCATGCCCGGGTCGCGGAAGCCGTGCAGACGCATCAGCGGCGACAGCGCGCCGAACTGGAACCAGCGGATCATGACCTCGCGGTAGGCCGGGTCGTCCGGGTCGCCGCCGTGGAAGCCGCCGATGTCCGTGTTCCACCACGGGATGCCGGAGAGCGCGGTGTTCAGGCCGGCCGCGATCTGGCGGCGCAGGGTCGGGAAGTCGGCGCCGATGTCGCCGGACCACAGGGCGGCGCCATGACGCTGACTGCCCGCCCAGGCCGAGCGGTTGAGGGTGACGATCTCGTCCTCGCCGGACGCGAGGAGCCCCTCGTGGAAGGTGCGGGAGTTCTCGGCCGGGTAGCTGTTGCCGACCTCCAGACCGGGGCCGCTCCAGTAGCGCAGGTTCTCCTGGAAACCGGGCTTGAGCTCCGGCTCGCAGGCGTCCAGCCAGAACGCGGTGACGCCGTACGGGTCGACGTAGTTCTCCTTGATCCTCGCCCACACGAACTCCCGGGCCTCGGGGTTCGTGGCGTCGTAGAAGGCGATCTGGACGGTGGACGCGACCCCCTTGTCCGGCCAGTCGGCGTGCGCCATCGGGCCGTACTGGGTGCCGATGAAGTAGCCGCGCTGTTCCATCACGGGGTGGTTCTCGCTCAGCGGTGACACCGACGGCCACACGGAGACGACCAGCTTGATGCCCAGCTCGTCCAGTTCGCGGACCATGGCCGCCGGGTCCGGCCACTCCGCCGGGTCGAACTTCCACTCACCCAGGTGCGTCCAGTGGAAGAAGTCGCACACGATCGCCGAGATCGGCAGGCCCCGGCGCTTGTACTCCCGGGCCACCGCGAGGAGTTCGTCCTGGGTGCGGTAGCGCAGCTTGCACTGCCAGAAGCCCGCCGCCCACCGCGGCAGCATCGGCGTACGGCCCGTCACCGCGCTGTAGCGGCGCTGGCCGTCGGCCGGGGTGCCCGCGGTGATCCAGTAGTCGATCTGGCGGGCGGAGTCGGCGACCCAGCGGGTGCCGTTGTGCGCGAGTTCCACACGGCCGATCGCCGGGTTGTTCCACAGCAGGGTGTAGCCGCGGCTGGAGGCGAGCACCGGGATGGAGACCTCGGCGTTGCGCTGCACCAGGTCCAGGACCAGGCCCTTCTGGTCGAACCGGCCGTGCTGGTGCTGGCCGAGGCCGTACAGCCGCTCGTCGTCGTAGGCGGCGAACCGCTGCTCCAGGCGGTGGTGGCCGTTGCCGACGGCGGTGTACAGGCGCGGGCCGGGCCACCAGAAGTGGGCCCGCTCCTCGGCGAGGATCTCCGTGCCGTCCGCCGTGCGCAGGAAGCGGATCAGGCCCTCGGGGTCGACCCGCACGGTCAGCGCGCCGACCGTCAGGACCCCCAGACCGTCCTCGATCTTGACGGTCGACTCGGTCGGCGGCGCGGACTGAAGGAGCGCGCCGGGCAGCGCGTCGAGGACCGGTCCGCCGAGCCGGGCACGCACCCGGACCGCGTCCGGGCCCCACGGCTCGATGCGTACGGTCTCCTGGCGGCCGCTCCACTCCAGCGCGCCGTCCCGCTCGCGGAACGTGCCGACGGTCGGGGACGACTGGGCGAGGCTGACCGTGCCCGGCTGGGGCTGGTTCTCGGCAGACAGATTCACGGGGGCGCTCCTGGGGAGGGCGGCGGGTGCGGGCATGCCGGTGCCCGGGCAGGGGCACGGTGGTGCGGTGATCGGGCGGCTGCGGAACGTCTGGTGATCAGTGGGCGGTGGAAGGCGCCGGGCCCGTGCTCGCGCGGACCGTCAGCTCGGGCGCGATGAGCACGACTTCGTCGCTGCCGCGCCCGTCCAGCTTGGCCACCAGCCGCTCCACGGCATGCCGGCCCATCTCCTGCGCGGGGATGGAGACCGACGTCAGCCGTACCGACGCCTGCGTGGCGACCTGGTCGGGGCAGATCGCGACGACCGACACGTCCTCCGGCACGGCACGGCCCTGCTGGCGCAGCAGGGCGAGCAGCGGCTCGACGGCCGACTCGTTCTGCACGACGAACCCCGTGGTGCCCGGGCGCTCGTCGAAGATGCGGGCGAGGGTGACGGCCATGGCGTCGTAGCCGCCCTCGCACGGCCGCAGCAGCAGCCGCATCCCCAACTCCTGGGAACGCAGCCTGAGTCCGTCGAGCGTGCGCTCCGCGAAACCGGTGTGCCGCTCGTAGACGGCCGGGGCCTCCCCGATGACAGCGATGTCGCGGTGCCCCAGCGTCGCCAGATGCTCCACGCACAGCGCGCCGGTCGCCTTGAAGTCGAGGTCGACGCAGGTCAGCCCTGCGGTGTCGGCGGGCAGCCCGATCAGTACGGACGGCTGGTGCGAGCCGCGCAGCAGCGGCAGCCGCTCGTCGTCCAGCTCGACGTCCATCAGGATCATCGCGTCCGCCAGCCCGCTGCCGGTGACCCGGCGCACGGCGTCGGGACCCTCCTCGCCGGTCAGCAGCAGGACGTCGTAGCCGTGTGTGCGGGCGGTGGTGGCCACCGCGATGGCGATCTCCATCATCACCGGCACGTACATGTCGGTGCGCAGCGGGATCATCAGCGCGATGATGTTCGACCTGCTGCTGGCCAGGGCCCGCGCGCCCGCGTTCGGGTGGTAGCCGAGTTCGCGGATGCTCTGCTCGACCCGCTGCCGGGTGGTCGTGGAGATGGACCGCTTGCCACTGAGGACATAGCTCACCGTGCTCGCCGAGACTCCGGCGTGCTGGGCGACCTCGGCGAGGGTGACCATCCAGCTCTCCAAGCTTGTGTGAAGCGCTTCGACAGTGCGCAACGGGAACAGGGGTGGTTGTGAGGGTGGTTCGACACTAGCTCTGGCGCGCGTGGGTGTCCATAGGTTGTCGAAGCGCTTCGACAGTTTTTCTACGGCGGCGTCAGCACCCGTTCGGCGCAAGCCGCCCGGCGAGGTTCGCGAGCGAGGTCTCAGCGTACGGTCCGCCGGACACGGGCCCGCGAATCCGCCGACATCGGCCGAACGGGCGCGCGCGGGGTGGTGGGCACGTCCGCAATCGGGTACATACGATCGGGTAGCACCCGTCGGTAACCAAACGGCCCAAGATCCCGATTCGCGTCGAGGTGAGCCTCATGTCGGCAGCACCCACGAAACCCACCGTCACCGAACGTGAGGCCCGCCAGGTGGCGGAGGAGGCCCGGCAACAGGACTGGCGCAAGCCCAGCTTCGCCAAGGAACTGTTCCTCGGTCGCTTCCGCCTCGACCTCATCCACCCCCACCCGATGCCCACCGACGAAGCCACCCAGCGTGGCGAGGAGTTCCTCGCCAAACTGCGCGACTTCATCGAGACGAAGGTCGACGGCGCCCTCATCGAACGCGAGGCCCGCATCCCCGACGAGGTGATCGACGGCCTCAAGGAACTCGGCGCCTTCGGCATGAAGATCGACACCAAGTACGGCGGGCTCGGCCTCACCCAGGTCTACTACAACAAGGCCCTCACCCTGGCCGGCTCGGCCAGCCCGGCGATCGGCGTCCTGCTCTCCGCCCATCAGTCGATCGGCGTCCCCCAGCCGCTGAAGCTGTTCGGCACCCCCGAGCAGAAGGAACGCTTCCTGCCGCGCTGCGCCCGCACCGACATCAGCGCCTTCCTGCTGACCGAGCCCGACGTCGGCTCCGACCCGGCGCGCCTGGCCACCTCCGCCGTACCCGACGGGGACGACTACGTCCTCGACGGCGTCAAACTGTGGACGACCAACGGCGTGGTCGCCGACCTCCTCGTCGTCATGGCGCGGGTGCCGAAGTCCGAGGGCCACAAGGGCGGCATCACCGCCTTCGTCGTGGAGACCAACTCACCCGGCATCACCGTCGAGAACCGCAACGCCTTCATGGGCCTGCGCGGCATCGAGAACGGCGTCACCCGTTTCCACCAGGTCCGGGTCCCCGCCGCCAACCGCGTCGGCCCCGAGGGCGCCGGCCTGAAGATCGCGCTCACCACCCTCAACACCGGCCGGCTCTCGCTCCCCGCCTCCTGCGTCGCCGCCGGCAAGTGGTGTCTGAAGATCGCCCGCGAGTGGTCGGCCGCGCGTGAGCAGTGGGGCAAGCCGCTCGCGGCGCACGAGGCCGTCGGCTCGAAGATCTCCTTCATCGCGGCCACCACCTTCGCCCTGGAGGCCGTCACCGACCTCGCCTCGCAGATGGCCGACGAGGACCGCAACGACATCCGCATCGAAGGCGCCCTCGCCAAGCTGTACGCCTCCGAGATGGCCTGGCTCATGGCCGACGAGCTCATCCAGATCCGCGGCGGCCGGGGCTTCGAGACGGCCGACTCGCTCCGGGCGCGCGGCGAGCGCGGCGTCCCCGCCGAGCAGGTCCTGCGCGACCTGCGCATCAACCGCATCTTCGAGGGCTCGACGGAGATCATGCACCTGCTGATCGCCCGCGAGGCCGTCGACGCCCACCTGTCGGTCGCCGGTGACCTCATCGACCCCGACAAGTCCCTGCAGGACAAGGCCAAGGCGGGCGCGAACGCCGGCGTCTTCTACGCCAAGTGGCTGCCGAAGCTGGTCGCCGGACAGGGACAACTGCCTTACACCTACGGCGAGTTCAAACGCGGCGTCGATCTGTCGCCGCACCTGCGCTACGTCGAACGCACCTCCCGCAAGCTGGCCCGCTCCACCTTCTACGGCATGTCACGCTGGCAGGGCCGCATGGAGACCAAGCAGGGCTTCCTGGGCCGGGTCGTCGACATCGGCGCCGAACTGTTCGCGATGAGCGCCGCCTGCGTCCGCGCCGAGCACCTGCGGGCCAGGGGCGAGCACGGCCGCGAGGCCTACCAGCTCGCCGACGCCTTCTGCCGGCAGTCCCGGCTGCGCGTCGAGGAGCTCTTCGGCCGACTGTGGTCCAACACCGACGACCTCGACCGCAAGGTCGTCAAGGGAGTCATGGCAGGCACCTACGAGTGGCTGGAATCGGGCATCGTCGACCCCTCGGACGACGGCGGTGTGTGGATCGCGGACGCGACCCCGGGCCCGAGCGAGCGGGAGAACGTGCACCGCCCGATCCGGTGACCGTCACGGTGAGGGGTCACCGCCCACGGGTCACTGTCGGCGGCGACCCCTCACCATCCTGTTACCTGCCGGATGGGGACGCCCTGTCCTCCCCGTCGGTCCTTGCGGCCACAATGGGGGGATGAGCGACAGTCCAGCCCCACTCGCCGACCCGCATCTCGTCTACGACCCCGTGGCGGGCGACGGCCCCAAGGACGTGGTGATCCTCGGCTCCACCGGCTCCATCGGCACCCAGGCCATCGACCTCGTGCTGCGCAACCCCGACCGGTTCCGGGTCACCGCACTGTCCGCCAACGGCGGCCGGGTCGCCCTCCTCGCCGAACAGGCGTACCGGCTGAAGGCGCGGACCGTCGCGGTCGCCCGCGAGGACGTCGTACCGGCGCTGCGCGCAGCACTCGACGCCCAGTACGGCACGGGGGAGCCGCTCCCCGAGATCCTCGCCGGACCGGACGCGGCCACCCAGGTCGCCGCCTCCGAGTGCCACACCGTCCTCAACGGGATCACCGGCTCCATCGGCCTCGCCCCCACGCTCGCCGCCCTGGAGGCGGGCCGCACCCTCGCGCTCGCCAACAAGGAGTCCCTCATCGTCGGCGGCCCGCTGGTCAAGGCGCTCGCCAAGCCCGGGCAGATCATCCCGGTCGACTCCGAGCACGCCGCCCTGTTCCAGGCGCTGGCGTCCGGCACACGCGCGGACGTGCGCAAGCTCGTGGTCACCGCCTCCGGCGGCCCGTTCCGCGGCCGCACCAAGGCGGACCTGGCGAAGGTCACCGTCGAGGACGCCCTCGCGCACCCCACCTGGGCCATGGGCCCGGTGATCACGATCAACTCCGCGACCCTGGTCAACAAGGGCCTGGAGGTCATCGAGGCGCACCTGCTCTACGACATTTCCTTCGACCGCATTGAGGTGGTCGTGCATCCCCAGTCGTATGTTCACTCGATGGTTGAGTTCACCGACGGATCCACGATCGCCCAGGCGACGCCCCCCGACATGCGCGGGCCCATCGCCATCGGCCTCGGCTGGCCGGAACGCATCCCCGACGCCGCGCCCACCTTCGACTGGAGCAAGGCGTCGACGTGGGAGTTCTTCCCCCTCGACAACGAGGCTTTCCCCTCGGTCGACCTGGCGCGCCACGTGGGGAAGCTCGCGGGCACGGCCCCCGCGGTGTTCAATGCGGCCAACGAGGAGTGCGTCGAGGCCTTCCGGTCCGGCGCACTGCCGTTCAACGGGATCATCGAGACCGTGACGCGGGTGGTGGAGGAGCACGGCACCCCGCGCGCGGGAACTTCGCTGACCGTCGCGGACGTCCTCGAAGCGGAGAGCTGGGCCCGTCAGCGGGCCCGGGAACTGGCGGCACACACGGCGGAGGCCCGTGCATGACGACCCTGATGTTCATCCTCGGCATAGTGCTGTTCGCGGTCGGGCTGCTCGCCTCGATCGCCTGGCACGAGCTGGGCCACCTGTCCACGGCCAAGATGTTCGGCATCCGGGTGCCGCAGTACATGGTCGGCTTCGGCCCGACCCTCTGGTCGCGGAAGAAGGGTGACACCGAGTACGGCGTCAAGGCGATCCCGTTCGGCGGCTACATCCGCATGATCGGCATGTTCCCGCCCGGCCCCGACGGCCGCCTGGAGGCCCGCTCCACCTCGCCGTGGCGCGGCATGATCGAGGACGCCCGCTCGGCCGCGTTCGAGGAGCTCAAGCCCGGCGACGAGACCCGGCTCTTCTACACGCGCAAGCCGTGGAAGCGGGTCATCGTGATGTTCGCGGGCCCGTTCATGAACCTGATCCTCGCCTTCGGACTGTTCCTCACCGTGCTGATGGGCTTCGGCATCCAGCAGCAGACCACCACCGTGAGCTCGGTCTCCCCTTGCGTCATCGCCCAGACCGAGAAGCGCGACGAGTGCAAGGCGTCCGACCCCAAGTCGCCCGCGGCGGCGGCGGGCATGAAGGCAGGCGACAAGATCGTCGCCTTCGACGGGGTGCGTACCGAGGAGTGGAACACCCTCTCCGACCTCATCCGCGACAGCGCCGGCAAGCAGGTGCCGATCGTGGTCGACCGCGACGGCCGGGAGGTGACCCTGGAGGCGACGATCGCCACCAACCGGGTCGTCAAGAAGGACGCGGCCGGGGCGTACGTTGAGGGCGAGTACGTCAAGGCGGGCTTCCTCGGCTTCAGCTCGGCCACCGGCGTGGTCAAACAGGACTTCGGCGAGTCCGTGTCCTGGATGACGGACCGGGTCGGCGAGGCCGTCGACTCCCTGGTCGCCCTGCCCTCCAAGATCCCCGCCCTGTGGGACGCCGCCTTCGGCGACGGCGAGCGCGAACCGGACTCCCCGATGGGCATCGTGGGCGCGGCGAGGGTGAGCGGCGAGATCGCGACGCTGGACATCCCGGCCTCGCAACAGCTGGCCACCTTCGTCTTCCTGCTGGCCGGTTTCAACCTCTCGCTGTTCCTGTTCAACATGCTCCCGCTGCTGCCGCTCGACGGCGGCCACATCGCGGGCGCCCTGTGGGAGTCGCTGCGCCGCAACACCGCGAAGGTCCTGCGCCGCCCGGACCCCGGTCCGTTCGACGTGGCGAAGCTGATGCCGGTGGCGTACGTGGTCGCCGGGATCTTCGTCTGCTTCACGCTGCTGGTGCTGGTCGCGGACGTTGTTAACCCGGTCAGAATCTCCTAGTCGCACGGAGTTCGAGGCGGCCCGGGATCGTATGTCCCGGGCCGCCTTCCATTGAGTGGGTTTACGGGCGATGAGGGTCCCCCCGCCGAGTGCATCCGAGGTGGGGGAGTGCTGGGGTCTGGTCCGGTGCCGTAATCTCGAAGCCTGGAGCCCGCTGCTGACGGGACCGGACCTTGATCCACGACTTGGGGTTGCACAGCAGATGACTGCGATTTCTCTCGGCATGCCGTCCGTACCGACCAAGCTCGCCGAGCGCCGGAAGAGCCGTCAGATCCAGGTCGGATCCGTCCCGGTCGGCGGGGACGCACCGGTCTCGGTCCAGTCGATGACCACGACCCGTACGTCGGACATCGGCGCCACCCTCCAGCAGATCGCCGAGCTCACCGCGTCCGGCTGCCAGATCGTGCGTGTGGCGTGCCCCACACAGGACGACGCCGACGCCCTGTCGACGATCGCCCGCAAGTCCCAGATCCCGGTGATCGCGGACATCCACTTCCAGCCGAAGTACGTCTTCGCGGCCATCGAGGCCGGCTGCGCCGCGGTCCGGGTCAACCCGGGCAACATCAAGCAGTTCGACGACAAGGTCAAGGAGATCGCGCGGGCCGCCAAGGACCACGGCACCCCGATCCGCATCGGCGTCAACGCCGGCTCGCTGGACCGGCGCCTGCTCCAGAAGTACGGCAAGGCGACGCCCGAGGCCCTCGTGGAGTCGGCCCTGTGGGAGGCGTCGCTCTTCGAGGAGCACGACTTCCGGGACATCAAGATCTCGGTCAAGCACAACGACCCGGTCGTCATGATCGAGGCGTACAAGCAGCTCGCCGCCCAGTGCGACTACCCCCTCCACCTCGGTGTGACGGAGGCGGGCCCGGCGTTCCAGGGCACGATCAAGAGCGCGGTCGCCTTCGGCGCCCTCCTCTCGCAGGGCATCGGCGACACGATCCGGGTCTCCCTGTCGGCGCCGCCCGCCGAGGAGGTCAAGGTCGGCATCCAGATCCTGGAGTCCCTGAACCTCAAGCAGCGCGGCCTGGAGATCGTTTCCTGCCCGTCCTGCGGTCGCGCCCAGGTCGACGTCTACAAGCTGGCCGAAGAGGTCACCGCGGGCCTGACCGGCATGGAGGTCCCCCTCCGCGTCGCCGTCATGGGCTGCGTCGTCAACGGCCCCGGCGAGGCCCGCGAGGCCGACCTCGGCGTCGCCTCCGGCAACGGCAAGGGACAGATCTTCGTCAAGGGCGAGGTCATCAAGACGGTCCCCGAGTCCAAGATCGTCGAGACGCTCATCGAGGAGGCCATGAAGCTGGCCGAGAAGATGGAGGCGGAGGGCGTGGCGTCGGGCGAGCCGTCGGTGGCCGTGGCGGGCTGAGAGGGTTCTTCGCCCCCACCGCCCCCACCCGTCCCGTCCCCAGGGGGCTCCGCCCCCTGGACCCCCGTCGGCCCTGAACGGGCCTCGTCCTCAAACGCCGGACGGGCTATGGGGGCCGCAGGCCCCCCAGGGGCGCGGGGAACTGCGCGACCAGCCCCACCACTCGCAGCCGCCCACGCCCCGGAGCGGCCCGAGTTCAGGGGCGCCCGGTCCGGCTTCTCGGGCTCCGGCGCAGGCCATCTCAGCCCGTCCGGCGTACGCGGACGAGGCCCGTTCAGGGCCGAAGCGGGGGTCTGGGAGCGGCAGCCCCCAGGCGGCGACCGCAGCCGACAGTCACGTCCAAAGCGGCGGCAACCTACACAGGGCGGCGTGGCTCAGCTTCCGCAGGTACAGTGCGGGGACCAGCAGAACCCCAGCGTGAGGCCCCGCACCGTGTTGACCCAGACCACCTCACGGGTGCTCGAACCGAGTGACCTGGACGCCGCGCTCGCCGTCCTCGACCGCGAGCCGGTCGCGAACGCCTTCGTGACGTCCCGCGTCCAGATCGCCGGACTCGACCCCTGGCGCCTCGGCGGCGAGATGTGGGGCTGGTACGAGGACGGCATGCTGACGTCCCTGTGCTACGCGGGCGCCAACCTCGTCCCGATCTGCGCCACCCCACGAGCCGTACGGGCCTTCGCCGACCGCGCCCGCCGCGCGGGCCGCCGCTGCTCCTCCATCGTCGGCCCCTCCGAATCCACCGCCCAGCTGTGGCGCCTGCTGGAGCCCAACTGGGGCCCCGCCCGCGAGATCCGCTCCCACCAGCCCCTGATGATCACCGACCGCATGCCGACCGACATCACCCCGGATCCGTACGTCCGCCGCATCCGCAAGGACGAGATGGAGACGATCATGCCGGCGTGCGTGGCGATGTTCACCGAGGAGGTCGGCGTCTCCCCGCTGGCCGGCGACGGGGGCCTCCTCTACCAGGCCCGGGTCGCCGAACTCGTCGGCTCCGGCCGCTCCTTCGCCCGCCTCGACCAGGACGGCAAGGTCGTCTTCAAGGCCGAGATCGGCGCCGCCACCGACCGTGCCTGCCAGATCCAGGGCGTCTGGGTGGCCCCCGAGTACCGCGGTCAGGGCCTCGCCGCCCCCGGCATGGCCGCCGTACTGCGCTACGCCCTCGCGGACGTGGCCCCGGTGGTCAGCCTCTACGTCAACGACTTCAACACCGCGGCACGAAGGACGTACCAGAGGGTGGGCTTCCAAGAGGTCGGCGCCTTCATGAGCGTCCTGTTCTGACCCCGTCCCCTTCCGAGCGACGGCAGCGCAACACCCTCCGGAGCGCGGGGAACTGCGCGGGCCACCACGGACGAGCCGCACCCGGAACACAGCGCGAACCCCCCTGTAGGCTCCCCACATGCGCCTTCCCGGTCACGCACACCGCCGCCAACCAGACGACATCGTGATCGGCCCGCTTGATCTGTCGTCCCGCGTCGACGAGGCACTCGCCGTCCAGGCCGTGGCCTTCGGACTGGGCCCCGACGAGGTCGCCGTACGCCGCCAGATCGTGCTGCGCCACATGGCGTACCCCGGCGCCCGCGCCCTCGGCGCCACCGCGGCGGGGCGCCTCGTCGGATTCGTCTACGGCATGCCCAACGACCGTACCCACTGGTGGTCCACCGTCGTGGAGCCCTACCTGCGGGCTCAGGGCCACGACAGCTGGCTCGACGACTCCTTCGTCATCACGGAGCTCCACGTCCACCCCCGCTACCAGAACCGAGGCGTCGGCCGCTCACTGATCACCACGATCACCGACGGCGCCGCCGAACCCCGCTCGATCCTCTCGGCCATCGACGTGGACAGCCCGGCGCGCGGCCTCTACCACTCCCTCGGCTACGAGGACCTCGCCCGCCAGGTCCTCTTCCCCAGCGCACCCAAGCCGTACGCCGTGATGGGCGCCCCTCTTCCGCTGCGTCGCCGTTAACCGATTTCCACCGTCCCGTACCACCCGGCTAACCTCCTGCCATAACCCACATCCGGCAGGAGTACGAGAACCATGGCCAACGCACCGGTCCAGCGCATGTCCCATTTGATGGCGAAGACGCTGCGCGACGACCCGGCGGACGCCGAGGTCCTCAGCCACAAGCTGCTCGTCCGCGCCGGCTATGTGCGCCGCACGGCGGCCGGCATCTGGTCCTGGCTGCCCCTCGGCATGAGGGTCCTCCGCAACGTGGAGCGGATCGTCCGCGAGGAGATGGACGCGATCGGCGGCCAGGAGGTGCTGCTTCCCGCGCTGCTGCCGCGTGAGCCGTACGACGCGACCGGCCGCTGGGACGAGTACGGCCAGGAGCTGTTCCGCCTCAAGGACCGCAGGGGCGGCGACTACCTCCTCGGCCCGACCCACGAGGAGATCTTCACCCTGCTGGTGAAGGACCAGGCGTCGTCCTACAAGGACCTGCCGATCACGCTCTACCAGATCCAGAACAAGTACCGTGACGAGGCTCGCCCGCGCGCCGGTGTCCTGCGCGGCCGTGAGTTCCTGATGAAGGACTCCTACTCCTTCGACCTCGACGACGAGGGTCTCGCCCAGTCCTACGGCCTGCACCGCCAGGCCTACCAGCGGATCTTCGAGCGCCTCGGCCTCGACTACCGCATCTGCGCCGCCACCGCGGGCGCGATGGGCGGCTCGAAGTCGGAGGAGTTCCTGGCCCCGGCCGAGGCCGGCGAGGACACCTTCGCCGACTGCCCGAACTGCGACTTCGCGGCCAACACCGAGGCGATCACCTACGAGCTCAAGCCGGTCGACGCCACGGGCGTGGCCGCGCTCGAGGAGATCCCGACCCCGGACACCCCCACCATCGAGACCCTCGCCGCCCACCTCGGCGTCCAGGCCTCCGCCACCCTGAAGAACCTGCTGGTCAAGGTCGACGGCGACATCGTCGCCGTCGGTGTCCCGGGCGACCGCGAGGTGGACATCGACAAGGTCGAGGCGCACTTCGCCCCGGCCGTCGTCGAGATGGTCACCGAGGCGGACTTCGCGGAGAACCGGGACCTGGTCCGCGGCTACGTCGGCCCGCAGGGCCTGGGCGAGAAGGTGAAGTACCTCGCCGACCCGCGCGTGGCCCCCGGCACCTCCTGGATCACCGGCGCCAACAAGGAGGGCATGCACGCGAAGAACGTCGTCGCGGGCCGTGACTTCGAGGTCGACGCGTACGTCGACGTCGTGGTCGTCCAGGAGGGCGACCCCTGCCCGAAGTGCGGCACCGGCCTCAAGCTGGACCGCGCGATCGAGATCGGCCACATCTTCCAGCTCGGCCGCAAGTACGCGGACGCGCTGAAGCTCGACGTCCTCGGCCAGAACGGCAAGCCGGTCCGGGTGACCATGGGCTCCTACGGCATCGGCGTCACCCGTGCCGTCGCGGCCCTCGCCGAGCAGACCGCCGACGACAAGGGCCTGTGCTGGCCGGCCGAGGTCGCCCCGGCCGATGTCCACGTGGTCGCCGCGGGCAAGGCGCTGCAGATCGAACTCGCCCTCGACGTCTCCGAGAAGCTGTCGGCCGCCGGTCTGCGCGTGCTGTGCGACGACCGCGCGGGTGTCTCGCCGGGCGTGAAGTTCACCGACTCGGAGCTGATCGGCGTACCGCAGATCCTGGTGGCCGGGCGGCGCGCGGCCGAGGGCGTCGTCGAGCTCAAGGACCGCAGGACCGGTGAGCGCGAGGAACTGACGGTGGACGAGGCGATCGCCCGACTGACGGCGTAACGCGACCCGGCGGACCCCCCGACCGTCCCTCGCGGTGTGACACGGCGTCATACGGCGAGGGACGGTCGTGCTGTTCGGGCCGCGAACCGGTTCAGCCGGCCTCGGCCGTGAGGACGCGGGGGAGGAGTTCGTGCGGAAGATCGACGCGCATACCGCAGAAGCAGCGCAGGGGCCCGCCGCGTGAGCCCGGGGCGCCGAGGTCGATGAGCAGGATGTCCGCCACTTCCCGGAGCACGTCACGCGCCGGGGCACCTCTGGCGACGCGGATGCTGACCTCGTCCGGGTCCCAGACTGCGATGCTCGCCAGGCCGTCCGTCACGGAAATATGGACGCACACAACTGTCTCCCCAGGGATGCACTACGGCATGGAGTGATCCGCTCCGGGAGGCCAGCGGCTGACTGATGGTACCGACGGCGGTCGGGTGCGTGAGGGGTTTCGTCATATTCTCCCGCCGCACCAAAAGCGCCCGCCCCACCCGGCACGCGCCCGAGACGCCGCCCGATGGCCGAAAACGTGCCCCTGACCTCAGCCGATGCGGCTCACCTGAAGCATCGCCTCGGCGTCCTTCAGCAGTGCGCGCTGACGTGCCTCCGGCAATTGCCGGTACAGCTTGAGGAGTCGGGCCTCGCGTTCGTCCCCGCTGGGCCCCGGAACGGGGCGGCCGACCGCCTCGAAGAACTCCCGGGGTGTGGTCCGTACGCCCCAGCGCCGGAACACCTCGACCAGGGCCCGCAGCTTCTCCGGGTCGACGCGTGAGGTACCGCGGGTGCGGTTCATCCAGGCGTTCAGCGTCGGATAGGAGATGCCGGCCTCGCCCGCCAGGTCCTTCTGTGTCCGGTCCGGCACCTGGGCCAGGAGACGTTCGAGCAGAGCCGCCAGGTCCTCGTCCTGGCGAGGGGAATCCTGGCCGGGGTCCGGGTCTCCTGGGCTGCTCTGCTGGGTCGTCACGCATCGAGGATCCGGCATCAATATCTACAAGCGCAAGTAGATCGCAGATCGCTCGTGAGGCGTCGGGAGCGCGCGGGAGTGCCGTGTGGGCGACCGCGCAACCGCGCGCCCCCGAGCACCGCCGATTTCACGCTCCGTAGGTATCTTGACACTATCTGCATCTACATGAAGACTGTAGATGGCTCCGGATGTGGATCGCGGCTCCTGGCGTGGGCTGTCGCCGTGCGCCCAGGGAATCTACATCTACATGAATATTGAAGATTTGAGACCACGACTCGACGGGAGAACCGATCGTGTCCCTACCGGACAACGTCATCACCGTTCCGGGCGACCCGGAACCCGAGCTCGTCGCCCGTGCCCGCACGGGCGACCGGGAGGCGTTCGCGGCCCTGTACCACCAGCACTACCGCGTGGTGTACGGGTTCCTGCTGGTCCGCACACACAACAGACATCAGGCGGAGGACCTGACCCAGGAGGTGTTCACCCGCGCCCTGCGGCGCATCGACGCCTTCACCTGGCAGGGCACGGCCTTCGCCGCCTGGCTGACCACCATCGCGAAGAACCTCTACCTCGACGAACTCGGCCGTGGCCGCACCCGGTTGGAGACCCCGGTCGCCGAGTTCGACGACCCCGGGGAGACCGGCCGGGACACGGAGGCGCTCGCCCTGCGCGCACTGGAGGCCGTCGAGGCCCACGAGGCGGTCCGCACCGCCCTGCACACCCTCAACGCCCAGCAGCGGCACTGCGTGGAGCTGCGCTTCCTCGACGAACTGACGCCGCAGGAGACGGCGTTGGCGATGGGCCGGAGCGTCGGCGCGGTCAAGACACTGACCTACCGCGCCCTGCGCAAACTGCGCCGGCCGGCCGGGGCGGTGTCCGTGTGAACAGCAACTTCCCGCACGCCGTCGGCGTGATCCGCGCGGCGCTGGAGTCCACCGGAGCCGACCGGGCGACCGCGGTCGCGCACGCGCTCGACACCGCCCGCCTCCTCGTCGACCCCGGGCGCACCTTCGGCGTCGTACTGCACCGGACGCCGGACGGCGGCTGGTCCCCGGCGCCGCGGCCGCTGACCGACCTGGAGCGCAAGGCCCTGGCCTGGGACGCGGCCTGCGCACGGGCACGCTCCGTCGCACACGCCATCGAACGCCGGCTGGCCGGGCACACCGGGCCCTCCGGCGTCCGCGTCGACGGAGACCGGGTACGGGTGGTACTCCGCGTCGACGGCCCCCTCTTATGGGCCCGCTGGCGGGCCTACCTGGGCATCACAGCCGTCGCCGCGGGCGCCCGCCCCCACACGGTGGTCGGCGAGGGGCAGCGCGACGGCGTCCGCGTGACGGTTTTGGCCCACGGCCCGACCTCGACTCCACCGCCATCGGGCTCCGCGTTGGCGGGGTCTGCGTCGGTGGGGGCCGGCTCTGTGGGGTCTGCGTCGGTGGAGTCTGACTCTGTGAGGGCTACGTCGGTGGAGTCCGGCCCTGTGGGGGCTGCTTCGGTGAGGCCCGGGCCCGTCGCGCCAGACTTCGCGGGGTGCGCCTCCGTTGAGTCCGGCTCTGCGGGGTCCGGCACCCAGGTGTCCGCGCCCGCGACGAGCCGGTTGGCGGCATCCCCTTCCGCGGCGCCTTTGTCGGGGTCGTCCCCGGCATCGCCTTCCCCTGCGTCTTCGTCGAGCGCGTCTTCGTTTGCGGTTTCCCCGTCAGCGGTTCCTCAGTTGGCGGCGCAGGCGTCCGGGGCGACCCCGTCCGCGGTACTCCCGTCCGCGGTACCCCCGTCCGCGGTACCCCCGTTGGCGGTACTACCGCTGGGGGCGTCCCCGGTTGGGACGCCCCCGACGGAGGCTCCCGTGTCCTCGTCGCCCCGACCGCCGACGCGTCTCTTCCGCTTCGGCGGCGTCACCTACGACCTGGCGTTCCCGCAGCGCGACGCGCACGGCGACCTCTGGTACTTCCAGGGCTGCCGGAGCCACGACGCGATGCCCCTGCTGTCCCTGGACGGCCGGCCCGAGCGGTGCTCCCTCGCCAACGTGGCCATCCATCTGGGGCCGTTGACACCGGTCCGGGCCGGTGCAGCGGACGTCGTGGCCGCCGACGCCCGGGCGTTACCCCCGCCGGTACGTCCGCCGGGCGTGCCGTCCGGACCGGTGTGCGGCCCGATCGGGCCGGCGGTATGACGCGCGGTGGGACGGGTGCGCGGAGCCGGGACGAGGCGGGGGCGGACGAGGGCTCACGGGTGTGGGATGCGGGGCCGGACGGTGGCTCACGGGTGTGGGATGCCAGATCGGACGGCGGCTCACAGATGCGGTATGCCGGGGCGGACGGTGGCCCACGGATGCGGGATGCCGGGGCGGACGGCGGCTCACGGGGCCGGGATACGGCGGCGGACGCCGGCTCACGGACGCGGGGTGCCGGGCCTGGCAACGGCTCACGGGTGCAGGACGCGGGGCCAAGCGGTGGCTCACGGGTCCGGGACGCGGGGGCCGACGGCGGCTCCAGGGTGTGGGAGGCGAGGGCCGCCTGCGGAAAGCGGGACGCGGACCTCTGGTTCTCGCGCGACTCCTGGCCGACGGCCGTCGCGATCTGCGCGGCCTGTCCCGTGCTCGACCCGTGCCGGGCCGCCGTTCTGCAGCGGGAGAAGGGCCTTCCCCGCTGCCGTCGCCAAGGCGTCGTCGCCGGGTTGACCGGTCCCCAGCGCCATGACCTGGAGCGCGGCGCGAACCCGCCGTGGGCGCAGCAGCGCCGGCAGACACCGCCGCCCGGTGAGCCCTTCGAGCGCGCCGCACCCCTCGACCCGGCCGGTCCCTCGCGCTCCGCACCCCTCGAGCCGGCCGGTCCCTCGCGCTCCGCACCCCTCGACCCGGCCGGCCCCTCGCGCGTCGGGCCCGCTCCCTGCGGCACGCGCGCCGCCTACCAACGGCACCTGCGACGGGGCGAACCCGTCGACGAGGCGTGCCGCGCCGCCAACGCCCGGGAAGCCGGCCGCTATCGCCGTACCGGCTCCACGCGCGACGAGCGCGAGAGCGCCCGTGCCCGGCACCGGGCCGGAGCGTCCGGAGACCCGAGCTGACTCCCCGACACCCCCCTCACCGCAACCGGAGTACTTCATGTCCTCGCCTTCGTCGGACCCCCTGCCCGACGCCCCCGGACCCGGCCTGCCCCGGAGTCCCGGTCCCCTCGGCCGCGCGACGGCCGCCCTGCTCCGAGTCCTGCGGGGCCGCGGCACGCCCCTGGCCCCGGGGTCCGGGCCGCGGCACCGCCTCGGGCGCGATCTGGACGACTGCCGGCAGGAGCGCGAGCGCTGGCAGCGGCACGCCGACTCCTACGAACGGGAGTTGACCGACGCCCGGCGCGAACGTGCCCATCTGCTGGCCTGGCTGGCGGCGCTGCACCCGTCGAGCGCCGTCCTGACGCCCGACACCGGTGCGGGTCCGGACGGGGCTCACCTGCTGCGTATCGACGCCGGGGGAGGGCAGTTGTGCTGGCGGCTGGCACCAGCCGAACTGCCGCTGTTCGTCCATGTCCCGTACGCGCACCCGGCTGCCGCCGACCGTCCCGCGCCCCCTGACCAGGCGGCGCACATCGACCGGCACACCCGGCTGCTGGCGATGGAGGGGATCCTGTCGGGCGCGACGGCCGAGACATGGGCGGCGGTGACGCCTCCGCGGCCCGGCGATCACTGAGGGCGCCCGGACGGTCGTCCCGGCGACCTCCGCGGCCCGGCGACCACTGAAGGCGCCCGGACGGCCGTCCCGGCGCCCCGCGAGACTCCGGTCGGCAGGCTCGGGAGGCAAGTCGATCGGACCCACCACGCCCCTCTGCTCCGACCACGGCAGGGGGGCGTGGCCCTGCCCATGACGCCGGACACCGCCGGGATACGGCCGCCTGCATCCGCCCCGCGAACTCGACCAGCGCCCCGGCGTCCCGCGATCGCCCGACCCCGGCGCGCACACTCCCGGCCCGACGGCCGTCTCTTGGCACCCGGTACCGGGCACGGTTGGCTACAGCCAGCCAGCCAGCCAGCCAGCCAGCCGGCCAGCCAGCCGACCTACCTACCTGGCGAGCACTCCCCACTCGACAGCCCGGTCCTGGCATCCGGCGCCGGGCGCGGACGTCACAGCCAGCCCGCGAACTCCAGCAGCAGTTCGGCGTCCTGCGGGCGTCCGACTCGCCGGGCCCGTACGCCCGACTCCACGGCCCGGAAGAGTGTCCAGCCGCGCAGTCGCTCCTGATCCACGTCCAGGGACTCCGCGAGCCGCTTGATGCGCCGGCGTGTGGTTGCCGCGCCCGACGGTGACGCGATCAGGTCCTCCACCCGGTCCCGGACCAGGCGCGCCAGGTCGAACGCGCACTCGCCCACGACCGGGTCCGGCCCCACCGCCAGCCACGGCATCCGTTCCCCGGCCAGCACCTTGCTCTGCCGGAACGTCCCGTGCAGCAAACGCCGTTCGGGCGGCGCGGCCAGCAGTTCCGCGCGGGCGGCCAGCGCGGCGTCGACCAGCACCGCCACCTCCGCGTCCGCCGACGCGGTCGCGCGCATCGCCTCGGCCTGCCGCCCCGTCCGCTCGGCCACCGTCTCGAAGCGATGGTCGGCCGGGGGCTCCACCCACAGCCGCCGCAGCGTCCCCGCCGCCTCCAGCAGCGCCTTCGCCTCCGGCAGCGACCGCACCGACAGATCCGGACGCAGCCGCTCCAGCAGCAGCACACCCTCGGTCACGGCGGGCCCCAGAAGCTGTACGGCACCGGTGCCGCCCCAGTGCGCGAGCGCGGCCCGCTCGCTCTCCGGGCGGGCCCGCGGCGGCGCCAGCTTGAGCACGGCCGGGGCGCCGTCCGGCTGCCGGACCAGGATCACCAGGCTGCTGCGGCCGCCGGGCATCTGCACCCGCTCGACGGTCAACTCGCGCAGCGAGACGGCCTGGTGGGCCGCCTCCGGCAGCTTCTCCAACCAGTCGTCACCGTCCGGTGCCGTCTCACCGAGCGCCCTGACCAGACGCTGCGGCGGTTCGAAAGCCATGCGCGAGTCGTTCCCTTCCCGTACTGCCCGTACGTGTGCTGCCGTCCGCGTCACGCGGTGGGCGCCGCCGACGCGGACCTCGTGCCCGCACGCTCGGCGAGCCCAGGGAAGGCTACGCTCCCGCCCCGCCAGCGCACCGCCCGCACCGCGGCCTCCCGCAGCGCCTCGGCGGCCGTACCCCGCAGTTCCCCCTCGGCTGCCCGCACCAGGTCGGAGTACACCCCGGCCACCCGGTCCTCCAGCTCGGCGGCGAGCAGGACGGCCGACGCGGAGTCCGGCACCGGGAACGGCAGCGCGTACGCGGCGCTCGCGGAGACCGGCTCGGCGCCCCGGTCGCGCACCTCACGCGCCAGCGCGTCCCGCCGCGCCCGGTGCGCCGCGTACGCCGCACGTGCCTCCGAGCGCCGGTCCTCGCCGATCCGGCCGCCGACGACGCCGTATCCGTACACGACCGCGTGCTCGGCGGCGAGCGCCGCCTGCAGGGCCTTGACGGTCGCCTTCTTCGTCTCGCTCACTTGGCCCCCTCCGCCAGCAGATACGCGTGCACCGCGCCGGCGGCGGCCACCGAGGCCAGCAGTCGGGCGAGTTCACCGGGCACGTCGAGCAGAGCCTTCGCGCGGCGGTCCGCCAGCGTCCGTTCGGCGGCGGCGAGCCCGGCCAGCGCGTCCCGCTCGTTCGCGGGAACGGACACGCCCGGTGACGGGGAGTCCGACGGCGACGCCGTAACCCCCTCGGGCGTCTCGGACGGTGCGGGCGATCCGGACGGTGTGCGCGATCCGGTGGACGGGCCGGCCGGACCCGTGCCGAACGCCGCCGCGTGCCGCAGGGATTCCGCCCGCAACGGCCCCACGAGTCCCGCCAGCACCGGATGGGCGGCGAGTACGGCGTCGTAGTGCCCGACCAGGTCCTCGCTGTCGCGGGCCGCACGCGCGCGTGCCTTCTCGGCGAGCGACGGGCTGCCGCTCGTGCCGCCGTCCGAGTCGTCGGAGCGGGAGGTGCAGCCCACCAGCAGGGCGGCACCGGCCGCCGAGGCGAGCAGGGTTCTTCTGCGCGGCCCCGAGGGGTGGCGCGAGGGCGGGGGGTACGGCACGGCACACGTCCTCGGGGACTCGTACGAACACGCAGGCGGGACGCGCCCGCCGCTGATCACCGTACCCGCGCGTCCGGCAGAGTCATGTCACCGGCTCGGCAGCCGACCTCAAGGGGCGCGGGCTGTGCCGACATGCGGCTCCGCCGTGCGGGCGCGATCAGCCACGGGCGATCCGCACGCGGCCACAAAGCCGCAGCCCCGCCCCCTTCGGCGACGCGGCCTCACCGCCGGTGGCTGGACGCAACACTCCCCGCGACCCGATACCCTTTGACCAGACACGCGACCCATCCCACAACAGCACACGCGGCCGAGGAGTCACCCGGATGAGCACCACCCAGAGCGAGAGGCTGCGAGAACTTCTGGAACCGCTCGTCAACTCTCAGGGCCTCGATCTCGAAGAGATCGCAGTGGACTCCGTCGGACGCAAGCGTGTGCTGCGCGTCGTGGTCGACTCCGACACCGGCGCGGACCTGGACCAGATCGCCGATGTGAGCCGCGGGCTCTCGGCGAAGCTCGACGAGACCGACGCGATGGGCGAGGGCGAGTACACCCTCGAGGTCGGCACCCCGGGCGCGGAGCGCCCCCTCACGGAGCACCGCCACTACGTGCGAGCCGTCGACCGGCTGGTGAAGTTCCAGTTGGCCGAGGGCGGGGAACTGGTGGCCCGGATCCTGGACGTCGACGACGAGGGCCTCGATCTCGAAGTGCCGGGAGTCAAGGGCCGTAAGCCCACCAGTCGCAGACTCGGTTTCCCGGAGATCGACAAGGCGCGTGTGCAGGTCGAGTTCAACCGCAAGGACAAGAAGGAAGAGGAGGCGTAGCCGTGGACATCGACATGAGTGCCCTGCGGGGCTTGGTTCGGGAGAAGGAGATCTCCTTCGACCTGCTGGTCGAGGCGATCGAGTCGGCCCTCCTCATCGCCTACCACCGCACCGAGGGAAGCCGCCGCCACGCGCGCGTGGAGCTGAACCGGGAGACCGGCCATGTGACCGTGTGGGCGAAGGAGGATCCCGAGGATCTGGAGGAGGGCCAGGAGGCCCGCGAGTTCGACGACACCCCGTCCGGCTTCGGGCGGATCGCCGCCACCACCGCCAAGCAGGTCATCCTGCAGCGCCTGCGTGACGCCGAGGACGACGCGACGCTCGGCGAGTACGCGGGCCGCGAGGGCGACATCGTCACCGGTGTGGTCCAGCAGGGCCGCGACCCGAAGAACGTGCTCGTGGACATCGGCAAGCTGGAGGCCATCCTGCCGGTGCAGGAGCAGGTCCCGGGCGAGACGTACCCGCACGGCATGCGGCTGCGCTCGTACGTCGTCCGGGTGGCCAAGGGCGTCCGCGGCCCCTCCGTCACCCTCTCGCGCACGCACCCCAACCTGGTGAAGAAGCTCTTCGCCCTGGAGGTGCCGGAGATCGCCGACGGTTCGGTGGAGATCGCCGCCATCGCCCGCGAGGCCGGCCACCGCACCAAGATCGCCGTACGGTCCACCCGCAGCGGTCTGAACGCCAAGGGCGCCTGCATCGGCCCCATGGGCGGCCGGGTGCGCAACGTCATGGGCGAGCTGAACGGCGAGAAGATCGACATCGTCGACTGGTCGGACGACCCCGCCGAGATGGTGGCCAACGCGCTGTCCCCGG
The DNA here is from genome assembly GCF_043195415.1 of Streptomyces sp. Y7. Lineage (NCBI taxonomy): Bacteria > Bacillati > Actinomycetota > Actinomycetes > Kitasatosporales > Streptomycetaceae > Streptomyces > Streptomyces sp. Y7. The sequence goes on from NZ_JBIDDQ010000026.1 coordinate 37,805, forward strand.
CGCGGGTCTCCAAGGTCGAGGTCGTGGACATGGCGGCCCGCTCCGCGCGGGTGACCGTGCCCGACTACCAGCTGTCACTGGCCATCGGCAAGGAAGGGCAGAATGCCCGACTTGCGGCCAGGCTGACCGGCTGGCGGATCGACATCCGTCCCGACACCGAGCAGGCCGGGGAATAGATCCAAGCCGCCCGGCGCTCAGATCACGTCAGGTTACCGGGCGGCAACTGTTCGAATCCTGCCCCAAAGGGGTGAGGTCGCTACGGGGAGGTAGACTTAGTGATGTCTGGCCGGACACGCGCTCGGGCCTGCCCTGAACGAACCTGTGTGGGGTGCCGGGAGCGAGCGGCCAAGACTGATCTGCTGCGGATCGTGGCGATCAAGGACGAGTGTGTCCCTGATCCACGCGGTACGCTGCCCGGCCGGGGTGCGTACGTACACCCCGCCCTGGTCTGTCTCGACCAGGCGGTGCGCCGTCGGGCGTTCACGCGGGCGCTGCGCGCCCCGGGAGCGCTGGACACAAAGGCGTTGCGCCGGTACGTCGAGCAGACAACAGTTGCCGAGCAGGCAACACCGTAAGAAAGCGTCGCGCGGAACCGCCGTGCGGCCCAGGTACCCCGCGAGTTGGAAGTAGGTCGAGATTGCGATGAGCACTCGATGAGCACGCGATGAGTACGCCCATGAAGTAGCGACGGTCCGGCCGCAACCCGGACCTAAAAGGAGCGAAGTGGCTAAGGTCCGGGTATACGAACTCGCCAAGGAGTTCGGTGTGGAGAGCAAGGTCGTCATGGCCAAGCTCCAGGAACTCGGTGAATTCGTCCGTTCGGCGTCTTCGACCATCGAAGCGCCCGTCGTCCGCAAACTGACGGACGCCCTCCAGCAGGGCAACGGAGGCGGCAAGCCCGCTTCCGCCCGCAAGGCTGCCCCGGCGAAGCCGGGAGCCCCCTCTCCGGCGCAGGCGGCCCGTCCGGCTCCGCCGCGCCCCGCGGCTCCCAAGCCGGCTGCCGAGAAGCCCGCGGCCCCGGCCGCGCCGGCCTCTCCCGGCCCGCGTCCCACCCCGGGCCCGAAGCCCGCGCCGCGGCCCGCCCCGGCGTCCCCGGCTCCGAGCGCGCCCGAGTTCACGGCACCGCCGGCGGCTCCCGCTGCTCCGGCCGCCTCGCAGGGCCAGGGTCAGGGTCAGGCTCAGGGCCAGGGTCAGGGCTCCGGCCCGCGTCCGGGCGCCCCGCGTCCGGCCGGCCAGGCGCCGCGTCCCGGCGCCCCGCGTCCCGGTGGCCAGGGTGGTCAGGGCCGTGGTGACCGCGGTGACCGTGGTGACCGTCCCGGCGCTCCGCGTCCGGGTGCCGGTGCCCAGCGTCCCGGTGGTCGTCCTGCTGGTCCCCGTCCGGGCAACAACCCGTTCACCTCTGGTGGCTCCACCGGGATGGCGCGCCCGCAGGCGCCCCGTCCGGGCGGTGCCCCGCGTCCGGGTGGCCCCGGTGCCCCCGGCGGCGCCCCGCGCCCGCAGGGCCAGGGCCAGGGCGGTCCCCGTCCGCAGGGTGCGGCGGGCGGTCCCCGTCCGCAGGCTCCGGGCGGCTCGCGTCCCTCGCCGGGCGGCATGCCCCGTCCGCAGGGCGGCGGCCCGCGTCCCGGCGGCGGCCCCGGTGGCCCGCGTCCCAACCCCGGCATGATGCCGCAGCGTCCGGCTGCCGGCCCGCGTCCCGGCGGTGGCCCCGGCGGTGGCCGTGGTCCCGGTGGCGGCGGTCGTCCCGGTGGTGGCGGCGGTCGTCCGGGCGGTGGCGGCGGCTTCGCCGGCCGTCCCGGTGGCGGCGGTGGCGGTGGCGGCTTCGCCGGTCGTCCCGGTGGTCCCGGTGGCGGTGGCGGCGGTTTCGCCGGCCGTCCGGGTGGTCCCGGCGGTGGCGGCGGTGGCCGTCCCGGCTTCGGCGGTCGTCCCGGTGGTCCGGGCGGTCGTGGTGGCACGCAGGGCGCCTTCGGTCGTCCCGGTGGTCCCGCGCGCCGTGGCCGCAAGTCGAAGCGGCAGAGGCGCCAGGAGTACGAGGCCATGCAGGCCCCGTCGGTCGGCGGCGTGATGCTGCCTCGCGGCAACGGCGAGTCCATTCGCCTGTCGCGCGGTGCGTCGCTCACCGACTTCGCGGAGAAGATCAACGCCAACCCGGCGTCGCTCGTCGCGGTCATGATGAACCTCGGCGAGATGGTCACGGCCACGCAGTCCGTCTCCGACGAGACGCTGCAGCTCCTCGCGGGCGAGATGAACTACACGGTTCAGATCGTCAGCCCCGAGGAGGAGGACCGCGAGCTGCTCGAGTCCTTCGACATCGAGTTCGGCGAGGACGAGGGCGACGAGGACGACCTGGTGGTCCGTCCGCCCGTCGTCACCGTCATGGGTCACGTCGACCACGGTAAGACCCGGCTCCTCGACGCCATCCGCAAGACGAACGTCATCGCGGGCGAGGCCGGCGGCATCACCCAGCACATCGGTGCCTACCAGGTCGCGACCGAGGTCAACGACGAAGAGCGCAAGATCACCTTCATCGACACCCCGGGTCACGAGGCGTTCACCGCCATGCGTGCCCGTGGTGCGAAGTCGACCGACATCGCGATCCTGGTCGTCGCGGCCAACGACGGCGTCATGCCGCAGACGGTCGAGGCGCTCAACCACGCCAAGGCGGCCGACGTCCCGATCGTCGTCGCGGTCAACAAGATCGACGTCGAGGGTGCCGACCCGACCAAGGTGCGCGGTCAGCTGACCGAGTACGGCCTGGTGGCCGAGGAGTACGGCGGCGACACGATGTTCGTCGACATCTCCGCCAAGCAGGGTCTGCACATCGACTCCCTGCTGGAGGCCGTGGTCCTCACCGCGGACGCCTCGCTCGACCTGCGGGCCAACCCGAACCAGGACGCGCAGGGCATCTCGATCGAGTCCCGTCTCGACCGCGGCCGCGGTGCCGTGGCGACGGTCCTCGTCCAGCGAGGCACGCTGCGGGTCGGCGACACGATGGTCGTGGGCGACGCCTACGGTCGCGTGCGCGCCATGCTCGACGACAACGGCAACAACGTCGCCGAGGCCGGCCCGTCGACGCCGGTTCAGGTCCTGGGCCTGACCAACGTCCCGGGTGCGGGTGACAACTTCCTGGTGGTCGACGAGGACCGTACGGCCCGTCAGATCGCCGAGAAGCGCGCCGCCCGTGAGCGCAACGCCGCGTTCGCCAAGCGCACGCGTCGTGTCTCCCTCGAGGACCTGGACAAGGTGCTCAAGGCCGGCGAGGTCCAGCAGCTCAACCTCATCATCAAGGGTGACGCTTCCGGTTCGGTCGAGGCTCTCGAGTCCTCGCTGCTCCAGCTGGACGTCGGCGAAGAGGTCGACATCCGCGTCCTGCACCGCGGCGTCGGTGCGGTCACGGAGTCCGACATCGACCTGGCCATGGGCTCCGACGCCATCGTCATCGGCTTCAACGTGCGCGCCGCCGGGCGTGCGCAGCAGATGGCCGAGCGCGAAGGCGTGGACGTCCGGTACTACTCGGTCATCTACCAGGCGATCGAGGAGATCGAGGCCGCCCTCAAGGGCATGCTCAAGCCGGAGTACGAAGAGGTCGAGCTCGGCACGGCGGAGATCCGCGAGGTCTTCAAGTCGTCCAAGCTGGGCAACATCGCGGGTGTTCTCATCCGCTCCGGCGAGGTCAAGCGCAACACCAAGGCGCGCCTGGTCCGCGATGGCAAGGTCATCGCGGAGAACCTCAACATCGATGGTCTGCGTCGCTTCAAGGACGACGTCACCGAGATCCGCGAAGGCTACGAGGGTGGTATCAACCTCGGAAACTTCAACGACATCAAGGTCGACGACGTCATCGCGACGTACGAGATGCGCGAGAAGCCGCGCGTCTGACCTGTGCAGCACGCGATCGGGGCCGATCGGCGGGAGCAGAATTTCCGTCGATCGGCCCCGGCCGTTGCGTGTACGGTTCCCGTATCGGCGTCGCACGGCGCCCGTACCCCGAACCGGCGGGACATCCGGATACACACATGTATGTGGGGACTCTGTCCTTCGATCTGCTCCTCGGTGACGTGCACTCACTGAAGGAGAAACGCTCTCTCGTCCGTCCGATCGTGGCCGAACTGCAGCGCAAGTACGCGGTGAGTGTGGCGGAGACAGGGCACCAGAACCTCCATCGCAGGGCCGAGATCGGGCTCGCGGTGGTCTCCGGGGACACGGGACACCTCTCCGACGTACTGGACCGCTGTGAGCGGCTGGTCGCCGGACGGCCGGAGGTGGAACTGCTCTGCGTTCGACGCAGACTCCACAGCGACGAAGACTGAAGCAAGCAGCAAGAGAAGTGACGAAGGAGACGGACCAGTGGCCGACAACGCGCGGGCGAAAAGGCTGGCGGACCTCATCCGAGAGGTGGTGGCCCAGAAGCTGCAGCGCGGGATCAAGGACCCGCGGCTCGGCTCGCACGTCACCATCACGGACACCCGTGTGACGGGTGACCTGCGGGAGGCGACGGTCTTCTACACGGTGTACGGGGACGACGAGGAGCGGGCGGCAGCGGCGGCCGGCCTGGAGAGCGCCAAGGGCGTTCTCCGGTCGGAGGTCGGCCGGGCCGCCGGTGTGAAGTTCACGCCGACCCTCGCCTTCGTCGCCGACGCCCTCCCGGACAACGCGCGCACCATCGAGGACCTCCTCGACAAGGCGCGTCAGTCCGACGCGAAGGTGCGTGAGGCTTCCGCGGGCGCGAACTACGCCGGTGAGGCGGACCCCTACCGCAAGCCGGAGTCCGAGGACGAGACGGACGGCGACACCGCGGAATGACGCAGAAGCACACCACGCCCGACGGCCTTGTCATCGTCGACAAGCCGTCGGGCTTCACTTCGCACGACGTGGTCGCCAAGATGCGCGGCATCGCACGCACGCGCCGCGTCGGGCACGCCGGCACCCTCGACCCCATGGCGACGGGCGTCCTCGTCCTCGGCGTGGAGAGGGCGACCAAGCTGCTCGGTCATCTGGCGCTGACCGAGAAGGAGTACCTGGGCACCATCCGCCTGGGCCAGAACACGGTCACCGACGACGCCGAGGGCGAGATCACGGGGTCCACCGACGCCTCGAAGGTCACCCGCGACGCCATCGACGCCGGGATCGCCAAGCTCAGCGGCGACATCATGCAGGTGCCCTCCAAGGTCAGCGCCATCAAGATCGACGGGGTGCGCTCCTACAAGCGGGCACGGGAGGGCGAGGAGTTCGAGATCCCGGCCCGGCCGGTCACCATCTCCTCGTTCGCGGTGTACGACGTCCGGGACGCCGTCGCCGACGACGGAACCCCGGTCCTCGACCTGGTCGTGTCGGTGGTCTGCTCCTCCGGCACCTACATCCGGGCCCTCGCCCGGGACCTCGGCGCCGACCTGGGCGTCGGCGGCCACCTCACGGCACTGCGCCGCACCCGCGTCGGGCCGTACAAGCTGGATGCCGCCAAGACGCTCGACCAGCTTCAGCAGGAGCTGACGGTGCTGCCGGTCGCCGAGGCCGCCGCGGCCGCGTTCCCGCGCTGGGACGTGGACGACCGGCGCGCCCGACTGCTCACCAACGGCGTGCGGCTCGACATGCCCGACGAGTACGCGGGCTCAGGGCCCGTGGCCGTGTTCGACCCCGAGGGGCGCTTCCTCGCGCTCGTCGAGGAGCAGAAGGGCAAGGCCAAGAGCCTGGCCGTGTTCGGCTGATCCACCCCTCCTTCGAGGGCCTGCCCGTGGAGCGGCGGCCACGGGGTCGTCCTCTGCCCGCCGCTCCACGGTCCCCCCTCGGTTCCCCCACCTCTAGGGTGTATCCAACGACCCCCGCCTGTTCACCCGTCCGGGCAGGCGCTCGGAGTGAACCGAGGGAGCGGAAGGGGGCGCGTTCGCCACGTGATCTGTCCCGCTGATCATCCGGCGCCTACCGTCGGGAACGAAGACGGGGGCGGATGAGCGAACGGCGCGGCGCGGGGAGGTTCGACAATGGCGGGACGAGGCCCCCGGGCGGGCGGCGCCCACCGGACGTCGGAGGGCATGCGGCACGAGGACCGCCGGCACGAGGACCGCTGGGGCGAGGGGGACGCCGGCACGCAGGACGCGCTCCGCTCCGATGCCCGCGACGACGCCCTGGTCCGGGTCCACGACCTGGCCGGCCGGCCCCGGGGCCTCGGCTTCGTGGCCGATCACCACGGCACCGTCGTCACCAGCCACGAAGTCGTCGACGGCCTTCCCAGGCTGGTCCTGTTCGCCGCGGGCGGCGACCGCAGCTGTGTGGTGACGGCGAGCGCGGTGACCTCGTTGCCCGGCCTGGATCTGGCCCTGGTGCGCACCGAGGGCCTGGGTGTCGACCCGTTGCCCGTGAGCGTGCGGGAGCGGATCGAGAGCGGCGCGTACGTGCGGATCGCGGCCGGCGGCTGGCGGGAGGCCCGGGTGCTGGGCGCGACGACCGCGACGTACACGGCGACGGACCGCGTCCATCTCCTCGGCCAGGTCCTGGAGTTGGCGGTCGGCACCGCCGGCCGGGACGCGCTGCGGCTGGGCGGGGGAGCGGCCGGCGGGCCCGTGCTCGACGCCGGGACCGGCGCGGTCGTCGGCGTCCTCGGCACGGCCCTGCAGTCCGGTCAGCGCGACGCCGGATTCGCCGTCCCCCTGTGCCCGCCCCCGGACGGACCGCTGGCCGAGCTGCTCGCCGAGAACGCGGCGACGGTGCCCGCGTTCGGCGCCGACCTGAACCTCGCGGGCGTCCTGCAACTGACGGCCACCTCCATCGGGCAGGACGGCCCGCCCGGAACGCTGGCGGGCTACGTGGGCCGGCCGGACGCCGGGGGAGCGGCAGGGGCCGTCGAACCGGTCGAACGGGCCGCTACGGCACGGGAGTTCGACGCCTTCGCCGAGAGCGACGCCTCGGTGCTCGCCCTGGTCGGGCCGCCCGGCAGCGGCCGTACGACGGAACTCGCGGCCCTCGCCGCACGCCGCCACCGCGGTCCGCGCCCCGCTCCCACGCTGTGGCTGCGCGGCGCCGACCTGCAGGACGAGGACGCGTCGGTGGCCGACGCCGCGCGCAGGGCCCTGGCCCGGGCCGCCCGGATCGTGGCCGCCCCGTCCGACCTCTCCACCCTGGGCGACACCACCCCGGAACGCCTGTCCCGCCTCGCCCTCGACACCGGCCGCCCCCTCCTGCTGCTCCTGGACGGCCCGGAGGAAATGCCTCCCGTACTGGCCCACCGCCTCACGGACTGGACCGACGGCACGACCCAGTGGCTGCGGCAGACGGGGGCACGGCTGATGCTGGCGTGCCGTGCGGAGTACTGGGAGACGGCGGGGGCGGAGTTTCCGGGGGAGGTGCTGCACCGGAAGACCGAGGCCACTGAAACCGACGGCCCATGCCTTTCAGGCCGCCCGGGGTTCGTGGACGATCCCGGGTCGTGCCACTCGGCTCGTCCGGCCTTCGTGGGCGAGGCCGGGCAGCGTCTTTCAGCCCGTCCGGCGTTTGAGGACGAGGCCGTTCAGGCCGATGGGGGTCCGGGGGCGGAGCCCCTGGGCGGGGTCGAAGGGGCGGCAGCTCCTGGGGACGGGACGGGTAGGGGCGGCGGGGGCGAGTCAAACCCACGGCTCCCGGCCTGCGTACTGCTCGGCGACCTCACCCCCGACGAGGCCCAGCACGCCCGCGCCCGCTACGGCATCCCCGACGACGCCCTCGCCGCCCCCGACGCCCGCCACCCCCTCACCCTCCGCCTCCTCTCCGAGGTCCGCGCCGCACTCCCCGACACCCCCCACCCCCCACTGGACCGCGACGACGTCCTCTCCGCCCATCTCGACCTCATGTGCCTGCGCATCGCCGTCCGCCTCGCCGCCGAGAACGGCCTGCGCGGCACCGCCGTGCGCCGACTCGCCGCGAAGGTCTCCGGGCAGGTCCACGAGGCCGCCCGCCGCAGCCTCGGCCCCGGCCAGGGCGAGCTGGACCGGGCGTCCTTCGAAGCCGTGTTCCCCTGGGGCCCCGCCCCCGCCGCGCTCGGCGGCGGCACCGGCTGGGCGTCCGCCGTCCTCACCGAGGGCCTCCTCGTCCCCGCCGGCAACGGCTACCGCTTCGCCCACGAGGAGGTCGCCGACTGGATCCAGGGCATGCACCTCGACCTCGACGAGGCCCTGCACGCCCTGGTGCACCGCCGCCGCACCCACCCCGACGCGGCGCACCCCCTCCCCGTCCCGCACCACCGGGTCGGCCCCGTCATCCAGGCTCTCCTGCTCCTCCCACGACACCACGGACACTGCCAACTGGCCCACCGGCTGGAAGAGTTGATCCACGCGCTGGACGCCGACCGGCACTGCTGGTGGGCCGCCCGGCTGCTCACCGGGACCCTGCTGCGCGTCCCCGACGCGACGCCGTACCTGGACGTGCTGCACCTGCTGACCGACCGGATCGTGGCCTGGCGCCGGCACCGCCGCTCCGTGTCGCCGGAGTTCGGCCCGCACTTCTGGACCGCACTGCCGCTCCCGGAGAGCGAGCGTCTCGACCTGCTCCGCCGCCTCGTCCTCGCCGACGACCCGCCCACCGACGCCGACGAACCCGGCCGGCCCCGGTACCTGGACGCCGCCGCCCGGCTCCTCGCCGCCGACCCCACCGCCGTACAGCGTCTCCTCACGCGCTGGTTCGACGACGACCGGCCGCTGCCCGCGACACCGCACGCGACCGTCGCGTGTGCCGCCCAGGCCCTGCTGCACACGCACCGGCACCGCGCCCTGGACGAACTCACCGAGACGCTCGTCGACAGCGCGCACCGCAAGGCCGACGAACTCCTCGCCGTGCTGTCCGAGGACGAGACGTCCGCCATCTGCCGGGCCGTCGACCGCTGGGCGCACGACGAACGGCCCGCGCGACGGGTCGCCGCGGTGGCGTACGGGCTGCGGGTCGCCCCGTACGTCCGTACCGAGGCCGACCGTGAGCTGCTGCGCTACGCCGCCCTCGCCCTGCTCGCCCGCCCCGACGACTGCACCCTGCACGGCGGCGCGCTCGCCCTTCTCGTAAGAGATCCACGCACGCGTGCCCTTCATCTCCCGCAGGCGCTCGCCCACTTCGCGGCAGCCGACCCGCAGTTCCCGGCCAGTGCCTTGGTCGCCGCCCTGGCCACCCACACCGAGCCGGTCCTCGAAGCCTTCCGGGCCCGTCTGAAACTGCCGGGTGCCAAGGACGCGCTGCGCACCCTCGCCGACGTCACCACACCCGCCCTCGCCCGCCGTGTCGCCGCCCTCGTCCAGGAGGCGGTGGAGCGGCAGCCGGGGACGGCGGCCGACATGGCTGCTTACGTCGACCGGCGCCTGGACCAGGGCCCGAGCGCCCGCGTCGTCCTCTTCCCGCTGGTCACCGGCCTGCTCGACGGCGGCGCCGAACAGGTGCGGGCCGCCCTCGCCGCCGTACTCGCCACACCCGGCACCGCCGCGTCCCGTCCGCTCCGCCGCGAGCTGCGCGAATTCCTCCTCGCCCACGAACGCGCCCCCGTCGTCCTGGACGCCTTCCTGCACGCGACCGTCCAGGAGGGCGGCGAGCGGCCGGACGACGACCTGCGCGGCCTGGTCCACCACACCGGCCTGCTGCTCGTGCGCACCCCGGACGGCGCCGCCCGCTTCGACCGCGGCCTGGTCGACCTGGGCCGTCACGTCCCCGGGTTCGCGGTACGGGTCGCCGGCTGGCTCACCGACACCCCGCAGGACTGGTCGGCCGTGGTCGGCCCCAGCACCCGGCGGATGATCGAGAACCTGGCCGGAGTGCGGGTCCCCGCCTGACGCCCTCCTCGGCACGTGCACCCCGTCACAGCGTCCATGCCGATGCGGGCCGGGAGCGCCCGGCATGGCACCCTTAGAGCTGCGTAAGACCGTATGAGCAAAGACGGACACGGGTTCGACGAGTTTGCGACAAGGAGCAGGCACAGTGCAGCGCTGGCGTGGCTTGGAGGACATCCCCCAGGACTGGGGGCGCAGCGTCGTCACCATCGGCTCCTACGACGGAGTGCACCGCGGGCACCAGCTGATCATCCGGCATGCCGTGGACCGCGCCCGTGAGCTGGGAGTTCCCGCGGTCGTCGTCACCTTCGACCCGCACCCCAGCGAGGTCGTCCGTCCCGGCAGCCACCCGCCCCTGCTCGCCCCGCACCACCGCCGCGCCGACCTCATGGCCGAGCTGGGCGTGGACGCGGTGCTGATCCTGCCGTTCACGACCGAGTTCTCGAAGCTGTCGCCGGCCGACTTCGTCGTCAAGGTCCTGGTCGACAAGCTGCACGCGAAGGCGGTCGTCGAGGGCCCGAACTTCCGCTTCGGCCACCGCGCCGCGGGCAATGTGGAGTTCCTCGCCGAGCAGGGCAAGGTCTACGACTTCGAGGTCGAGGTCGTCGACCTGTATGTGACCGGCGAGGCGGGCGGCGGCGAGCCGTTCTCCTCCACGCTGACCCGGCGCCTGGTCGGCGAGGGCGATGTCGCGGGCGCCGCCGAGATCCTCGGCCGCCCGCACCGCGTGGAGGGTGTCGTCGTCCGGGGAGCGCAGCGGGGCCGGGAGCTCGGCTTCCCGACCGCCAACGTCGAGACGCTGCCGCACACCGCCATCCCCGCCGACGGCGTCTACGCCGGATGGCTGCACGCCCAGGGCGAGATCATGCCGGCCGCGATCTCCGTCGGCACGAACCCGCAGTTCGACGGCACGGAGCGCACGGTGGAGGCGTACGCCATCGACCGCGTCGGGCTCGATCTGTACGGCCTGCACGTGGCCGTGGACTTCCTCGCCTACGTCCGCGGGCAGGAGAAGTTCGAGTCGCTGGACGCGCTCCTGGAGGCGATGGCGAAGGACGTGCAGCGCTGCCGTGAGCTGATCGAGAACGCGGGCTGAGACGCCCGACGGCTCCAGACGTACTGCGGCTTCCGTACGACGGCTTCAGGCGTACGACGGCTTCAGGCGTACGACGGCGAAGGGCCGGCACCGTGAGGGTGCCGGCCCTTCGTCTCGTTCGGACGTCCGCTACTGCTGGGTCCAGCCGGGCGGTACGGCCCCCGGCTGGCCCTGCTGACCCTGTTGGCCCTGCTGCGGGTCCTGCGGGGGTGCCTGCTGCTGCCAGCCCTGGCCCGGGGCGGGCTGCTGCGGGGCCTGCTGTCCCCAGCCCTGACCCGGCTGCGGGGCGCCGCCGGGCTGGGCGTAGGGCTGCTGGGGCTGCTGCTGCGGAGCCGGGTAGCCCTGCTGCGGCTGCTGCTGGTACTGCATGTTCGGGTTGCCGAAGCCCTGCTGGGTGCGGGCGATGTCCTCGGCGATGAGCGCCGCGAGGTCGAAGTAGGCCTCGCGGGTCTTGGGACGCATCATGTCGAGGTCGACCTCGGCGCCCGCCGAGAGGTGCTCGTCGAACGGGATCACGACGACACCGCGGCAGCGGGTCTCGAAGTGCGCGACGATGTCCTCGACCTTGATCATCTTGCCCGTCTCGCGGACACCGGAGATCACGGTGACCGAACGCTGGACGAGGTCGGCGAAGCCGTTCGCCGACAGCCAGTCGAGCGTCGTCGAGGCGCTGCTCGCACCGTCCACCGACGGCGTGGAGATGATGATGAGCTGGTCGGCGAGGTCCAGCACGCCGCGCATCGCGCTGTAGAGCAGACCGGTACCGGAGTCCGTGAGGATGATCGGGTACTGGCGGCCCAGCACGTCCAGCGCGCTGCGGTAGTCCTGGTCGTTGAAGGTGGTGGAGACCGCCGGGTCCACGTCGTTGGCGATGATCTCCAGTCCGGAGGGCGCCTGCGAGGTGAAGCGGCGGATGTCCATGTAGCTGTTGAGCTGCGGGATCGCCTGCACCAGGTCACGGATCGTCGCGCCCGTCTCGCGCCGCACGCGGCGACCGAGGGTTCCGGCGTCCGGGTTGGCGTCGATCGCCAGGATCTTGTCCTGACGCTCGGTGGCGAGGGTCGCGCCCAGGGACATGGTCGTCGTGGTCTTGCCGACGCCGCCCTTGAGGCTGATGACCGCGATGCGGTAGCAGGACATCACCGGCGTACGGATCAGACCCAGCTTCCGCTCGCGCTCCGCCTGCTCCTTCTTGGCGCCGAGCTTGAAGCGCGAGGGGCCCTGGTTGTTCTTGCGTGCCTTGGGCTGGTTGCGCAGCAGCCGGTCCGAGGACAGCTCCACCGCGGCGTTGTAGCCGAGCGGGGTCCCGGGCGCCGCTTGCTGCTGCTGGGGCGCACCGGGTCCGGCCTGCGGACCGGGCGGGGCACTCCAGCCCTGGTTGCCGTAGGCGGCGGGGTTCTGCTGGGCCGGCGGCTGCTGCGGCTGGGCCTGGGGCTGCGGGGCCTGCTGCGGCTGCTGTTGGGGTTGCGGCTGAGGCTGGGCCTGCGGCTGCTGGCCGGGCTGCTGCGGGTAGCCGTAGCCGGGCTGCGGCTGCTGGGGCGGGTAGCCGTAACCGGGCTGGGGCTGCTGCTGCGGGTAGCCGTAGCCGTCGGGCTGGGGCTGGGGCTGCGGCTGGGCAGGGTGAGGCTGGCCCGGGTGCTGCTGCGGCTGCTGCTGTCCCTGCTGGGGGTAGCCGTACCCGGCGCCCTGCGGCGGTGCCGGCTGCTGCGGGTAACCGGGCTGCTGTGCCGCCTGGCGGGGGTCGACCGGCGCGGGCTGTCCGGCCTGCGCGGGCTGTCCGGCCTCGGCCGGGTAGCCGGGCTGCCCGGCCTGTGCGGGGTAGCCGGGCTGCGGCTGGGCCGGGCCGAACGCGCCCTGCGCCGGGGGCTGCTGGGCGGGCTGGTCGGGGTGCGGCTGGCCCTGGGGGTAGCCGTAACCGGGGCCCTGGCCGGCGGCAGCCGCCTGCGGGTCCGGGTGGCCCGGCTGCTGCGGCGCGCCCTGCTGGGGGTGCGCGGGCACGAAGCCCTGGGGCAGCGGGGGGAGTCCCTGCCCGGCCTGCTGCTGCGGGGGGACCTGGCCGACGGGCGGCTGGGGCTGGTGCTGCGGCTGCTCGGGAGCCTGGCCGGTGGGGTGTGCCTGCGGCTGCGGCTGCGGCTCCTGTGCCGTGGGCGGGGTCACGGGAGCGGGAGGCGTCGGGGCCTGCTGGGCCTGCGGCTCGGGCTGGGGCTCCGGCTGCGGCTCCTGGGTCGCCGGTGCGGCCTGGGCCTCCGCCTGCGCGGGGGAGTCCGCGTCGGGCTGGACGTGTGCGGGCTCGTCGCCCTCGGCGGCCGGCACCGATCCGGTGGCCTCGCCCGGCTCCGGCTCGGTCGCGTGCTCCGCCTCCGGCTCGTCGTCATCGTCGCCACCGCCGAACAGCCGAGCCGCCTCGGCGTCCGCCGCGGCGTGGTTCAGCTCGGCCTCGGACTGCTCCGCCACCGGCGGTACCGGGGTGGGCTGTTCGGGAGCGGGCGCCGCGGGGACGCCGGCCGCCGGGGTGGCGGTCGGGGCCGGGGCGGCGGCCTGTGCGTCGTCGTCCACCGGACGCAGCACGGGGAAACCGGGCGCGGCGGGCCCGGGCGACGGCTGCTGCGGAGCCGCGGGAGCGGGAGCGGCGGGAGCGGCGGGCGGCGGGGTGGGGGCGGCGGCAGCGGCGGGCGGCTGGGCAGGCGTGTGCGGCTGGGCAGGCGTGTGCTGCTGGGGTACGCCGAAGCTGCCGGAGGTGTCCTGGCCGGGCTGGGGTACGCCGAAGCCGCCGGAGGTGTCCTGGCCGGGCTGGGGTACGCCGAAGCCGCCGGAGGTGTCGTGAGCCGGCTGGGGCACGCCGAAGCCACCCGACGTGTCCTGGCCCGGCTGCGGCGCACCGGCCGGGGGCTGCTGGGGGTAGCCGTAGGCGCCCGGACCGCCCGAGGTGTCCTGCCCCTGCTGCGGATAGCCGTACCCGCCGGCCGCCGGGGTGCCGCTCGCGGCGGACTGCTGCTGCGGGAAGCCGTAGCCGCCCTGCTGACCCGCGGGCGTGCCCTGTGCCGGGGTGTTCTGGGGCGGCTGAGCAGGCTGCGACGGCTGGGCGGGCTGCTGCGACGGAACGCCGAAGTTCTGGGGCTGCGCCGGCGCGGGAGTACCCGGCGGAGGCCCCTGCGCCGGGACGCCGGGCGGCCCGGTGGGTGTGCCGACAGGTGGACCGGTCGGCGGTGGTGGTGAGGTCTGACCGGCGTCCTGCTGTCCGCCTCCGGACGAACCACCCTGCGTGCTTTGGGCGTACCAGGCGGGAGGTGTGTAGACGATTTCGAACTCGCCGGTGAGATCCACCTCGTGATCGTCCCCGTCCGAGGAAGGGCTCCCGCCGTTGTACTCGGACCGATCCCTGTTCACTGCTTGCCTCCTGGTCAGCCACTGCTGCTGAGCGTGTCGTCGTCGCGGCCGGGCGGACCGAGTGGCGAGTCCCACGCGACTGCGATCGTCACCGCACCACCAGAAGCCTAATCACTCGCATGGCGCTACGGAAAAGCCCCCATGGGCGCGGACGGTATAGCCCCGGGTGCCTGGACGGAAGAGTCTGCTGGGTGTGGACGGAACGCCCCTGCGGCGCGGCGCAGTTCGCGGTCCGCGCCCGTCGACGACGACGGCTCAGTCCATACGGCGGGCCACACCGAGCAGGCCCGTCTCGGCATCGGTGGGTTCGGTCATCACGAACTTCTGGTGCTTGCGGGTGCACCACAGGGCGACCCCGTCGTGCAGGGTCGGCAGGTGCTGGAGCTGGTCCTCCGGGATGCCCAGCGTGTCCCGTACGGCCTCGGTCTCGTAGGGCGAAATGCGCTGAATACCCACCAGATGGGCCTGCGAGAGCCAGCGCGGCGCGTGCTCGCTGACGAAGGGGAGCACCGTCACGACGGACTGCCACGGCACGGACGTCACCCGGCCGCGCGGCGGGCGGATGCCGCAGTCCCGGAACAGCACGACCGGGCTCGACACGGAGGGACCCTGCGCGGGCACCCGGCCCACCGGGTAGACGGTCACGCACTGCTGATCGCCGCCCGCCGCCTGCGCCAACTGCTGCCAGGCCTGCGGACGACCGGTCTCCACACCCACGCGCGCACCCGTCGCGGCGGCCCGCAGCGCCAGCACCTGGGCGAGCCACAGCCCGCCCACGAGCACGACGTCGAACGGGGTCGGACGGGCCAGCCCGAGCACCGCGGGGTGCGACTCGGGGTCGGTGCCGATGAGTACGCCGTCGTCGCCGATCGGCATGCTGATCGCGGCGAGCTCGTCGGCGGTGACGACATGGCGGTTACGGCGCGGACCGCGCAGCCCGAAGCCGGGGCTGAAGATGCGCCGTTGCTGCTGCGGGGTCTCCGCCCGGATGATCGGGATCAGGCCGGTGTCGGTGGGCGAGGCCACGTGCGCGGGCGTGCGTGCGGGGTGACGGCCCTGCTGTCCCTGCGGCACGGGCGGAGCGGGGTGGGACATCAGTACGTACCTCCGAGCGGCAGAGTGGCGAGAGCTCCGGGGACCTGCTCCCGGTCGAGGCGGACCAGGCCGACCTTCGAGGCGCTCGCGGCCCGCTCCAACTCCCGTCCCACCTGGCCCAGTTCGCTGTCGCCGCGGGCGGTCACGCGGATGTGGCCGGTGAGCGAGACACCGCGGTTGCCGGCCTTGCTCAGGGTCATGCTGAACGTCGTGGCGAGCACCGGCAGCGAGGTGAACCGCGTCACCAGCTCCGGCAGCGCCGCACCGCCGCTGCCCAACTGCGGCCAGCGGGACACCCAGTACGTGCTGTGCCAGCGGTCGTCGACACGCCAGGTGCGCACCGCCTCGACCGTACGGCGCTGGGTGCGGCCGTCCTGCCCGTGCTGCGCGTTGGCGCGCGGGTTGAGGCAGCTGGAGGTCGCGAGCGCCTGCACCAGCTCGGTCTCGTCCAGCAGGGTCGCCTTGAAACCGGCGCCGGCCAGCCGGCTCGCCAACTGGTCGGCCACGCGCAGCAGTGCGCGCTGCGCGCCGGGAACACCGTCGCCGCGCGCCTGCACGGCCTCGGGGCACAGCTCCGGGTCGAGCTTGAGGGCGACCCAGGTGAGCCGCAGCGCGGGAGAACCGGCCTGCGCCTGAAGGGGGCCGTAGGAACGCGCGGCGAGCGACTGCTGCGGCAGATGCGGTGCGGGCGCGGGCTGGGTGTGCTGGACGACCTGGGCGGAGGCGAGGCGGATCCCGTCGACCTCCAGCGCGTCCTGGACGAGCGCCAGCGGCAGTTGACGCCCGGCAGCCCCGGGCCGCAGCGGCTGGTCGGCCGGCTGGACGAAGAGGACGGCGGTCAGGAACGTGCCGTCGCCGATCATGCCGACGGAGCGGTCGTCTCGGGAGACGAAGGAGTACGTCCGCAGCGCGGGGTCGCACTCCACGACCGGCACCAGCATCGCGTCGGTGCCGGGCGGGACGGGCAACTTGGCGTCACGCTTGCGCCGGCGCAGCGCCCGCGTCGTCTCGTACCACTCGGGCAGCGGGCGCCGGCCGCGGCGCAGCACCGCCATCAGGAGCAGCAGCGCGGCGACGGCGCCGGCCGGAGCCAGCAGCCAGGAGGCGTCGGCGGCCCACGCGCCCAGCATGACCGCGGCCGCGAGTTCCACCAGGATCAGCTGCTGCAGCCGGACCGGGCCCAGACCGCCCGGGCGGGGCAGCGTGCGCGGCGACGCGGCGGCGGGGGCGGCGGGAGCAGGCGACGTACGTCTGCCGTTCGACCCTCCCTGTTGCTGCTGTGCGCGGCGTCCGCGCCGAGTGCTCGTAGCGCTGGTCATCCCCCGGGACATCCCTTTCGCGAAGTATGGCCGTACGTAGGCGAGATCCTCTGTGCGGGATCCCGGCGACGGGCCAGGGGCACCGATGGCCCACAACATCCATGCGAGTGGCTCACGGTACCCGTTGCGGAACGCGAGGCGACACAGGGGACACCGAAACCCCAGGTGGTCCAGCCTGTCATGGACCGGTCCCGCGTGGTGGAGCGCAGTGGTGAAGCTCTGTGAAGATGCGGGGGCGGCGGCGCACCTGATGAATCCCCCTCGCGCGGCGCAGGGCATAGTAGGTGCCTGCGCGACCCGCGCGGCCTCATGAGCACGGTCGGGTCATCACGAACGCGATCGAGTACGGCGAAGTGCCGCGGAGTACCGCAACACGATCGAGCATCACAAACGGGAGAAACGGGGACCATGGCAAAGCAGCGTCGGGATGAGCTCGCCGCCTACACCTTCGCTCGCAAGCGCACCGTCGCGGCGTTCCTCGCGCCGTCACCCGGCGGTTCGGAGGAAGGCGCGCCGCGTCCGGTCCGTACGGTGATGCCCAGCCTCGCCGTGGGTGTCGTGCTGGTCATCGGCTTCATCGCCTGGGGCGTCATCAAGCCCACCGCGCCCAAGGGTTGGGACACCCCCGGCGAGTACATCATCGTGGACAGCGACTCCACGACGCGCTACGTCGTGCTCGACCCGAACCCGAAGGACAGCAAGGTGGAGAAGGTCCTCCACCCCGTCCTCAACTACGCCTCCGCCAAGCTCCTGCTCGACAAGGGCAAGGGCACCGTGCTCGAGGTCCCCGGCAAGGAGATCGACAAGAGCGGCATCCGGCACGGCGCGACGATCGGCATTCCGTACGCCCCCGACCGGCTGCCCTCCAAGGAGGACGCGGAGAAGGCCAAGACCTGGGCGGTGTGCGAGCGTCCGGCGCCGGGCTCGGAGGGCTCCATCGACCGCGCGGTCTTCGTCTTCGACTCCGACGACGCCAAGTCGCTCGGCAACTCGGGGAAGGTCGACCCGCTGGAGGCCCTGTACGTCAAGGACACCAAGACCTCACGCGAGTACCTGGTCGACGGCAAGGGCAACCGCTTCCGGATGGGCGGCGAGTCGGGCCTGGACGATGTCTCGATGGAGCAGCTGCGTTCCGCCGTCATCGGAAGCAGCACCACGGCCAAGCCGCAGCCGGTGAGCCAGGAGTGGCTGAGCACCCTCAACGAGGGCGAGGACATCGAGTTCCCGACGGTCCCGTCCGCCGGCGCCGCGACCTCGGTCCAGGGGCTCTCCGGCGTGAGCACGGTCGGCCAGGTGCTGCGGGCCCGCGACGCGCAGACCGACGAGTTCTACGTCGTCCTCAAGGACGAGGTCGCCTCCATCACGCCCTTCGTGGCCGCCCTGCTGGTCGCCCACGACGGGACCACTCCCATCAAGGCCAGCACCCCGGACATCATCACGGCGAACGGCGGTCCGGCGGAGGCCTTCTACAAGGACAACGGCTGGCCCCAGGTGGTGCCGAAGCAGGCCAACTCCCCGGCCACGGCGTCCGGCGACGCCCGCGACACCTCGTGCAGCGTCTACACGGGCGAGTTCGGCACGGACAAGAAGCCGCAGCTCGCCGCCTGGGCCGGGACGAACTACCCCAAGAAGGTCATCAGTGACTCGCTGAGCGCCTACGTGTCCTCCGGCTCGGGCCTCCTCTTCCAGGAGGTGGCCGGTACCGCCGAGGGCGGCGGCGCGGTGTACCTGCTGACGGACACGGGTCTGCGCTACTCGCTGCCGGCGACCAACGACAGCGAGGCGGAGAAGGGCGATGCCGGCTCGTCCTCGTCGTCCTCCGACAGCGGCTCGTCGCAGAACGGGCCGAGCGAGACGGACAAGGCACGCACGCGACTGGGCTACGAGGACCTGTCCAGCCCGTCGATCGTGCCGCAGACCTGGGCGACCTTCATCCCGAAGGGCCCGACGCTGGACACGACGAGCGCGACGCAGCCGCAGAGCCAGTGACGCGTGCCGCCCGCCGGTCCTCCGGTCACCCTCCCGGTGGCCAACGGGCCGGTGGGCAAAGGCACTTGAAGGTAAGACGATCCACGGGTCACAGGATCGTCGCCCAAGTGTGTGAGCCGTGTAACTGATTGGCCTTGCCTGTGGTTGAGTGACAGGCTGACGATAGAGTGTTTGCAGCGCTCAAGCGTGCGAAGTACCTCCGGGCACCGTAAGCAGGTTTCCCGGACCAACGACGACATGGGGGAAGGTTCACATGGCCGGCCAGTTCCGGGTAACAGAGGACGAACTCACCAAGCTCTCCGGTGACATCAGCACCGTGAACGGGTCGCTTCAGGGCGAGATCCGCCGCCTCAACGGAGTGATCGACCAGATCGCCGGCGGCTGGAAGGGCCAGGCGGCCCAGTCCTACCGCCAGCTGCAGGACCGTTGGAACGCCGACGCGAAGCGGATGAGCGACATCCTCAACGACATCAAGGAAGCCGTGGACTCCACGCGGAGCAACTACTCCGCGTCGGAAGAGCAGCAGAACTCCGAGATCAGCAAGATCATGTCGGACTTCGGCTGATCGAGCCGAGCGGAATCCGGTTGATCCAACCGAGCGAATCCGGTTGTTCCAGCCGCTCCGGGTCGGTCCGGGCCCAGGGAACAGGCCCGGTCGATCCAGTCGAT
This sequence comes from Streptomyces sp. Y7, assembly GCF_043195415.1. NCBI lineage: Bacteria > Bacillati > Actinomycetota > Actinomycetes > Kitasatosporales > Streptomycetaceae > Streptomyces > Streptomyces sp. Y7. Next base: position 57,130 of record NZ_JBIDDQ010000026.1, read on the forward strand.
CTCCACAGACTTCCAACGAATCTTCCTGAAAGGGAATGACGATGTCGATTCTCGTCAATTACGCCACGATCACCAACGCGTCCACGGACGTGAAGTCGACCGCCGGCCGCATCAAGCAGCAGCTCGACGACCTCGAGGCCGCCGTCAAGCGCGTCGCCAACTCCTGGGAGGGCGAGGCGCAGGAGGGCTACCAGCGCAAGCAGCGTGAGTGGGACCAGACCGCTGCCGACCTGCACGCCACCCTGCTGAAGATCTCCACGGCGCTCCAGAACGCCGCCGAGAACTACCAGGCCACCGAGAAGAGCAACGCCTCGACCTGGGGCTGAGCCCGTCGGCGACCCGAGGGACATGAGATGAAGGGAATCGGCCCAGCGGACGCCACGGCGACCGCTGGGCCGACCTCTGCTTCGGGGCCGTACACAGCTCCTGCGGGGCCATACACACCACTTGCGGGGAAGCGCACAGCAAATCCCGCAAACTTTCACACTCGCAGCCACATGCGTGACACCTACATGACCGAGCTTCGAAGGAAGCAAGCAAACCCTGGGGGCCTGAGCATGAGGGGCCTGGACGTGAAGGGCCTGAACGTGAAGGACCGAACAGCCCGTTCGCGTAGCCGCACCGGCCGCAACAGTGGAACCCGCGCACTCCAGCGGGTTCTCGGCGTGCTCGCGGTGACCGGGGTCTGCCTCGCGTCGGCACCGCCCGTGTCCGCGACACCGGCACCCTCCCACCTGACTGAAACAGGCGCACCCGGCTCGGGCGGCAACCCGGACTTCGGCCTGGCGGACAGCACGGAGTGCGTGTTCGGCGGCGACGTCATCAAGTCCACGCCCTGGTCGCTGCAGCGGATCCTTCTGGACCAGCTGTGGGCACAGGCGACGGGCAAGGGCGTCAAGGTCGCCGTGATCGACACCGGGGTCGACGCCTCCAACCAGCAGCTGCGCAGCGCGGTGGCGGGTGGCAAGACCTTCGTCGACGGCGCGGCCAACAAGGACCTCGAGGGCCACGGCACCCGGGTCGCGGGCATCATCGCCGCACGCCCGCTGAAGGGCACGGGCTTCGTGGGGATCGCGCCGGAGGCCACGATCCTGTCCTACCGCTACACGGGCGGCCAGGAGAAGCAGGGCAACTCGGGGACGATGACCGCCGCGATCAAGGCCGCGGTGGCCGCGGGTGCGAAGATCATCAACATCTCCTCGGACACCGCGAACCGCAAGGACAACGGTCCCCTGCGGGACGCCGTCGCAGCCGCCGTGGACTCGGGCGCGCTCATCATCGCGGCCGCCGGCAACGACGGGGCCGACGGCAAGTCCGCGGACACGTACCCGGCCTCGTACCCGGGCGTCCTGGCCGTGGCCGCCTCCGACCGCAACGACGAACGCGCCTTCTTCTCACAGTCGGGCGACTTCGTCGACGTCGCGGCACCGGGCGTGGGCATGGTCTCGACGGTCCCCACGGACGGCCAGTGCACCGCCGACGGCACGAGCTTCGCGGCGCCGTACGTCGCGGGGGTCGCTGCCCTCCTGCAGGAGAAGCACAAGGACTGGTCCGCGGCCCAGATCGCCACGCGCATCCAGGAAACGGCCCAGCGGCCGGGCCGCGGCCCGAACCGCTACATCGGCTGGGGTGTCGTCGACCCGGTCGCGGCCCTGTCGGACGGCTCCACCCCGGCCGAGTCCCCGAAGCCGGACCCGCCGGTCACGGCCGGTTCGGGCGGAGTCGTACCCATGGCTGTCACCATGGGTGAGAGCGAGGCAGAACGAGAGCGCCGGGTCGCAATCTACGTCCTGGGCACGGGACTTGCGCTCGCCCTTGTGGTTGCGGGGAGCGGGGTTGCTGTGCGGGACTGGCGTAGTCGCCGGGTCACGACGTCCGGTCAGTCCGGTCGTTTCGGACGGGCTGGTTCGGGGTCCGGGCGATGAGGGCGACGACGGGGACGACGGCATGGCGCGGGCACCGAGTGGGTGCTGACAACTTGAGAAACAGGGGAGAGGACAACGGGGTATGAGTAACGGGATGAGGGTTGACCTCAGCGCGCTGGATGAGGTCATCCGGAAGCTCTGGACGTTGCTGGACGACATGGATAAGGCCGGGCAGACGTCTCGGTACAACACGGAGATCTCGATGGACGCCTTCGGGAACACGTGCATGTTCCGGGAGGCGGGTGATCTCCAATCTGCTCACAAGACTGCGAAGAGTGACCTTGAGGGTGCGATCAAGGGACTGCACGGCCTGATCGACAAGTTCGGCAAGAGCACTTCCAAGGTCAAGGACAAGTACACCGAGCAGGAGTACGCGAACAAGAACCAAATGGGCGGTGACACGGGGGGCTCGAACGGCGGCTCGTTTGCAAGGTAGTCCGATCGAGAATCACCTGTTCTAGGGAGGAGTTCAAAAATGGGTGAGAAGGATCTGCCCAAGCCCGTGGTTGAGAATGACGTCTGCGTGGCGGACCCGGGGCGTCCTCAGACTAAGACTCAGTTCATCGAGTACTCGCTGAAAGAACTCAAGCAGATGCTTGAGGGTACAAATCCAGGCGTGATCGAGGAGACGGGTCGCCACTGGTCAAAGGTCAATGAGATCCTTGCTGGTGGCGCAGACGGAGGTATCGCCAGTCTGCTCGATAAGTCGGTCGACAACGTCTTGGAGCATTGGGAAGGGGATGCTGCCCGCGCCTTCGAGAAGGAGGCGCGCAAGATCGCACAGAGCATCCGAAACGCGGCTTGGCATGCGGATCTCAACAGCTCTCAGATGGCCGACGCCGGCTCGCAGCTGCGCAGATTCAAAGCGCAACTGGACGACATCAAGGAGCCCAGCGGCTGGGCCAAGGTTGGTGACGCCCTTAGTGACTGGCAGTGGGACAACGGCGAAGCGGTAGCCAATGATCTCAAGGACCGCAAGCTGACCGCTGCGGAAGTCGCTCAGATCAACGAGGGCAAGATCGGGGCGAGCCGAGAGGCTCAACTCAATGGCGTTGCTGTCATGGAGAACCTGGCCGCTCAGTACATGCGCGTCACACGGAACTTGAAGCAAAATCCTGTGCACCAGGATGACAAGGGCCATATTAATGAGCCCAACGGTAATGTGGAGTACCCACCGCCTGTCACACCTAGCGGTGCCGGTGCGTCCCGACCGGGCGTTTCGGGATCCGGTAGCAAGCCGTGGAGCGCAGGTCCAACTACGAGCGTCAAGCCGGCGCCTGTGGTGCCTCGTAATCCAGGGATCACGGGAGGATCACAGCTTCCGACCGCCAAGACGAAGATCGACAGCATCACCCCGGGGCTGACAGGGACTGGGCCCAGCGCGGGTACTGGCGGCCCCAACATCAGTGGCGGTGGCGGCGGGACTGGCGGGGCTCAAGGTCCAGGCCTTATGCCTGCTGGCGGAGGTGCTGGCGTCGGTCGTGGTACAGCTGGACGTGGCGGCATCGGTGTTGCAGGCGGTCGCGGCGTCTCTGGATCTGGTGCCGGTGCTGGTCGTGGCGCCGGAGGTCGAGCCGGTATGGGCGGTATGGGTGGCGCGGGAGCCGGTGCGGCTGGCCGAGGCGGTGCTGGCGCCTCTGGGCGCGGAGCCCTCGCGAAGGCCCGTGGCGGTGTAGTCGGCGCTGCCAAGGGGATCACCGGCAAGGGAGCCGGTGGCGGTGCAGGCTTGCACGGCAGCCGCGGTGGCACGCAGCGTGGAGCCATGGCAGGTGGAGCCGGCGGCATGGGTGGGCGTAACGGTCGCCGGTCTGAAGACGAAAACAGCAGGGGAGACCGTCCCGACTACCTTGTCGAGGACGAGGAGACCTGGATTTCGGAAGAGGATCGCAACCGGAACGTTCCCCGAACCATCGAGTAGAGGCGTGAGCGAGCCGCACGGAGAAACCGTGTGGCTCGCTTGCATGAAAACCGGCGGAAGCAGTCGGTGTTGAGCGAGGAGCAGAGAAGTGGGTTTCAAGCGAGTCTGGTCCACGGCGGGAGTCGTGACACTGACAGGAGCTTTGCTCCTCACTGCAGCCCCAACCGCATCGGCGGACTACGTCAGAGATCAGCAATGGGCCCTGAACGCCTTCGCAGTACAAGACGTTTGGGCTGAGTCTCAAGGGCAGGGCGTTACGGTTGCTGTCGTCGACTCTGGAGTCGACGACAGTCACCCTGACCTCAGTGGCCAGGTCCTTGAAGGGAAGGACTTTACTGGCGGTGGAGGTGCCCAAGAAGACACCTTCGGGCATGGGACTGCTATGGCAAGCATTATCGCTGCGCACGGCCATGGAGCGGGAAACGACTCCGGCATGATTGGGCTTGCGCCAAAGGCGAAGATCTTGCCGCTTCGCACGCTTCAAAAGAAAAACGATAAGAACTCGGATGACCTGTGGAGTGCTGCTGTTCGATATGCAGTTGACCAGGGCGTGCAGGTCATCAATCTATCTTTTGGCGCTGATGGAAGCAAGACTTCAAGTGAAGGTCGCGAGGCGATCGCTTATGCGCAAGCCCACGATGTAGTGGTTGTTGCTGCTGCTGGAAACACCGGAGGTGTTGCTGTGGAGGAGCCAGCAGCACTTCCAGGCGTCATTTCGGTTGGCGCAATTGACGAAAAGGCAAACCGATGGGTTGGCTCCAATAGCGGCAAGGAGCTCACGCTCATGGCGCCCGGTGTCCAAGTTCTCTCCGCAGACCCCGAGTCTTCGCAGGGATACAGTCTCTCTGACGGGACCTCAGATGCCACAGCGTACGTATCCGCCGCCGCCGCCCTGGTCCGCTCCAAGTACCCCGATCTCTCTGCCGGCCAGGTAATTAACCGTCTGATCAAGTCGGCCACCTTCGCGCATCACAAGGGCCTCAAGGCGCCCGACGAGGAATACGGTTACGGCATCGTCCGGCCCTACTCGGCTCTGACCATGGACATCCCCGCCGGCCCCAAGACGAACCCCCTGGGCCAGCTCACCTCCTCCGTCTCCGGCCAGTCCTCCAAGGGAACAGACTCTTCGACCGCGGCCAAGAAGAAGAAGTCCTCCTCAAGTAGCCTCCTTCTCGTCGGTGGCATTGCAGCCGTCGTGATCATCGGCGCGATCGCCTTCGTAGTGATCCGCAGTCGTCGAAATGGCGGCAACGGCGGCCCGGGTTCCGGGGGCGGTGCTGCCGCCGGTGGATACCCGTCGGCTCAGCAGCCGTACCCCAACTCCGCTCCGAGCCAGGGCTATCCCGGTGCTCCTGGTCAGGCCCCCCAACACCCCAACCCCTACTCCCAGCAGCCTCCGCACCAGGGCCAGTAGGCACGGTCGATCTGCGAGGGAGGCCTGCGGAGCCTCAAGCTGCGGAACGGACCTCAGTCCCGAGCTTTTGCGGAAGAGGAGTCAGCGCGCCGCATAGGCGACTGCTCTGGCGCCCTCCCCTCGGGATCGAGGTTGTCGGCGCCGGCTGGTCACTCCGGCGACCGCCACGGGGGGTGACGAAGCGGCACGTACTCCCGCCATGCGTTTGCCGATCGACCTGACCGCACCCTCGATTTGGTTCTGCCAACCGGCAGCGAATCAGCCCGAGAAACGAGAAGGGACCTTCTTCCATGGGCGCCATCATCCTCGTCGTCGGCATCATCGGAGTCGGAGCGCTGATCGCCGCGTTGATTGTCTTCTCCGTGACTCGTAGCCGTCGTAACGGAGCGGGCCCGGTCAACCTTGGAGTGGGTGCCTACCCCCCTCATGCGGGTTACCCGTCTCAGCAGCCGACTTACCCGCCGGCCCAGCCGCCCTACCCCGCAACTCCCCAGGACGGGTATCCCGCGCCTCCCGGACAACAGGTCCAGCATCCCCATCCCCATCCCTATCCGCAGCATCCTCCGCACCCAGGGCAGTGAGCAGCGCCGCTCCCGCTCCGCTGGCCGACGTGGACAGCAATCAGTAACCACGAGCACTTGGCCTGAGTCGCCGATGCCCTACTGGGGTGAAAAATGCCACCGAAGGGCATCGGCGACGCCTCGGTCATCAAGGGCCGTGTATGCCCGGAAGAGCTGGAAGTGGTGGCCAAGGAGCGGCGCCCGTTGAAGTGTGATGTCGAGCGCATGGGCAAGGCTATGGACAAGGATGTCAGGGGAATCGTGGGGGCGCACCTTGCTGCTGCCACGGCAAATGCCAACCGGACTACGCCCACTTCCCGAGCCGAGTCGGTGAACGCTGCGAAGGCTGATCTCGACGGTTTCGCTGACAGGGATAAAAAGCCTGCCGGGCAAAGCGTGATAACCCAAGGTTGGCAACAGAGCGAATTCGCGAGGATTTCGGCTGATGAGTAACAACGTGGAAGTGACTCGCGTACCCGCAACGGAGTCGACCAAGGTCGGGGTGTGGTGCGCGGGGCTGGGTCTGTTGGCAGTGACGGCTGTCCTCGGGTTGTGGTTGTTCAGCACCGCACCCGCCCTGCGCCGGCTGCTGATTCTGGGGTGCCTGGGGTGTGCGTTCGTTTGTGTCGTGGTGGTCGCGCTCCATCAGCGGTGGTCCGGGGGAAGGCGCTCCGCGGGGGAGATCGCTGCGTCCGCTTGTCCCAATGCCGCTGAGGGGGGCTATTCCCCGGTCCCGCTGGCTGCCGCTCCGCCGCAGACGCTCCCGTCCAGGCGTGGGCAGCAACTTCGCGGCCTTGCCTGGGTGTTCGGTATCGGCACCGCGCTTATCGGAGTCTTTGTCATGGCGGCGGGCACTCCCCAGAGGTCCGGGGCGGTGGAGCGCCTCTACGCAGCCGGAGCCGAGTTCGGCACGGCCCGGGCCGAGAAGGTCAGCGATGTGCGGCGAAAGTCCTCCAGGGGCAAGGATCCATACACCGCGACAGTCATCGTTCAGTTGCCGGTCAGAGCTGGTGATGAGCCGGTCTCCGCGACGGTCAGGACGACGACCAATCAGCCCTTGAGTCCTGGTGACGCCGTAGAGGTGCTCTATGCGCCTGCCCAGCCGCGCCTGGGGGCGGTGGCTGGCAACGAGTTCAGCCTCGGCTCAGAACTGCGGGGAGAAACCATGCCCGCGTACATGCGTTGGCTGGTCATCGCCGCATGGGTTCTCAGCTGCGTTGCGGCTGTCGGCCATGTGTCGACGCGGCACGGTTTTCGCTCGTTCTCCCGCCTTGGCAGGCATGACAAGGCCATTCGCGGCCGTTATACGCGAGTTGGTGGTCCGGGTTCCATGGCTGGACAGGACTCCTCGGGGAAGGAGACCTTCCTCGAGATCCAGACGGACACCGGGTACGCACACTTCCGTCCAAGTATCGGCAAGCACGGTTTGCCTTCGGTGATGGAAGGCCAGGAACTCTGGCTGTGCTGGGACACGCGCCGAGGAACACGGACGTCCCGGTTCTCGCCGAGCCGGACGCCGGCGGTGTTGGTCTTCGACACCGGGCTGGTCGTGCACGGGATGATGACGGTTGACCAGGCGAAGGCACTGAGCGAGCGCGCTGCTCCGGTGGAGGAGCGGGGTCCCGCTCCGGAAATGGGTGCGCCTTTGATGCTGTTCGACACTCGCGCCCATTGGGCACTGTACGTCGAGTCGCTGCTCTTTCAGGCCTGCGTGGTGGTCCTTGCCTGTACTGCGCTGCTCACGTTCGACGTGCCGAATGCTTGGCGATGGACGGCTGGACTCGTCGGCATTCTTGGGGTGTTCGCGGCGGCCGGAGCATATCTGGGCGAGGACGCTTCTACGAAGCCTCCTGCAGCGTAGCCTTCTGTTGCCTTGCCCGCTCAGGGATCTCTATCCGAAGTCAGCTCTGACGTGATCGGCCACAGCGTTCGATCCCTTGTCTCCGCCGCCAGGCCTTCCGTCGGCGTCGGTTCCACTGGAGACTGTCAAGTCGTGGACGGTCTTCGACAAAAGGGAGACGTAGAAGGGGAGGTCGGGAAGGGAAGGAGTGGTGAGGCTCAGTACCAGCAGCCGACCCATCCGAGGCAGGGGCAGGTAGACGTCGGCCCGGGCCAGGGGAAGAGATGGCGCGGTATCGTCTTCTGGGTCCGACTGCCATTGCAACCCGCAGAGTACAAGGACACCGGGTCCGGTCGGCGCGCGGACCTGTTCGACCGTGTTGTTCGGGTTCGCGGACAGATTCTCAAAGAGGCCACGCGCCGAGAGTTCCGCATCAGGCTCGTCCAGAGGGTCGAGCCGGGCCAGCAGAGATGCTGTGGTCATGCGGGCGTCGGTCGTCTCAGCAAGGCAGAAGCCCGCGTAGAAGGACTGCTCAGCGAGGGCAAGTTCGGCCATTTCGCGGTATGCGTGAAAGGTGACTTCTTGCTGAAAGTCCGTGCCGTGCGGCCAGACCTCCTCGGCGATGGACCAGAGCTGCCGGTGTCGCTCCTCATCGTCCAAGTCGAGTCCCAGTGAGTGAAACCCGCCGGGTATATCCAAGTGCAACTCGGTACCAGAACTGGACATCAAAGAGTCTTCCTGTGGCTTGGCAGCAGACTGACACCACGACGCAGGTCCGTTGGTGCGTTCAGAGCGAGGTGGTGTTGACGCGCCAAGCGGGTCAACACACTGACCGGAGTCCCTCGGAACTCACGAGGATGCAGCAAGACACCCTTCAGGCGACGGCCGTCAGGCGTGCGCTCCAGAGTGACGAAGTGATAGATCGTTGTACGCCAACCGAACTGCTGTTGCTCGATCTCACTGCTGAGCCGGGCGAACTCCTTCTCCAAGGAAGCCTCGTGCTTGGTCGCGTTGTGTGAGAGACGGAGTATCAACTTGCCAGGTGAGAGGAACCGGGCGGGGGCGTTGAGGACCCGCATCAGATCATCCTCGTGGCCGTCTCCGAAGACGACCATCAGCAGCAAGACGAGTTTGGCAAGGAATTCCACTGGAATAAGGATCCACTGCAGCACGAACCACAGCAGAAGTCCCAGCCTTGAAGGGAACGGAAGAACCGGGTCGGAGGGCGGCGTGACTGCCATGCCTATCCTCCCGTGACGCTGTCGTAAATGCCGCTGACAGTGCCCGGCACCTGCATCGCGAGCTGAGGGCCCTTCGACCACCAGGACGTCGGGTCCAGGGTTCCATCGGCTCGTATCGCTGCTTGCAGGGAATCAAGGTTCCTGAGCCCTGGAGTGTTGGCGACGATGGTGTTCAGGTTGGACTCACCGATCGAGGCTCCCAAGTTCTTGGCCACCGAATTCTCCCAAGCGAGCTTCACCTTGTTCGCGGCACCTTCAGCCTTGAAGACCTGGCCCTCAGCCTCGCTGAGGATTCGGTTGCCCGCTCGGCCGAAGTCCTCCGCCGTTGCGACTCCGTCGTCCACGAGCTTGCCCAGCCGAGCGGCCCTTGCCGCGCCGTCGACCGAGGTCACCAGCTCTCCCGCCTTCTCCGCGCGTACCACGACCTTTGCTGTGCCGGTGATGGCCGTCTTGGCGAAACCGAAGCCAGGAACGGTGCCGAGGGCGTCGCCCGCCAGGTCCATGAGCCCGATGTCGGCTCCACCGATCTTGGCCGCACCGTGGCTCAGGAGCGCCCCTGCCGAAAAGCCCGCACTCGCCAGCGCTAGCGCCCCGGACAGCGGGGGACACCAGAGAGTCAGCAGTGCCAGGACGCCGAGGACGGCCGAGATATTGCTCAGCCAGTCGCCGATCGTCTTCAACAGGTCCTTGTGCCGGGCACACCACTCCTGGATGCTGTGCCCCAACTTCTTGAGCCCGTCGGTCAGACGATCCCAGAGCCCCGGGTCGGGCGCCTTCTCGGTCGCCTTGCGCAGGAGACTCGCGACCCCACGGGCTTCGGCCTGGTGCTCCTCCAGCAGCCGCTCGGCCTGCTTGATGATGTCCTCGAGCTCACGCTCGGCTTGGTCGAGTCGTGCTGAGGCCGCCGACAGTTCGCCGTCGGCGTGCTGCAGCCGAGCGTTCGCCGCGTCGATCTTCGCCTGGGCGTCCTGCAGAGCGGGTCCGGTGAAGAACTGGCCGCTCAGGCGGAACGCAGGATCGGAGGCCGCCTGGTTGTAACGGCTCGTCGAGGCGTCCTTGGTCTTCTCCGCGGAGGCGACTTGGCCCTTGGCCGTTTTGGCCTGAGCCTCGTACGTACGGGCCGTGCTCTGGTAGTCGGCCAAAGCCACGCGCCATTTCGTCAGCTCCGACGACGCCGTACTCATCGCCTCGTGGCTGTCCTTAAGGTAGCGGGGCAGTTCCCCGACCTTCTTGGAAAACGCGGAGGCGGCGTCACCTGCCCAAGTGACGTTTCCGGTGAGCCGCTTGATGCTGTTCTGTGCGTTGTCGAGCGCTCCGGCCGCTTTCCTGGTGCGCGCGGCGAGGGAGTCCACGTTGCCGGGATTACCCGGCGCAGGGTCGAAGCCGAGCGCGGGGTAGGACTCGCTGCTCACTGAGCGCCGCCCTTCCCGGCGAAGCCGTCACGCAGGGCCGCCTCGACTTCCCGGTAGGTGTCGCGGGTCTGCTTCAGACCATCCTCGATGGCCTGAGTACCCTCGGCGATCTTCGTGATCGCGTCGTCCCAGCTGTCGTGGAACTCGTCACAGGCGTTGTCGAGTTCCTTGCTGCCCGTGGTCTTCGGGCCGGTGTCACGGAGTGCGTTCAGCGCCGCACGCATCTCGTCCTGGCTCCGGTGAAGTTCCCGGACCAACGTGTCCAGCTCGGATATGTCTACCTTGAAGCCCGCTCCCATGGCGCCGCATCCCCCTGTCTCCCGCTCACGTGGGCATTTGCCTGGTGCAACAAGATATCCAGCGGCGATCGGAGCCCCGGGAACAGGGGGCTCCCTGTTCGCGGAACCTTCACTGTCCCCATCCGCGCTCACCAGCAGCATCCCGCTCAAGCCGCCCGGAGAGCCCCCCCTCGATGCCATCCCGGCCGCACCGTGAGCAGGGCGGCAGGCGTGGCGGTAGATGTGTGCCGTGTGGATCTCTCTCATCAGATCCAGCCGGCGCCTCGGGTTCGGAGTGCGGCTCCTCGCCGTAGGCGAGTGCGAAACAGCACCTGAGGTACCGGAGTGACCTGCCTCTCGGCCGTACGAACTCCAGTGGGTGGCCCGTCGGAGCGGCGTCCTAGGAGGTAGGTCTACTGCACGGCGACGCATGCCCCGTCTGACGCCCGGCGGTCACTCCGTGATGCCGTGATGAAATGGGTCACGGTGGTCGGCACTCGGTCGACCCACAAGTACCGGACCGATGAGGGGACTTATGAGCGGGGGATTCGATGTCGAGGGCGACGCCTTGCGTAAGTACGCGAAGGCGGTGGAAGCCGCAGCCGGCCGGATCGACGGTATCCGGACACGTACACAACAATTGGAGCTCACACAGGACACCTTCGGAAAGCTGCCCGAATCGGACAACCTGAAGGCTGACTACGACACTCAGCGCAAGGAGTCCGGCGAGGACCTCGCCTCCGCCGTTGACACGCTGTACGCCATAGCCGACGCGCTCAAGGATTCTGCGGCCGCCTACGACGGCACGGAGATGGACAACAGCGGCATGATGGGCGGCGGCAACTGATGGGCGCGGGACAGACGGCGGGCGATGCCCTGAGTCGAATCAACTTCACCCTGGACTGGAGCAACCCGCTCGCCGGCGTTCTCGATGAGATCGTCCGCGGCATCATCAAGCAGTTCAACCTGGACGAACTCCTGGAGCAGGTCAGCGGGGACAACGAACTCCTCGCCGAGACCGCGATCAAATACCGCAAGGCCGCCAACGACCTACGTGGTGTGGTGGAGGACCTGGTAGTCGATCGCCGCACGCTCGCCGTTCGCTGGCAGGGCGAGGCGTTCACCAAGTTCGACACCATGATGACCGAGTTCGAGGAAGCCCTTATGGGCGAAGCCGCGGACATGGACACCACGGCCGAGCTGCTCGAGATGGCGGCCCAGGAATGCGCAGCCGCCGAACAGCTGATGCTTGACCTGATCGTCGAGATCGTGGAGACGGTGATCGCGGCTGCCGCGACCACTGCGATTCTTTCGCTTCTGACGGCAGGCGCCGCGGCGGCCATCGGTCCGCTCATCGCGGCGGCAGGGGTCGCCCACAGGGCTGCGAAGGCTGTGAGGATCACCGCGAAGTTGGCGGACGCCCTGGCGGACATCGCCAAGCGCATGCAGTTGCTGCGCAAGATGGCGAAGGCTCGGACTCTGCTGCGTAAGGGACCCAAGCACTTCAGCGGTGGCCTGAAGCGCTACATCAAGAAGGTCGATGAGCGCGGCAATCCCATACCTGAGCGCAATATCAACGACCTGGCCATGTACGCGGGCTACAGGGTCGTGAAGAAGGGCGTGAAGGGGGTGGTCAAGGATGTCATCGGCGCGGACCCGGCCGGGGCGGTTCAGGGGAGTCTGCTCGAGGACGGGCCGGGGGTGGCGGAGGAGCGTTACGAATACCATCAGCGTCCCGAGTCACGGAGTCTCGACGAGCGTACGGACGTGACTCCTTCGAGTGCGGCAAGGACAGTGAGGGACGATTTCGGGTGAGCAGAATGGATCAGGCGGACTTCGTTCGTGACACGGTTGAGCGCGCGAGGGCAGCGGTGCCGGCGGGTGAGGTGCTGCGTGCCGATCACGGGCTCGGTTTGGCCGTGCGTGCTCCTTCGCCCGGCTATTTTCGTCGCCCGCGTGTTCTGCTGTCCGAGCGTCGTGCGCTCGGTGGCTGGTTGCTGATGCCGTTCGCCTGGCTCTTGAGACTTCTCACGGCCACCCTGAATCCGATCGAACGGCTGGTCGAAGCGTTTACGGAGCGTGAGAAGAAGCAGGGCAAGCCGTTTCGCGGCGGCTGGAACAGCATGGCCGGCCATCTGGCGCGCGGGCTGGTGCCTCGGACGAAGAACCTGGCAAACCCTGCACTCGTCGTCATGCAGGTGACCGACCGTCGCCTGCAGATCGTGTACGTGTCCCGCGTGCGCACCTTCACAGGCCAGCCAGGTCCGGTTGAAGCGGGGTGGGCCACGGATATTCGAAATGTGGCCTGGATCCGCGATCGGAGAGACGTGGTGGGCGGTGACCACGAGATCGGGTTCGTCGATGGCTCGTGGTGCTCGGTCCACTTCTCGGGCAAGGGCTGGAGCGGGGTGTCGGACGTGTTTCCGGTGCGGCTGAGCCACCTCGACCCGGTTCCGCACCCGGCCTGACAAACCTGTCGCCTGTCGGCGGCCTCGGCCTGTCGACGCGTATCCCAAATGCGCATGAGGAGGCGCCTGTCGCCGGTAGCTGTGTGCGGCTGCCGCGCGACGGGCCGTCTCCGGCAGGGCGCGCGAACCATGGGTCTTCAGAGCCCATGACCAATTCCCCCGTAGCGTTGTGAAACCCGTCGCAGGCGTTGTCGAGCGGCTGCAGCCAGCGTCCCCTGTTGCGTAGCAGGGCGAGCCCTCCTGCTTCGCACAAGCTATCCAGCAGATGAGTGGCCCGCGTTGGGACCCGATTGTTCACGAAACCTCCGCTGATCTTCCGCTATCAGGTCCTGGTGCTCGCATTGTGGAGAAGCAGCGGTCCGGGGCCGTGAGGCCCAACGGGGCCGTGCCGAGGTCGATGTGGACCGCAGAGACTCGCAGTTCTGTCTCACGCTCGCTCCTCGGCGCTGTGGCCAGATGGCTGCACTTGTGCGGTCGCCGTGTGCCGTATCCTCGCCGGGCACGACGCGGCGAGCCGAGAGCTGAGCGTTGCTTCAGCTAAGGCGACGCCGCTCGCATTTCAAACTGGTCCTCTTGGGGGAGTGGGAACACATGTCGTACCCGCCGCCTGGCAACCCGGGCAGCGCGAATCCGTATGCTCAACAGCCGCCGATGCCGGCCGTACCACCGCCTGGCACAGCCGTTCCGCCCTTCGCACCAGCGCCTTGGCCGCCGCAGAGCCCGCAGCAACCATGTCTGACTGGAAGGGAGCGAGCGTGCTGCTGTGCGATGCCTCGGCGGTGATCGCCGCGTACCTGAGGGTTGGAGTGCGAGAGCGAGGTCCGCGCGGGGCTGGCCGCCATCGTGGGGCTCGCCCTCACCATGCTGCCGTGATGTTCGAACTGGCTTCGCTGGGGGGCACCGTGCCACCGTGCCGGGTTGGGTGCCGTCGTCCGCCCGGGGGGTGACAACCCAAGGGCGATCACATCTGACGGCGCCTGCTGCCGATGAGGTACGCGAGACCCCAGGCAGCCGCCGCGGCGAGCAGCAGGCCGAGCGGTGAGAACCAGTCGACCCCGCCCTCCATCTCGTTGTTCCACCAGGCCTTGGCCGGGATGAACGGGTCGGCCTGCATCATGTCCCCGATGGCGGCGGGCGACTGGCCGTCGGCGATGATCAGCGGGACGGCGTTGGTGAAGCCGAAGAAGGCGCCGGCGGCGGCGATCACGGCGCCACTGACGTGGGCGCCCGTGTTGCGGTGGCCCACCAGGCCGATCAGGCAGCCGACGACCCCGCCGTTGATCAGCGCGTGGACCAGGTACATGGTGTTGGCCTGGGTGACCGTCAGATCCTCGTACGTGGCCAGGATGAGACCGCTGTAGAGCAGCGAGACGACGACCGAAGCGAAGAATCCGAGGAAGACCGCCCCTACGGGATGACCGCTTGCGTTCGGCCGCTGCCCGTAGGGCGCCTGGAACGGCGGGGCGGGCTGCATCGGGTACATCGGTTGCCCCGGCTGTGGCTGTCCTGGGGCAGGGGGCATTCCGGCATGCATCGGAGGCTGGCCGGGGACCGGTGGCGGCCCTGCATGCATCGGAGCCTGCCCGGGAACCGGTGGCGGGCCGAACCCCGGTGCCTGATGGGGCGAAGTCGGTTGCATGTACGGGTTGTTCGGGGCCTGCGGGGGCTGGGGAGGCTGCGGTGGCGGCTGGAACGGCGGCTGGCTCATCGGATCCCCACGGAGTGAACAAATAAGAACAGTAAGTTATCAGTGAGATCCGGAGAGGGCCGTTGTGGGAGGAGTGGGGGGTGTGAAGGGCTCGGAGGAGCTGAACCCGTTTGAGGGGCGCGGGGTACTCGAACGCGCGCGGCCGCGTGGAGTGGAGGCGCGTAGGCACCTCGGCGCATACGCGCGGTGAGGCAGCGGTCCCCTGCACCGCTGCCTCAGTGGTTTAGCACTCCTTGACGACCGCGAGCTTGTTGTCCGGCCGGCTGACGTAGATGTTGACGGGTCCGGACGTACGTTCACATGTCGGGTTGAGCTACTCCGTGAAGGTGCCGGTCTGCCGGTCGACGACGGCGGCTCCGGCGGTGCCGCCGTCGGCCACCTGGACGGACGCAGCGGCCACGTGTGCGGGCTGCGCGGCCCGGGTGTCGGCGGAGGCGGACCCCGCCACGCCGCCGACGGGCAGCGGCGTGGCGGTGGTTGTGAGAAGCCGACGCGTCACTGGTAGTGCTCCCTGAGGTGGAGCGAGTTGATCGGCGTGAGGTCGACGTACCAGCCCTCCTGCGGGGGGATGGACTCGTGGCAGTCCGTGTTGATGGACTTGCACAGCTCCACGAGGGCTCCGTCGTACTGGTTGTTGAACACCCAGTGGTTGCCGTACTGGTTGTAGATCGGGTGGAAGCCGTACGAGTAGAAGATGTGGCTCGGGTGCGGGTTGTCCACCGGCACGGTGTTCTGCGGGTAGATGCAGACGGCGCCGTACGGGCAACCGTCCCATGTGCCGCCGTCGGCCTGGGCCTGGCTGGTGCCGGTCAGGACGGCGGCGGTGGCGAGGGCGAATGCGGCGGCGCCGCGGAGAAGTCTGCGCATGATCGTGCCTTTCACGAGGGATGAGAGGGAGCCGGGGAACGCGACGCGGATCCGGGGTCTGCCGGGTCGGTCCACCACTAGGCGGAGCAAGTCACCCGGCCCTCCGAGAACAGCGAGCCGCAACCCCGGAACTGGCACTGCGGATCGATGCTGGAGCGCCGGTCGGCGTGGTCAGGCTCTGCAAGGCGGGTCGGAGGGTGAAGGGGACGCACTGGAGCCAGGGCGCGGCGACGTGGCTGTCAGCCCTGCCGTCCGCACGCCAGACCAGCCAGACGTGGCGTTCGTGGAACGGAACAGGCGCATGATTGCCGTCCTTCTGGCAGTGGAGGGCGCCCCGTGACGCGCATGGCGCGCGCGGGGCCTGGGGACGAGTCGAACCCTAGAGAAAGGAGCGGTGTGGGCGGTCCTGACACATGTCAGGGTCAGATGGGTGAGCGCCCTAGAGGCGGGGGCTGGTCACCACGTCGGGGTGGGCCATGGCGAGCCAGCCGTGCTCGTGTGCACCGGACGCGGGCATGCGGCTGGGGTCGACGGGAGGAGGTCGGCTGCCGACAGGGCGTGCGGAACACCTTCGCCGCGTACTGTCCGCCTCGCTCCCGTCTGAGTCGCCCGGACTCCACCTCGTACGGTGTGACGTCCGCGCTGCTCCACGACTTACCGGATCGGCGGTCCGTCAGATTCGGTCTTCGAAGTTGTAGTCCTCGAAGACCCTCTGCCAGCCCTGTGTTTGGAAGGCATGGGGGTCGATGAGGTGCAGCCAGTGACGTACGTCCGACTCCGTGTCCTCGATCGACCAGTCGGAGGAGTGCCACCAGTAGTAGAGCCGGACCATGGCGACGAACTGGGCGAGGCTGCTTCCGGCCGGCGCGTCGTCGATACCTGACGAACCGTCCTGCAGCACTCTCCCGTCGCGACCGTCGAGGAGGAGGCGCGCGCCTTGCCAGTTGCCGAGGGAGAAGTACGTGGATTCCGGTTCGGCCAGCATGCCGGCGGGCTCGGCAACCGGGCACAGGCCCGTGTCCGCGAGACCGGTGGTGTCGAGTTCGAGGAAGCCGGTGACACAGGGGAAGCCAACTGTGGAGAGGAACTCGCGCGCGTCGATGTCGGAGAGGGCGGACGGCAGGGTCTCCTGCGGGAAACGGTTGACCGTCGCAGTTCCCCAGACCTCCGTCAGCCAATCGGTCGTGGGAGCCAGGGCCGCGGCCGGCAATTCCGCCGGAGCGAGCCTCGTGCCGGTGCCCACCAGACGCTTGAGGAGGCCTGATGGGGCCTCCTGTCCGGCGCTCTGGTTGCTCTCGACCACGCACACCCCCTCGGTCGAGGCCAGAGCCATGAAACGGCCCGAGCGCACGCCTCGACGGATGTACTCGGGCATGCGGGGCAGATCCACTTCGCCGTCTGCGGCTCCGGCAGGGCGCCATCCCTGAGGCCCTTGATCCGCCTGCGTAGTGCCGGACGCGTCGGTGGCCTCGCCGGGCTCGGGTCGGGGCGCGCCCGTGGCCAGGTCCCAGGTGCCGATGTGGTCGCGGCGGGTGCGGGCTGTGACCAGGTCGCCGGTTGGGGTGCGGACGATCCGGAGGGTCCGGACAATCGGGCGCTTGACGAGTGCGTCTGCGCTGAACGTGCCGGCGCCGACGCCTTCGGCCCAGAGCGTCCGCCAGGGCAGGGCCCCGGGCCCGACCGCCGACAGGAGCCGATCGGCGGCTGCCTTCTCCGTCGGGCCGGCCTGCGTCAGGGTCAGGTGCAACAGCGCCAGCCACTCGCCCTGGGACGAAGGCCGAACGCCACGGCGCGCCAGGTAGTGGACGCGGGCCCCGGCGCTTCCCTGCGGGATGGGCCGTCCATGGAACGCGGCCTCGAACGCCTCGAAGAGCGACTCGTGGCCGACCCTGGCGACTGCCTCGCTGTCATTGAGGAATGCCTCGAACTGATCGGCTGCCGCAGCGTGCCCGGCCAGGGCGCGCGCGGCGTACCAGCGCGTCGCCTCCGAGGCGTCCGCGGCCGACAGCGCGGTGACGATGCGTGCGTGCCACGACCTGGCCTCCTCGACCGGCAGCTGCGCACGCAACTGCCGGGCCGATGCCACCTGCGAGAAGGAGACCAGCGGAGTGCCGGTCCCGTCGTCCGCCCGGTGGACCCAGTCCCCGGCCGCCGGACCGGCGAGCAGGGAGTCGAGCCGGGACTCCGGGATGTCCCGGCCGAGAGCCGAACAGAGCAGGGGCCACACGGACAGGGGAACGAAACGGTGCTCGGCCAACGCCAGCGCACGAAGGGCGGACGGCAAAGCCGCATCGTCGCCCGGCTCCGCCAAGGCGGGAGTGCCCTCGAAGCCGCCCTGCAGCGTCAGATGCCGTCCGCCCCACTCGGCGGCCCTGCCGGGAGCCTCGTCGACTTCGACCAGCAGGCGCATCCGCAGCCCGCGCCGATGCTGCTCGATCAGTGTCCGCGCCACTTGGCCGAGCACGCGCTCCGGTTCGCGCGAGGTACGCAAGCGGCCGGCCCATTGCGTGTTCGCGAGTACGACCACGGGGTCGTCGCTGATCTGGCCGGCGACGGTGGCGAAGTTGCCCTTGAACGCGTCCGTGGCGGGGATGCCAAGGGCAGTCGCCACATCCCGGGCCACCTCCTCCGCGGACCTGCCGGCGCAGTCGACGTAAGCCGCGGCCGGATGACGGCCAACGACTTCGCGCAGCAGCGCCGTCCTGCCGCTGCCCGAGCGCCCGCCGATCCACAGCCAGGCGCTGGTGTCGCGAGGCCGGTCGATCCACCGCAGCGCACGGTTCAGCGCGAGTTCCGCCGTGACTGCGTCCGAGCTCAGGGTCGTACTCATGCGTCAGGTCGTTCCTACCGTCAGGTCTTCTTCACGCGCGGCTTTGGCGCGGGCAACGCGTAAGGCTGGGACTGGTCAGTCGGTGATTCGCAGTGCGGCGGTCCAGAAAGCGGCGTCCGCGTCCGTGTCGTCGAGGTCGGGCAGCGTGTCCTTGAGGTGGTCTCTGATCGCGACGCGCTCGGTACGGCTCCCCGCCGCGGCCAGCATGCATCGGGCCACCAGGTAGTGCTGGAGCCGGTCGATGAACGCGTCCAGGCTGCCGGCGACGGGCACGGCGCTGGTGTGCTGCTCTCCGTCGTCGCCGAGTTCGCCGAGTTCGCCGAGTTCGCCGAGTTCATCGAGTTCGTCGAGTTCGTCGTTGAAGTAGGCATCGAAGTCGTCTTCCGTGCTGCTCCAGTCGTCCGCACCGAAGAGGACGACCTGCCCCGTCCCGCCGTGCAGGACCAGGTCGCCGGCAGCCCACATACCGATCTTGTAGTACGCGCCTGGGGCGGCGTCTCCCGACTGGTCGTCAGGGGCGAGCCGAGGCAGACCCACTTCGTCAAGAGCCTCGAGCCGGACTGCGGCGCCTTCGAAGGCGGGCAGCCCGACGTCCGTGAGCAGGCGACGTGCCTCGGCGTCCGTCACGCCCTCGGGCAGCAGGCTTGTGGGCAGGCGCCGTACGACGCCCGGTTCGAAGAGGTCGGGGTCGTCCGCGTCTCGGCTCCGTGCTGTCCCGTGGTGCAGTGCGGGGAGGAAACCGGAGTCGTCGAAGAGAGGCTCCCCATGCACCTTGCTGATGTGCGGACTTACGGCGTGGTCGTGGAGCTCGACCGCGAAAATGCCGTCGAGTCCGGTGCGCCCCAGCTGTGCGAGGATCTGGTCGACGACCTCCTGCGTGCCGAGCTGAGCACTGTGGTGACTACTTTCCCTTCCACGGTCACGCACCTAGTCGGTGCCCCAGGAATCCAGATCCCCGTCGAAGACGTGCTCCCAGTGGTCTGCGTCCTCGGTCGCCGAGTCGATGTCTTCCGCCCACTGCCACAGGCTGCGGCGGGCATCACCGCGCTCGGCGGGCGTAAGGAAAGGGCCGGTAAGAAATTCGTGGTAGAGGCAGAGAAGGGTGCAGAACTGTCGAAGGCTCGTGGAGAGGGTGAAAGAGCTGTATCCCGTGCTGTAATCCTGGACGACTGCACCAGTACCGCCATCGAGCAGCACGCTTCCGCCGGTCCACTCGGCCAGGGAGTAGAAAGGTCCTTCGCTCTCCGGAGGATCCGCATCATCGGGCCAGGGGACTTCCACCAGCCCCGTCTTGGCCAGGTCGACGGTGTGAACGAAGGGCAGTTGGTGGTTCAAGTAGGGCAAACCGACGCTGGTCAGGAACTGTCGACTATCCGAATCCCGCACACCTGCCGGCAGTTCGCCGTCTGACAGCACTCGGCAGGTGCCTTGCCCGAAGGAGCCCTCCAGCCAGGACCGGGTGGGAGCGTCCTGTGTCACGGCTCGGGCAGGACAGCGCCAAAGGGCGGCCTTGGTGATGGGGCCGACGAAGGGTTCGGGCAGTGCCTCCAGGTGAGGTTGTTCCCTTGAGGGGGGCCTCACGTCGACGACAAATGGGCCGGTGGGGCCTGAGATCAGCCATTCCGAATCCGACACGGCCTTGGACCTGAAGGGGCGAGACGCGTCTGGTCGCCCGTCGAAGATGTGGCGCACCGGTGGTCCGACCGCGTGGAGGCGCCAGGAATGGCTCTCCGCGAGCTCCGGAAAGTCCCGAGTCCCAAGGACGGCGTCCGACGGCTCGTCCGCAGGTGCGTCCTCGGGCTCTTCCGACCGTCCGAAAGTGCCGAACGGGCGGCACCTTGTCCAGACCGTTTTCCACGGGAGTTCGACCCCGGATTCGGCGACGATCGACCGGGCCAGCGACTCGTCTCCCCGGTTGAGTGCCGAATGATGCAGCCACGCCACCCACTCCGGGTGCGGTGCGGCCGCGAGTCCCAGTTGCTCGAGATAGTGGGCATCAATGGCAAGGCCGCCCTGGGGAATCCCGCGGGGCCAGGTCATGGCCATGCCCTGCAAAAGCCCCGTCGCCTCGAGATTCGCAAGGACCTGACCGTCGGCCAGGAGGGTCTCGAGGAGGCCCGCTCGGGCGGCGTGGAGCGCGGCTGCTCGCGCCGCATAGGCACCGGTGGGGCCGTCGCTCTCCCAGGCCGTCGCCCCGCGTCCCTTCAACGGCTCAAGCAGTGCGGAGAGCAGCATGCCGTGGTCGACGGGGCGGAGCAGTCTGATCCGCTGCCGATCCGATTCGGCCTGAAATCCGAACTCCCTGCCCGAACCGGGGACTTCAGCGATGAGCAGGCGATCCGAGAGGGACTCCGTCAGCTCGGCTAGTTCGCCGGACGAGATCTGAATGCCCAGGCATCGGCAGAGTTCCGCCCAGACAGGGAGGGAGACCGTGCGGCCCTCTGCTGCCGCCAGCGCCAGGACAGCAGGGTGCCGGGAAAGGATGTCCAGCCATTCCCCGGACCGGATCTCTTCGGTGCCCGGCGAGGTCAGGACGATGTCATTTCGTGCGGGTGCAGGCACCCACGGTTTGTCGGCGGGACGCTCGACCACGAACTGGAGGGTTGGCCGCGAGAATTGCTTCAGTGTACGGATCATGCTCTGGCTGATCAGGCCTGCGTCACTCGAGGTCACGAATTCGCCGGCCCATTGAACATTGCTGAGCAGCGCGACGCCGCCACTCCGAATACGCTGGGCGCCCGCAACGAGTGAGGGTGGAGAATCGGTGACGCCCCAGGCGCGGAGGAGGTGATGGGCGACATCATCCGCGGTCTTGCCACGGCAGTCGACGTGGACGGCTCCCGGCACTCTGGCCGCCAGTTCACCGAGCAACGCCGTCTTGCCGGAACCCGCTACACCCCGGACGGCGAGGGTTCGGTACAGGCGATGCGGTTCCGCCAGCCAGGCTTCGGCATGTTCGAGTGCCCCCTCCGGTGTCAGTTCCACTCGATTCCTCGCTTCAGCGTTCGCGTTCTGCCAAGTCTCCAAGGTATCGGATGAGTTCAGCCGTTCACTCGGCTCCCGATCCTGCTGCCGTCATCCAGGCCCGCAACCACTCGCCGCGATAGCGCACCATCTGCTCGTCGGTCATCGCCTTCACCTGCTGGCGCATGGCGATGTCCTCGGCCCTGGCTTCCTTGATAGCTTCCCTCCGGTCCGCTGGAGTGTCGTACTCGGCTTCCCTGGCCGCAGCCTCATTCCCCATGTCGCCCTTGCGATAGCCGATCCCGTACGAGATGCGAAGATCGCTCTTTCTGGGATTCTCCTGCTGCTCTTCGGGGCGATTCTCCCGAGCCTTCTTGGTACGGGCTCGAGAGTCGTCGGAATCCCGTTCCATGTCGTGACTGAGATAGTCGGAGCAGTTCGCCCCGCCGGTTCCTGTTCTATTGCCGCAGGGCTCGAATTCAGTGAACAATGACACGGCTTTGAAGCGGCCTGGTTCTTTTTCTTCGACCTTCCTCATCCATTCGCCCAGGTGAGGTTCCGAGTGGTCATGGTGATATCGATCGCTTCCCGGAATGGAGGTGTCGATGACGTAGTGAACCTGCACCTTGTCGCCGACCTTTTCGTGTACCTCCAGCACGGCATAGTTCTTGCCAGACATGTCTGGTCGCATGCCGTTGTCCTTGTTGTTCTTCCAGAGCTTATCGAATTCGTCGTGCTTCGCGTCCCTGGCTTCCTTGCTGTTGTCGGCGGCCTCCTGGCTCACCGCGTATTCGCGAGCTCGTGATGCAGGGCTGGGGTTGTTGTCGTCCGGCTTCATTCGCGGTATGGAGGTATTGTCGTGCATGGAAACACCCGGAAGGGGGTTGATTCCATCATCTTCGCCCTTGGGGCGCCGGCGTTCCGGGTCGAGATTGATCGGACTGTTTCCTGCGGCCTGACTCTCATGGAATGTGTTGCTGATGCGTGCGATTCCAGCTATGACGGCCATCTTCTGATCGTTGTTCATCGTCCTGAAATCGTTGCCAAGGATTTCATTGAGGCGATCCTGGCTGATCGTCTTGTTCTCGCGCACCTCGTCGACAACACGGGCCAGCGACCCGTCTGCTGCCCAGCGGTGCGCGTTCTGCAGGACCGGCTCCAGGTCCACCTGCGACACATCATGGGTTTTACGAAGAGTCGCCTGCGATTCCTCGAGAGGCATATTCTCGTGAGTGTGGTCCTGTTTCTGCCGTTCCCCGAAATCGGCAGACCCGCGGACTTCTTCCGGGTCGAACTTCGGCAGCGACTCGCCTGCGGATTCCTCGGGTGCGCTGCCCGGAGTTGCCGGAGCCTGCCGCTCACCGTCACGTGATCCCTCTGCCGCAGGCTTGTCCGGCGACACCGGCTGCCGGTTCGAGTCCAGGGGAATCGCGAAGACCCCGTTGTTCCCGCTGTGCAGCGGCTTTGAGCTCTGCTGCCCCGTCTGGGCGTCGATGTAGGTGATCTTGCCGTTGTGGTTGACGGCGTTCCAGGCGTGGGCGCGGCCGTTGGCGTCCTGGGTGATGATGACGGCCTGGGAGCCGTGGCCGCTGTTGCGGAGGGTGTTCTCCAGGCGGTTGAAGGCGCCGCGACCGTTGCCCATGTCGCTGAAGCGGGCGCCGAGCGTGTTCTCGATGCGGTCGCGGCCGGCCTTCTCGCCGCGGTCCGACGGCGTCCCGTCCGGGTTGGGGTCGGGGGTGCGGGCGCCGGCTGCCGTGGGATTGCCGGCGTACGTGTCGACGGTGGACAGGGCCACGTCGGCGCAGTTGTTGTTGCGGCCGGGGCTGTCGGCACCGTCGCCGTTGATGTTCCGGACCCAGGGGCCGTCCGTCGGGTCCGGCGGCCGGGTGGGGTCGCCGTTCTCGTCCCGGGGGACCGAGTTCTCCAGCGACTGCTGCTCGGCGGGGGTGGGGTGGGTGACGCCGCCGGGAGGGGTGGTGTCGCGGGTGGCGGTGGCCGGGAGCGGGTCAGGGTGCGAAGGGTCCTGCGGGGATCCGTCGGCGGATTCTTCGTGGGTCGTGCGGTCCGGGTCGTTGGAATCGGCGGCGTCGGGATCCTTGGCCTCGGATGCGTCCGGGTCGGTGGACGGCGGACCGGAATCCGGGTCGGTGGGCGGATTGGAGTCCGGGTCACCGGTCTGCGTGGTGTCCGGGCTCTGAGGCTGCGTGGTGTCCGGGCTCTGAGGGTGCGTGGTGTCCGGGTTCTGGGACTGGGTGGGGTCGGGAGCCTTGGGCTGAGCCGTTTCCGCGTTCTCGGGCTCGGCGGGGTCCGAGTCCTTGGTCTGGGAGGTCTGGGAGGTCTGGGAGGGCTCCGGGTCCGCGGGCTTGGTGGAGTCCGGGCTTTCAGACTGGGCGGTGTCCGGGCTCTCGGACTTAGTGGCGTCCGAGTGGTCGGAAGGGTTGTCGTCCGTTGCTTCGGTTGACGGGTCCGACTCGTTGGCCTGCTGGTTCTCGTTCTGGTGCTGGCTCGTGTCGGGGGAGTCGGGGGTTTCTTGCTGTGTGGTGTCGGGCCCGTGCTCGGAGGTCTGCGGGTCCTGCTGTGCGGTCTCGGGGTCCGGCTTCGAGTCGTCGGAACTCTGGCTCGAGTTGTCGTCCGGTTCCTGCTGGGAGGCGTCCGCCCCGTCCTGGGAGGCGTCGGTCCCTTCCTGGGAGGTGTCGGTCCCGTCCTGATTGGCGTCGGTCCCGTCCTGAGCGGTGTCCGTTCCCTTCTGAGTGGTGTCCGCCCCCTGGTTGGAGTCCGTTGCATCCGGCTGGCTCAGGTCGATCGGGTTGCGGTTGGCGTCCAGGGGGATGTGCCAGACGTGTTCCGCCTGGTCCAGGTGGAGGGGCTGGTCGCTGACGTCGCCGCTCTGGGTGTCGATCCAGACGATGTTGCCGTCGTGGTTGACGACGTTGAAGGCGTGGCCGCCCCCGCCGGGCCAGTCGACCTGGACGATGGCCGCCGAGCCGGGGCCGGACTGCTGCAGGACCGACGCGATGTTGTTGGCAGTGTCGGGGTCGCCGCCCGGGCCGGCGTACGTGTGGGACGCGCCCGTCCAACGGATCTGGTTGTCGTTGGCGTTGTCCTCGGGCGACCAGTAGTCGGGGTTGCCGTTCGCGTCGGTGTCGACGGTGCGCGGCGCCGAGACCTGCGGGTTGCCGTACCAGGTCTCCAGGAAGGAGCGGGAGCAGTCGGCGCAGTTGTTGCTGCGGCCCGGGACCGTGTTGCCGCCGTCGTTCTGCAGCTGGGACCAGGGGCCGTGCGGGTCCGGGAAGCGTTCCGGCGTGCCGTCGTCGTTGCGTGGTACGGCGTCCGCCAGAGCCTGCTGGTCCGCAGGGTCTGGCTCGGTCAGGCCGCCCGGGTAGTGGTCCAGGTCGGCACGGATGTCGTCCAGGCTGTCCTGGTTGGGGTGGTGTTGGTTGCCCGAGTCGTTGGGGGTGGCCTGGGGTGAGCCCGGGTTCTGGGGCGTGGTCGGGTCCGCGTGCGAGGGCGGCGGGGTGGTCACGACCGTGTGGATCGGGACCGGGGTCACCTGCTGCTGATCCGGGTTCTGCTGCGAGTTCTCCGGCTTGTCGGGGTGCGCAGCCGGTTGCTGCGGGGTGTTCGGTGTGTTGCCCGTGGGCTGATGCGTCGGCTTGTTGGGCGTCGGGCCCGCGCTCGGCTGGTTCGGTGTGCTCGGCGTGCCCGGTGTGCTCGGCGCGCCCTGAGTGGGGTGGTTCGTCGCCGGGCCGGGCTGGTTCGACGGGGTCGATGGGTTCGACGCGTTGGGTGTGCGGCTACTCGGCGTCGAGGGGGTGGAGTTGCTCGGCGTCCCACTGTTCGGAGTCGAGCCGCGGTCCGGCCCTGTACCCGTTGAAGTGGACGGCGTCGACTGCGCCGGGTTCGACCGGGACGGGTTCGACTGCGATGGGTTCGAATGGGACGGCGTCTGGTTCGGGGTCGTCGTCCTGGGGTCCTGCCCTGGAGAGTGCGTACGGGTGTTGCCCGACGAGTCCGGGGTGTTGCGAGGCGAGGTCCGATCGCCCGGGGTCGTGTTGCCAGGTGTGTTGTGCGGCGTGGTCCGGTCACCCGGGGTCGTGTTCCCGGGGGTGTTGCGCGGAGTCCTGCCATCACCCGGCGTCGTCGGCGTCGTACCGGGTGCGTTTCGGGGCGCGGTTCGCTCGCCCGGGGTGCTCTGCGGTGCCGTCCGGTCGCCGGGCGTCGTACCCGGGGTGCTCTGCGGTGCCGTCCGGTCGCCCGGCGTCGTGGGAGGGGTGGTGTTGCGGGGCGGGGTGCGGTCCCCTGGCGTCGTCCGGTCGCCCGGCGTCGTGCCAGGCGTGTTGGTGCGCGGCGTCGTCCGGTCGCCCGGCGTCGTGCCAGGCGTGTTCGTTCCCGGCGCGGAACGGTCGCCCGGGGTTGTGTTCCCGGCGGGGGTGCGGGGCGCGGTCCCGTCGCCCGGCGTCGTGCTTCCAGGGGTGCGCTGCGTCGGTATTCGACCGTCCGGCGTGCCCACTGGGCGGCCCCCTGGCGTACCCGGCGCACGTCCGTCCGTGGTACCCGGTGCACGCCCGTCCGCCGCACCGGGTGTTCGGCCGTCCGGCGTCCCCGTCGGCGTACGCGGCGTCGACGGCGACGTGGGGCTCGGTGTGGACGCGGGGCCGGTCCCCGTGGCGGAAGGTGAGCTCGGCGTGCCGGCGGAAGGGTTCCTCGCCGGGCCGGAGTTGGGATTCGGGCTCGTAGCGGAGGGGCTGCCGCCGGAGGCAGCCTGGCCTTGGTGCCCACCCGGAGTTGCCGCGCCTCCGGTGGACGGCGCCGTAGGTGAGGTCGGCATGGCCGAGCCCCCGTCCGTACGGCCACCTGTCCCACTCGGGGAGTGGTCGGCCGTCGGCGTCGGTGCCGCATTGGACTGCGTCGGCGTGCTCGCGGCCAGGCCGTCGATCTGCGTACCGATCGAGCCGCCCCCTGGCGAGGACGACGTACCGCCGGACGACGTGGACGCCGCAGAAGGCGTGGACTGCGGGCTGGGGGAGGACAGGCCGGACACGGGGGAGCCGCCGCCGGAGTGCGAAGGGCCGGACGTGCTCGGTGTGCTGGACGAACCGTTGGAGTCGGGGCCGTTGGACGAGGGACCGGCGGGCGAGGGGTCGTCGAAGTCCGACAGGGACGACCCCGACGGCGACTGTGTCGGCCGCGCGTACGGGGAGTCCGAGGCCGACTGATTCCCGGAATCGGATCCCGGCCCGGAACCGGATCCGGAGTCCGGGCCCGCACCGATATCGGGTGCGCCGATGTCGTTGCCGCCGGTGTCGGCGGATATGCCGTTGCCGATGTTCGTGCCGGGAATGCCGCCGTTGCTCGAACGCGAGGACGTGGAGGAGTCCGATCCCGACGAACTCGAGTCGGAGGACGACGAGTTGGAGGAGGAGTTGGACGACGAAGACGAGTCGGAGGACGACGATGATCCGGAGGACGATGAGGAGTCCGAGGTCCCCGGCCCGGAATCGCTCCCGATGTCACCCCCCGACAGCCCCGACGGCCCGTCGTACCCGTCGATCCGGCTGTCGACCGCGTGACGGGCCCGGCTGCCCGCCTTCTGCCCCAGGCTGTCGCGGACACCCTCGGCGAGGGTCTGCGGGGTCTGCTTCAGCGCGTCCAGACCCGCCTGGCCACCGGCCTTGATGGTGGCGCTGACGTCGTAGCCCTCCTGGGCGCCGAAGCCGACGTTCACGGTCTGCCGGATGAGGTCGGTGATGATCGCCTCGATCGCGGAGATCGCCGGCTCCTTCATCGCCTCGACGATCGCCTCCATCAACGCCTTTTTCAGCTCGTCGAGGAGGCGGCGCACGATCAGCCGAGTGACCTGGGTGGCGCCGAGACCGGCGACCTCGGACAGACCGAAGGTGAAGGGCGCGGCGGCATGTGCGGCCACGATCTCGATGGCCAGGGCGATCAGCTGCGCGATCACCGCCCACTTGGCGAATTCCACCAGGTAGGCGCAGGCCTCCATCACGTTCGCGATGATGAAGGCGGCTTGTGCCGCGTTCTGGAGGTAGCCGTCGCCTCCGCCGCCGTCGAACTTCTCGTACGTCTTGGTGAACTTGTCGATCGACTCCCCGGCGTTGTGCGCCAGGACCTGCCGGGCGCTGGTGTTCGCCGTGGTGTGCAGGCCGTTGACCTTCTCGCCGAACTCCCGCCACAGCGCGGCCGAGTCTCTGAGCTTGTCCTCGTCGGCCGTGGGCCATCTGTAGCCCAGCATCTCGAGAACCCACTCGAGCTCGTCCGGCAGCATCATCGACACAGCAGCTAGCACCCCCGTAAGCCAGAACGGCCGTACAACTCCCTCACCCGTCAAGGGAAATCACACAGGAGTACAGCCGCCCGCAAAGTTTACGGACTCACCAGCAGGCTGGTTCAGGGGGTTGCTGTCACAAATCCGTTGCAGGATGCCGCGGTTGTCCGGAGAAGTGGTCCATCACGTCGGCCGGACGACCGCGACCACACGGCTCAGTGCGTACGGCCCCGGGTGCGCTCCCGGTGACCCTTCACGTCGGGCCGGCCGATGTGACCCTGCGCGCGCTCGGACTCGCCGAGCCAGATGTGCGGGACATGCTGCCTGACCGCCGAGACCACCTGCTGCTGTTGGGCGGCGGGGAAGGGCAGCCGGTAGCGCAGGCCGGGCATGTCGGGGTGCAGAGGCTCCTCGTCGCGGACCAGCGTCCACAGGGCCGGATCGTCGCGGTCGATCGGGCCGACGGGGAACAGCTCCAGCGAGTAGGCCTTGCTGCCCTGTCCGAGCTTGCTCCAGAACAGGCCGACGCCGGCGAGGCTCTGCCAAGGGATGACGTTCTGGACCTGCTTGCCGGCGACCCACAGGCCCGTGTGGTCGACGAGGATCCTGTTGTGGCGGTTCGCCCAGTGGCCCATGAAGAGGAACACGCCGAGAGCGCCGAGCGCCAGCATGAACACCATGCCCGCGTAGCCGGCGATGCTCGACTCGCCCTTCTGGTTCCCGGTAGCAACCAAGGCGGCGCCGAACACACCCACCGCGCCGATCACGATGAGGACGGCGGAGCAAGGGAGACCGGTCATGGCGCCCCGGCGGCCGGTACGTATGACGACGGCGTTCGGAGAGGGAGTGGGGGTGTGCGGCGGCAACATGGTGGGTGAGCCTATCGAATCCGGGGGGACGCTCGGCGCCCTGTGGACGAGCAGCCGTCGCAGCGCACTTGCCCGATGCTTCGATCTCCCGCCACTGGCATTACGCTCCCTCGTCATGACTACGCACGATGGGGAACAGACGCTGGCGGGACGCGACGAGCGCGAGCCGGTCCGGCAAGAAGCGGATGAACTCCGCGTGCGTTTCTAGCAGCTGCCGGATCCGGGCGTCGCGCGGGCACGGTCCCAGCAGGCGCGGAGCGCCCGGACCGCCCTCATGGGCGCCGGGGCCCTGGTGGCGCTGTACAGCCTCGTCGGAATCGCGGGACGCCTCGACGGCGGCGCGGGTGCGTGGATCGCTGCATACGCCATGGGCCTCGCCTGCGCCGGTCCCGCCGTGGAGTGGGCCCGCCGCGGGCGCACCCGCTGGGCCCTGATGGCGATCATCGTCGGAGCGGTGGGCGCGACGCTGGGGAACGCGTTGCCCTGACGGGCCCGGTCAGCCGTCCCCCACCGACGCGATGAACGCGATGCTCACACCTTGGTGAAGCACAAGGAGTGGTCGAAGCGTTGTAGTGCCAGACGTAGCAGCCCAGGCCACCGACGATCGCTATGACGACGACGGCCGCCTTCACCATCCGAGGCGCGGCTCCCGGCGGACGCCGAGGACCGCGCGGCTGCTGCGGGGGCTGCGGATATCCGTACGGCTGCATGGGGGTCGGCGGGAGCGGTTCACGTCCGAAGGTGGGCGGGGCGCGTCACCCGCGCGTGACGGGAGATACTGCGGGTGTCGAGTTCGGGCAGGAGCAGCGAGGAGAAGCGACATGGCCAGGCAACCCGATAACTCACCGGACCCGCACGGCTCTTCGCAGGAGCGCGGTGTGCTGGACGAGGCCCTCGAACCGGCACAGATCCGTTCGCTGAACTCCGCTCTGCGCAAGCTGACCGAGACCGACGGCGTCAGCAAGGACATGCAGGAGGCCGCCAAGAGGATGCTCTCCGGCCGCCTCGCCCTGCGCGACGCCCTGGACGACCCCGCGGTGGCACGCGCCCTCGGCGGTGGCATGGCGTCCCTGCGCGGCCAGTGGGAGTCGCTCTCGGAGGAGGAGCGCGACCAGGTCAGGCACGGGGAGACACCGGGGAGCGGTGGCCCGTCCTCAGGGGCCGCGGAGCCGAAGGGCCCGCAGGGTCAGCCTCCCCAGGACGGGAAGAAGGGCCAGGGCGGCCGGCACAGCGGTGGTTTCTCCCTGTACTGATCCCCGTACCCGCTGCCGATCCGCGTACGGCTCACTGAGCCTGACGCTGCTTGCGGTACAGCGCGATCGCCGTCTGGGTCGGGTAGTTGGGGACGGTGACGGTCTCGCCGGTGTCCTTGGCGACCACGATCTTGCTCCCGCCGGGCGGAGCGGGCTGCGGCCGGCCGGCCGCGTCCGTGACCGGCGGGAACACCGCGTACACCAGGTACCCGATGTCGAACTCCTCGACGCGCAGCTCGGCCGGAGTGCCGTCCGGCAGCTTGGGCTGCGCGTACCGGCCGCGCACGATGGCGAGGGCCTGCTCGGCGGTGGTCGGCGGGGCCGGGTTGTCCGAAGTCACGTGCTGCGCTCCTAGTCGGCTGGGTCTGGATCTCTCGGCGGGATCTTCGCGGTGCTGAGCCCGGGGCGGGTCAGAACAGCCCGTGCCACATCTGCTCGACGATCAGCGACCACCAGGTCTCCGCGTTCGCGAGCGCGGACGCGTCGACCGCCGCCAACTGCTCCTGCAGCGCGGCCATTTCACCGCCCGCCGCGACCGGGTCGAGGCCGCGCATCCGCTGCCGTGCGTCCGCGAGCAGCGCCAGGGAGCGGGCGAAAGTGACGACCGAGACGTTGACGTAGCGAGAGGTGGCCGTCACGGGGTCCACCGCCCACAGCGCCCCGAGCCCGTCAGGCTGCCCCGCGCCCGGCCGGCACTGCACCGCGATGACCGCCACGCCGTCGAACCCGATCCTGGCCAGGTGGGCCAGGACGGCGATCTTCTCCTCACCGGCCGGGCTGCGCCGCTCCCGCAGATTCGTGGCGACATCGGTGAACAGGCCACCGGCAGGCGGCGCGTCGGTCCGGTCGGCGGTGAAGAAGAGCGGGAGGTCGGCGGGGATACCGGCCTCGGCGAGCGTGGAGGCGGTGCTCTCCGGCAGCGCGCCGCCCGCGACGGCCTCGGCTTCGTAGCGACGTACGCCGTCCTCGCCGAAGACCTCGACCAGACGCCGGCCGAGGGCCTCGTCGTCCATCGGCTCCGCGGGCGTCACCTGCGCGGGCACCGGTACACGGCGCGGGCGGGGCGGCGGCTGCTGACCCGCGATCCGGTGCATCGTCTCGACCTGCTCGACCAGCGCCTCGATGCCCTCGGCGCGTACCTCGGGGCGGGCGCCGTAGCTCTGCGAGCAGGACAGCCGCGCGTTGGGGAAGGTGTTGAGGAGTTCGGCCGTGTAGCCGCCGGGGAGGAGGCTGGGACGCAGGTCCGTGTGGATGGCGGTGACACTTTCGACGGGAACGTTCATCCGTCGCAGGTCGGCCCACGCCTGGTACTCGGAAGGGGCGAGGCCGGGGCCGGAGTTGCGGAAGAGGGTGGTCTCCTCACCGTTCGCCGGGTCGATGTACGTGAAGACGGCGGTGTTGCCGGGCCCGGTGACCGGCCGGGTATCTCCGTACGGGCCCTGCCCCGAGTCGCCGTGCTTCCGCAGGTACATCTGGACGACCTCGTCGACCGGCACCGAAGGCCAGACCGTCAGCTCGCCGGTACGGCGGTCCACGACACCGCAGGCGTTGCCGATCTCGGCCGGTGGCCGCCGCTCCCCGGTCTCCGGGTCGCGCTCGGGCTCCGCAGGTGCGGCCCATACGACCCAGCCCAGGTCGAATTCCTGCATCCGGACCGCGCGGTGCGGCTGCGCCGAGCCTTCCGGGTTGAGCCAACGGTCGGCGATGGCGAGCGCCTGCTCCTGGCTGGTCACGGGAGGCTCCTTCGGAGGGGTCGGTCGCTGGTGGTGCGAGGCATGTGGGTGATGCGGCTCAGGTGGGGCGCCTGCGGCACGATGTCCGTCCGGCCGTCGTAGCGCTTACGAGGCTATCCCCGAGTCCGCCGCGCGGATGCGGAGGGCCTTCGCGCCGCGCTCGGTCGCGAGGAGCAGGATCCCGTCGGGGGAGAGGTCGGCGGCGGTGAAGGGCGTGTCGGAGATGAGCGCGGCCACGACCTCCTGGTCAGCCCTGGCCCAGACACGCAGGTAGTCGGCGCCCCGGCTCAGCCCCAGCGGGGCGGCGGCACGCTGCTCCTCGGAGGGGCGGACGACCAGCGCCGGGTCGACGTCACCGAGGTCACCGGGTCGTACGAGCCCATGGACGAGCACCGCGGCACGGGATTCCTCCCCGGGCCCACCGACCGGCCGCGCCCCGGGCGTGCCCGCCGGGACCACCAGTACGGCCACCGGAGTCGCCGCACCGTCGGGGTGGGGCAGGCTGCCGACCGTCACGGCGCTGATGCCGGGCACGGGCAGACTCCACAGCGTCCGCCAGGGCAGTTCGAGGCCGAGCCGCTGGTGGATCGCTTCGGCGTACTCGGGCAGGCCGTCCTCGACGAACGCCGTCTCCAGCAGCGCGGCGCGCAGCAGCGGGGGTGGCTGGGTGCGGGTCAGCACAGGCGCCGTACGCAGATACGTACGGGCCGGAGCGCCCAGCTCCGCCGCCGGCACCGCCTCGACGGCGGCGCGCAGCGGCACCGGGTCGGCGTGCACGAACAGGCCGGGGTCGGTGAGGAGTTGGGGGAGCAGGCCGGCTTCCAGGGTGTGGCCGGCGATGTGGTCGCGGACGTACGGGTCGGCTTTGCTCCAGTCCTGCTCGGGCACGGCCTCCAGCAGCGCCATCGCGACCTGCGTCTGAGCGGCTCGGACGCTGGGCAGCCCGGCGCGGATCTCGTCCCCGACGGCCGGGTGCAGCAGCCCCAGCGACATACGCGGGCCGTCCTCCGTGTCCGCCGCCTCCTCTTCCCTCGGCTGCACGAAGGGCCCGGCGAGGAGCATCCCGTCCGCGAGGGCCTGGCTCATGTCCCGCCCGGCGACCGCACTGACCAGCCTCGCCCACAGGCCGACCGGCATGCGGTCGGACTCGGCCAGGGCGAGCGGCGCCAGCAGGAGCCTCAGCTGCTGCGGGTCGGCGCCGAGCCGCCCGGCGTGCAGGTCCAGCGCCTCACCGACGGAGGTCGGCAGATGCCTCTCGTCGGCCGGGTCGAAGCCTTCCGGAGCCATCAGGATGCCGTTGACGGCGAGCTGGACGACGAGCGGGCTCCCGGCCCTGCGTCCGATCGCCGCGCCCAGCGCGAGACGTACGGCGGGGTCCACGGTGAACGGCAGCTCCGGTGCGCCGAACTCCGGGTTCAGCGCGGCCTGCGCGTGCAGCACCAGCCCCTCGGGGTCGGCCCACTCCGGCTCGTCGAGGTCGATGACCTGCACCGCGCCGGACGGCAGCCCCGAGGTCAGCTCGCCGACCAGCGGACGCGGCACCTCGGCCAGGAGCCGGACGGTCCCGGTGGCGGCCAGCGGAGCCAGGACCTCCCTGACGATCCGGGCCGGCTCACCGATGGCCCGCACCGGGCCGGCACGGTCGACATCCGGGACGACGACCGTCACCGGCTCGGCGAGCGCCGCCAGTTCGGCGAACACGCCCCCGGTGCTGCGGGCATCGAGCTCGTAGTGGTCGGCGAGCAGCCACAGCAACTGGGCGGCGGTGAGTCCTTCGGCGGCCGGTACAGCCGGTGCGGGCAGGTGCGGCGGCACCGTCGACGGATCCATCTCGTCCAGCGGCAGCCGCTTGCGGTACTCCGGATCGCACAGCATCAGGAACCCGGTGAGCAGCCTCGAACGCCCGCTGCCCGAACCGCCGGTGAGCACCACCACGCGCGGGGCGCCGGGCGCGGATCCACGCCATGCGCTCAACGCGCGCAGCGCGGCGTTGCGGCCGCCTATGTGGGGGTGTGGTGCGTAGTCCTCGGTCGAGCCGGTCATGGGTCCCCGTCCTCCGCCGTCGCGGACGCGTTCGATACGACCCCGATCTTAGGCGTCGAGCAGGGCTGCCGGGCAGGTGGAAGACCCTGCCCGATGCCGGACGGCGGCCGTCTACTCGGCCGCTACCCCACCACCCCGAGGCGACGCCTCCAGGTCGAACTCCCCGTCCCGCGCCCCGAGCACGAACGCCCGCCACTCCGCCTCGGTGTACCGCAGAACCGTGTCGGGATCGAGGGAGGACCGCATGGCCACAGCGCCCTCGGGCAGGTACGCGATCTCGACGCGCTCCTCGTGCTCCTCGGTGCCGGGCGCGCAGACCCACTCGACTCCGGAGATGTCGAGGGCGTACAGCTCGTCGCGCTCCCGCTCCTTGCGCGCCTTGATGTCCTCGGCCTGAGTCCCGACCTCGTTGTTGCTTGCCTCGGTCATGCCGCTGGGCCTCTTCCCTGACGTGCGAACGACGTACGGGTCTCACCCTACTGAGGTCGGTCGCCCCGCACGTGCCCGTCGCGGATCAGAGGTCGTGCGGCCGCAACCTGGCGTGCGCGACCCCGGTCGGAACCTTGACCTGACCGTCGTACTGGGCCGTCGTCTCCTTCCAGATGGCGTCCTGCTCGGCCTCGTTCAGCTCGTGGGCCACGCCCATCTTGGTGAAGGCGACGCCCATCCCGGCGAGACGTTCCGCGAGGCTGGCCATCGACTCGTACATGCCGTCGCGCAGACCCTCGTAGACGACGCCGAACTTCTCGCCGATGTCGTCGTCGCCCCACGGTGGGGTGTCGCCCTTCTCCAGCGCGGTCAGCCCGGTCTGCAGGGCTGTCACGGCCTTGCCGAAGTCCAGGCCGACGTTGAACATGTGGAAGCCCTCGGTCTTGAGGACCTCGGGATCGGAATCCATGTAGTCCGACGGCACAACTGCCCCCCGTGGCTCGTCATTTCTGTCGCACGGCCACCTTAACCGGGCTGCCCGCGCGAGCCCCAGCCCCCACCGGCAACGGGAGAGGGGCGGCACCCCGCGCGGGTACCGCCCCTCCGGATCTACCGACCGTCCCTCAGAACCGGTTCGGCAGCCACCCCGTCTGGATCAGCTGCCCACCACGCCGGCGCGTGTGGAAGTACCCACGGCCGGGCGGCAGTTGCGTGGCGGTGATGTTGCCGAGCAGTTGGCCCTCCGACCGGTCGCCGGAGAGCACCACGCCCTGCGCGCCGAGCTCCCGCATGCGCTGCATCACCGGCTCGTACAGCGAGCGGCTCGCACCGCCCGAGGCACGGGCGATGATGACGCGCAGACCGATGTCGCGGGCGAACGGCAGGTACTCCAGGAGCGGGGCCAGCGGGTTCACGCCGGTCGCCACCAGGTCGTAGTCGTCGACGATGACGAACGCGTCCGGGCTGCTGTACCAGCTGCGGTTGCGCAGCTGCTCGGGCGTGACGTCCGGGCCGGGCATCCGGCGGTGCATCGAGCCGGCCAGGCCCTCCAGCGTCTCCGTCAGGGCCGGCGCCGAGGCGCAGTACCGCGACAGGTGCGAGTCGGGCACGCCCTCCAGGTGGGCACGCCGGTAGTCGCCCATGACGATCTTCGCCTGGTCCGGCGTGTAGCGCTCGGTGATCTGCTTGACCAGCAGCCGCAGGATCGCCGACTTACCGGACTCGCTCTCACCGAACACGATGAAGAGCGGGTCGGTCTCGAAGTCGACGAAGACCGGCGACAGCGACGACTCGTCGATACCGACGGCGACACCGCGCTCCGGGTGCTCGAAGCCCTTGGGCAGGCGGTCCACCTGCAGCATGGTGGGCAGCAGCCGTACGGCGGGAGCGTGGCTGCCCTGCCAGTTCTCGTTGATCCCGCCGATGAGGATCGACGTCGCCTCGGACAGGTCCTCCGTCCCCGACGAGCCGTCGACACGCGGCAGCGCCGTCATGAAGTGCAGCTTGTCCGGCGTCAGACCACGGCCCGGCACGGTCGCGGGGACGTTCTGCGCGACCTTGCGGTCGATCTCCGACTCCGTCGGGTCGCCGAGCCGGAGCTCGATGCGGTTCTGGAGCATGTCCTTGAGCGCCGGCCGCACCTCGGTGTAGCGGCTCGCCGTCAGGATCACGTGCACACCGAAGCCGAGACCGCGGGTCGCGATCTCGGTGACGGTCGCTTCCAGCATCTCGTAGTCGGTCTTGAAGGTGGCCCAGCCGTCGATGACGAGGAAGACATCGCCCCAGACCTGGTCCGGCAGCTGACCCGCGGCCCGCCGCTGGCGGTAGGTCGTGACCGAGTCGACGTTGTGCTCGCGGAAGTACTCCTCGCGCGCGTTGAGGATCCCCTCGACCTCGCTGACGGTACGGCGCACCTTCTCGGCGTCCAGACGGTTCGCGACGCCGCCGACGTGCGCCAGCTCCTCCATCGAGATCAGCGAGCCACCGCCGAAGTCCAGGCAGTAGAACTGCACTTCGGACGGCGTGTGGGTGAGCGCGAACGACGAGATGAGCGTACGCAGCAGCGTCGACTTGCCGGACTGCGGACCACCGACGAACAGACCGTGGCCCGCACCGCCCGCGAAGTCCCGGTACAGCACGTCACGCCGCTGCTCGAACGGCTTGTCCACCAGACCGACCGGCACGTTGAGCCGGCCGAGCGCCGTGTAGTCGGGCGCGGTCAGGCCGCGCTCCGGGGTGACGGCGAGCTGCGGGAGCAGCTGCTCCAGCGACGGCGCCTCCTCCAGCGGCGGCAGCCACACCTGGTGGGCGGGCGGACCCTGGTTGATCATCCGGCTGACGAGGACGTCCAGGACGGTGTCGGCGAGCGCGTCGTCCACCCGGTTGTCGGGCTCCGGCTCCTCGACCACCGGCTGCGGCGGCAGCGCCACGTGCTCCGCCGAGAACAGCGCCGGACGCAGCTGCGTCGACCGGTGCACGCGCGACGGGCCCTCACCGTGGTACGGCCCCGACACGTACGCCGCCTTGAAGCGGACCATGGTGTCGGTGTCGTAGCGCAGATAGCCGGAACCCGGGATCGACGGCAGGTGGTAGGCGTCCGGGACACCGATCGCGGTACGGGACTCGGCCGCGGAGAAGGTGCGCAGACCGATCCGGTACGACAGGTAGGTGTCGAGGCCGCGCAGCTTGCCTTCCTCCAGGCGCTGCGAGGCCAGCAGCAGGTGGATGCCCAGCGACCGGCCGATACGGCCGATCTGGATGAACATGTCGATGAAGTCCGGCTTGGCCGTGAGGAGTTCGGAGAACTCGTCGAGCACGATCACCAGCGAGGCCATCGGCTCCAGCGCGGCACCCGCCGCCCGCGCCTTCTCGTAGTCGTGCAGATTGGCGTAGTTGCCGGCCGAGCGCAGCAGTTCCTGCCGGCGCTGCGTCTCACCCATGATCGAGTCACGCATGCGGTCGACGAGGGTGAGGTCGTCCGCGAGGTTGGTGATCACGGCCGCGGTGTGCGGCATGTCCGCCATGCCCGCGAAGGTCGCGCCACCCTTGAAGTCCGCGAGGATGAAGTTCAGCGTCTCCGATGAGTGCGTCACCGCGAGACCGAGCACTAGGGTGCGCAGCACCTCGGACTTGCCGGAACCGGTGGCGCCGACGCACAGGCCGTGCGGGCCCATGCCCTCCTGCGAGGCCTCCTTGAGGTCCAGCATGACCGGCTCGCCGTTCTCGCCGACACCGATCGGCACCCGCAGCCGTTCGTGCAGGGTGCGCGGACGCCAGGTGCGGGAGACGTCGACCGTGCCCGCGTCGCCGATGCCCATGAGGTCCGTGAAGTCCAGGTTGGACAGCAGCGGTTCGCCCTCTTCCGCCGAACCGACCCGGAAGGGTGCCAGCTGCCGCGCCAGGGACTCGGCCTGCGCCGGGTTGAGCACATCGGGCCGGCCCGTGTACGCCGACTCGTGGCCGACGAACAGCCGCATCCGCTCCGGCTTCACGTACACCGTCAGTCCGGCGCGCAGCTCCTCCTCCAGCGGGCCGGGGGAGATCTCCAGGAACGTCACGCCCTGGAGGCCCTCGCTGCTGGCGAGTTCGGAGTCCGGCGGCACGGTGCCGCCGTCGAGCACCACGATCAGGTGCGGCTGGTCGTAGACCGGGTTGGCCTCACGGTTCC
Source organism: Streptomyces sp. Y7 (assembly GCF_043195415.1). NCBI lineage: Bacteria > Bacillati > Actinomycetota > Actinomycetes > Kitasatosporales > Streptomycetaceae > Streptomyces > Streptomyces sp. Y7. Next base: position 94,835 of record NZ_JBIDDQ010000026.1, read on the forward strand.
AGCGGGGCCGGTCGCCCAGCTGGTCCGCCAGCGCCTCCTCCAGCTCCCCGAGGTCGTCGAAGAGGAGCCGGGACGAGCCCGCCCCGTCCTTGGCCTTCGGGTGCTGGCTGTGCGGCAGCCACTTGATCCAGTCCCAGTCCGCCGCCGCGGAGGGATGCGCCACCACGGCGATCATCAGGTCCTCGGGCGAGTGCAGCGTCGCCAGCTGGGACAGGCTCGCGCGGGCGTTGCCGTAGACCGTGTCCGACTCGCCGCAGATCGTGACGTGGTAGAAGGCGCGCAGCGAGACGGCAACCGGAAGGTCGGACAGGCTGCCGTGCGCGTCGAGGAACGCCTTCATGGCCGCGGCGGTCAGCGGCTCCAGCTCCTCCTTCGGGGCCGTCTCCGGCGCCACGAGCGGGGTGTTGAGCTGCTGCACACCGCGCCCGATCCGCACCGAGGCGAAGTCCGCGTCCGTCGGACGCCGCTCCCACAGCCGCTTGCCGTCGGCGGCCACCGCCCAGAGCTGCTCCGGGTCGGGGTGCTGGAAGAGCTGGCTCTGCCGCTGCAGTTCCGCGGTCTTGTGCACGTCCTTGCGGACCTGCTCCAGGTAGCGGAAGTAGTCACGCCGGTCCTGGGCCATGCCCGCGCCGCCGCCCTGCCGGGACTTGGCGAACTGGGCGATGGCCATGGCCAGTGTCGACGCCAGCATCAGCCCGCCGACCACCCTCATGTAAGAGGGCAGGTTGGGCATGAAGAAGAAGCCGACCGAACCCAGCATGCCCATCATGGGCAGCAGGTTCATGAGCATGCTCTCGTCGCCCTCGCGAGGGATCTCGGGGGGCGTCTCCAGTTTGACCTCGCCGTCCGGGACGGCCGGTGGCACTATCCGCGGTGGCCGTTTGATGATGACGACGCTCACCGATGCACTCATCCTTCGCGATTGATACGTACGTCCTGGCACCGACGCCCCCGTGTACCGCGACGTGTTCTTCGTTCGCGTAGGCGTCGTTCGCGTGGACGACGATCCTACTGATGCGCCGGGTGCCCGAGGGAGGCAGGCGGATGGAGATGCGGCGCAGGTCCTGGGAGGAATGCGGGAGGTAGGTCCTGGGGCGGGGGTGGCAGCGGATAGGGTGGCGACCCGCGCCGTAGGAGCGGTGCGAAGAGCCTTGTCTAGCAGGGGGAACACCAGGTGAGCACGGGGACTTCGACAGGTTTCTGCCGAATCACCATCGCAGCGCCGGACAGTCGCGTCGATGTGGCGCTGCCGGAGGACCTGCCGGTCCAGGACCTCTTTCCCGAGATCGTCAGACTCTCGGGCCTGGTCCAGTCGGACACCAGTCCCGCCGGTTACCACCTCGTGACCCGCGAGGGCCAAGTACTCGACGCGAGCCGCTCGTTGCTGGAGCACCGGGTCAGGGACGGCGAGGTGCTGCTGCTGCGCACGTTCGCCGACTCGCTGCCGCCGGCCGTGCACGACGACGTGGTCGACGCCATCGCCGCCGCGGTCAAGCAGGACGTCCGCAGCTGGAACGACAACCTGATGCGGGTCGCCGGCCTGGTCGCGGGGTCGCTGCTGCTGGTCATGCTCGGCTTCGTCTTCTGGTTCGCGGATCCGCTGCGCCACGACATGCACGGCCTCCAGGGCATCCTGGCCGGCGTCACCGCGGTGGCCCTGATGTCGCTCGCCGGCGTGCGGGCCCGGGTGTACGAGGACCGCGGCTCCGCCGTCGCGCTCGGCATCTCCGCGCTGCCCCACGCGCTCATCGCCGGCTCCGGCGCGATTCCGCAGGACGCGGGCGAGGGCCCGGGCCGGATCCAGTTCCTCGTCGGCTGCGTCGCCGTCCTGCTCTGCTCCGTCGTACTGATCATGCTGCTGCCGCAGGGCGACGCCCCGTTCGTGGCCGCCGCGCTGGCCTCCGCCATCGGCACCCTCGCCGTGTTCTGCGGTGTGCTCACCGAGGCCGAGCCCCGGGAGATCGCCGCCGGCACCTCGGTCGTCGCGCTGGCGGTGGTCGGCTTCCTGCCCGGCTGGTCGGCCCGCTTCGCCAAGCTCCCGATCGGCTTCCGCAACCCCGAGGACCTGGCCCGCGCCCGCCGCGAGGGCCGCGAGGGCGACCTCGAGGCCGTCGACGTCCAGCGCATCGTCGCCCAGACCAGCCGCGGCCACGAACTGCTGCTCGGCCTCGTCGGCGGCTGCGCCGCAGTGATCATCGGCGCCGGCGGCGCGGTGCTCGGCTTCAGCGACAACGGCTGGGCCCAGCTGCTTGCCCTGTGCGCCGGCCTCGCCGCGATGCTGCGGGCCCGTCTGTTCCGCTACACCGCGCAGGTCACGTGCCTGTTCGTGGCCGGTGTCGTCACGCTCGCCCTGCTGGTCCTCGGCCTCGCGATCTCGCCGCCCGCCGACATCGTCATCGATCTGCTCCGGGGCGACTCTGGCCCGGTCGACGTACGTACCCTGTGGCTCGGCGCCTCCGTCGGTGCCGGTGTGCTGCTGCTGATCGCGATCGCGCTGATCGTCCCGCAGAAGGGCCTGTCCCCCTTCTGGGGCCGCATGCTCGACCTCGCCGACTCGCTGGTCCTGCTCTCCCTGGTCCCGATCTGCCTGGCCGTCCTCGACGTCTACGGCAAGGTACGCGGCGGCGTCTGACCCCCACCGGCACGCGGGCCCGCCTGTCAGAGGCGTGCTCGCGTGCTGGTACGCTGTGTGACGGCCGTTTGTGTACGCGCCCCCGGGTCCACCTGGGGGAAGCGCCCTACGGATCCCCGCCTCCCGAGTCATGGAAGCTCCCCTGAGAAGCAGACCAGGGGCACTCGGTGGCAACAGAAGACTCATGAGGAGTACGCGTGCCGCTCGACGCCGCTACGAAGAAGCAGATCATCACCGAGTTCGGCCAGAAGGAGGGCGACACCGGCTCCCCCGAGGTCCAGGTCGCCATGCTTTCGCGTCGGATCTCCGACCTGACCGAGCACCTCAAGACCCACAAGCACGACCACCACTCGCGTCGTGGTCTGCTGATCCTCGTCGGTCAGCGCCGCCGCCTTCTCCAGTACCTGGCGAAGAAGGACATCCAGCGCTTCCGTGCGCTGGTCGACCGCCTCGGCATCCGCCGCGGTGCGGCGGGCGCCAAGTAGGACGCCACGAGGGGAGCGGTTCCCGGAACGATCGGGAGCCGCTCCCTTTGCCGTACGTACGGAAAGTCAGCCGTACGTGCGGAAACATGCGGAGTGTCACTCACGCTTTGTAGTGTGGTAGCACAACGCAGTACGGATGACACAGCAAGACGAGTACGAGGAGAAGCGCACCTAGCCGCCGCCGGTCCTCGGTAGTGGCCCCCGGGGGAGTGAGCCCCGGGTGCTTCGATCGAAGACCGGCCCGCACCGCACGGAGCGCTTCTCCGCCACCGTCCCCCTGCCACACGGGCAGCGACGGGACAAAAGACGACAAAGTAACGGAGAAAACGCTAGTGGAGAACGAGACCCACTACGCCGAGGCCGTCATCGACAACGGCTCCTTCGGCACCCGCACCATCCGCTTCGAGACGGGCCGCCTGGCCAAGCAGGCCGCCGGCTCCGCCGTGGCGTACCTGGACGACGACACCATGGTGCTGTCGGCCACCACCGCCTCCAAGAACCCCAAGGACCAGCTCGACTTCTTCCCCCTGACGGTGGACGTCGAGGAGCGGATGTACGCCGCCGGCAAGATCCCCGGCAGCTTCTTCCGCCGTGAGGGCCGCCCCTCCGAGGACGCGATCCTCACCTGCCGCCTCATCGACCGCCCGCTGCGCCCGTCCTTCAAGAAGGGCCTGCGCAACGAGATCCAGGTCGTCGCCACGATCATGGCGCTCAACCCCGACCACCTGTACGACGTCGTGGCGATCAACGCCGCGTCCGCGTCCACGCAGCTGGCCGGCCTGCCCTTCTCCGGCCCGATCGGCGGCGTCCGCGTCGCGCTGATCCGCGGCCAGTGGGTGGCCTTCCCGACGCACACCGAGCTCGAGGACGCCGTCTTCGACATGGTCGTCGCGGGCCGCACCCTGGAGGACGGCGACGTCGCGATCATGATGGTCGAGGCCGAGGCCACCGAGGGCACCATCAAGCTCGTCCAGGGTGGCGCCGAGGCCCCGACCGAGGAAGTCGTCGCCGCCGGTCTGGACGCCGCGAAGCCCTTCATCAAGGTCCTGTGCAAGGCCCAGGCCGACCTCGCCGCGAAGGCCGCCAAGCCGACCGGCGAGTTCCCGATCTTCCTGGACTACCAGGACGACGTCCTCGAGGCCCTGACCGCCGCCGTCAAGCCGGAGCTCGCCTCCGCGCTGACCATCGCCGGCAAGCAGGAGCGCGAGTCCGAGCTGGACCGCGTCAAGGCGCTCGCCGCCGAGAAGCTCCTGCCGGAGTTCGAGGGCCGCGAGAAGGAGATCTCCGCCGCGTACCGCTCCCTGACCAAGCAGCTCGTCCGCGAGCGCGTGATCAAGGAGAAGAAGCGGATCGACGGCCGTGGCGTGACGGACATCCGTACGCTCGCCGCCGAGGTCGAGGCCATCCCGCGCGTGCACGGCTCCGCCGTGTTCGAGCGTGGCGAGACCCAGATCCTGGGCGTCACCACCCTGAACATGCTCCGCATGGAGCAGCAGCTGGACACGCTGTCGCCGGTGACGCGCAAGCGCTACATGCACAACTACAACTTCCCGCCGTACTCCACCGGCGAGACCGGCCGCGTCGGCTCCCCGAAGCGCCGCGAGATCGGCCACGGCGCCCTCGCCGAGCGCGCCCTGGTCCCCGTCCTGCCGACGCGCGAGGAGTTCCCCTACGCGATCCGCCAGGTCTCCGAGGCGCTGAGCTCCAACGGCTCGACGTCCATGGGCTCGGTCTGCGCCTCCACCATGTCGCTGCTGAACGCCGGTGTGCCGCTGAAGGCCCCCGTCGCCGGTATCGCGATGGGCCTGATCTCCCAGGACATCGAGGGCGAGACCCACTACGTCACCCTCACCGACATCCTCGGTGCGGAGGACGCCTTCGGCGACATGGACTTCAAGGTCGCCGGCACCAAGGAGTTCGTGACCGCCCTCCAGCTCGACACCAAGCTGGACGGCATCCCGGCCTCCGTCCTGGCCGCCGCCCTCAAGCAGGCCCGTGACGCCCGCCTCCACATCCTCGACGTGATGATGGAAGCGATCGACACGCCGGACGAGATGTCCCCGAACGCGCCGCGGATCATCACCGTGAAGATCCCGGTCGACAAGATCGGCGAGGTCATCGGCCCCAAGGGCAAGATGATCAACCAGATCCAGGAGGACACCGGCGCCGAGATCACGATCGAGGACGACGGCACCATCTACATCGGTGCCGCCGACGGCCCGGCCGCCGAGGCCGCCCGCACCACGATCAACGGCATCGCCAACCCGACGATGCCCGAGGTCGGCGAGCGCTACCTGGGCACGGTCGTGAAGACGACGACGTTCGGCGCCTTCGTCTCGCTGCTCCCCGGCAAGGACGGTCTGCTGCACATCTCGCAGATCCGCAAGCTGGCCGGCGGCAAGCGCGTGGAGAACGTCGAGGACGTCCTCGGCGTGGGCCAGAAGGTCCAGGTCGAGATCGCCGAGATCGACTCCCGCGGCAAGCTCTCCCTGGTCCCCGTGATCGAGGGCGAGGAAGGCTCCGAGGACGACCAGAAGGACGACACCGACAAGTGACGTCGAGTAGCTCCATGGCGACGGCCCGCACCTCCTCGGAGGCGCGGGCCGTCGCCCGTACCCAAACCCTGATCAAGGGCGAGAACGGCATCGGCACCGTCCGCAAGACCACCCTCCCGGGCGGCTTGCGCATCGTCACCGAGACCCTGCCCTCGGTCCGCTCGGCGACCTTCGGCATCTGGGCGCACGTCGGCTCCCGCGACGAGACGCCGACACTGAACGGCGCCACGCACTACCTGGAGCACCTGCTCTTCAAGGGCACCACCCGCAGGTCCGCCCTGGACATCTCCTCCGCCCTCGACGCCGTCGGCGGCGAGATGAACGCGTTCACGGCGAAGGAGTACACCTGCTACTACGCGCGTGTGCTCGACACCGATCTGCCGCTCGCCATCGACGTCGTCTGCGACATGCTGACGGGCTCGCTGATACTCGAAGAGGACGTCAACGTCGAACGCGGCGCGATCCTCGAAGAGATCGCCATGACCGAGGACGACCCGGGCGACTGCGTGCACGACCTGTTCGCGCACACGATGTTCGGCGACAACCCCCTCGGCCGCCCGGTCCTCGGCACCGTCGACACGGTCAACGCCCTCACCGCCGACCGCATCCGCCGCTTCTACAAGAAGCACTACGACCCGACGCACCTGGTCGTGGCGGCCGCCGGCAACATCGACCACAACAAGGTCGTACGCCAGGTCCGCGCGGCCTTCGAGAAGGCGGGCGCCTTCAAGAACGGCGACGCGGCCCCTGTCGCCCCGCGCGACGGCCGCCGTGCCCTGCGCACCGCCGGCCGCGTCGAGCTCCTCGGCCGCAAGACCGAGCAGGCCCACGTCGTCCTCGGCATGCCCGGCCTGGCCCGCACCGATGAGCGCCGGTGGGCGCTGGGCGTCCTCAACACCGCCCTCGGGGGCGGCATGTCCTCCCGGCTGTTCCAGGAGGTCCGCGAGAAGCGCGGTCTCGCCTACAGCGTCTACTCGTACACCTCCGGCTTCGCCGACTGCGGCCTGTTCGGCGTGTACGCCGGCTGCCGGCCCTCGCAGGTCCACGACGTGCTGAAGATCTGCCGCGACGAGCTCGACCATGTCGCCGAACACGGCCTGTCCGACGACGAGATCGACCGCGCCATCGGCCAGCTGCGCGGCTCCACGGTCCTCGGTCTGGAGGACACCGGTGCGCTCATGAACCGCATCGGCAAGAGTGAGCTGTGCTGGGGCGAGCAGATGTCCGTCGACGACATGCTGACCCGGATAGCGGCCGTGACCCCGGACGACGTCCGCTCGGTCGCCCGCGACATCCTGGGCCGGCGGCCCTCGCTGTCGGTCATCGGCCCGCTGAAGGACAAGCAGGCGTCCCGGCTCAACGACGCCGTCGCCTGACAATCCCCTGCTGAAGGAAGCACAAGAGATGAGCAAGCTGCGCGTGGCGGTCCTCGGCGCCAAGGGCCGGATCGGCTCCGAGGCGGTACGAGCGGTCGAGGCCGCCGAGGACATGGAGCTGGTCGCCGCCCTCGGCCGGGGCGACAAGCTGGAGACCCTCGCGGAGACGGGCGCCCAGGTGGCCGTCGAACTGACCACGCCCGACTCGGTCATGGCCAACCTCGACTACTGCGTGAACCACGGCATCCACGCGGTCGTCGGCACCACGGGCTGGACCGACGAGCGCCTCGCGCAGCTGAACGGCTGGCTGGCCGCCTCCCCGCGGACGGGCGTGCTCATCGCGCCGAACTTCTCCATCGGGGCCGTCCTGAACATGAAGTTCGCGCAGATCGCCGCGCCCTACTTCGAGTCGGTCGAGGTCGTCGAACTGCACCACCCGAAGAAGGTCGACGCCCCGAGCGGTACGGCCACGCGCACGGCCCAGCTCATCGCCGAGGCCCGCCGCGCCGCCGGCACCGCCCCGGCGCCGGACGCCACGGAGACGGCCCTGGACGGCGCGCGCGGCGCGGACGTCGACGGCATCCCCGTCCACTCCGTCCGGCTGCGCGGCCTGCTCGCCCACCAGGAGGTCCTGCTCGGCGGCGAGGGCGAGACCCTCACCATCCGCCACGACTCCCTCCACCACAGCAGCTTCATGCCGGGCATCCTGCTCGGCGCGCGCCGCGTGGTGACCACTCCCGGCCTGACCTTCGGCCTGGAACACTTCCTGGACCTGGGCTGATGCGCGCGAAGCTGTCCTACGCCATAACGGCCGCCGTCCTGGTCGTCTACTTCGTCCTGGTCGGCAGCCGTGGCGTGATGCTCATCCAGTCCGGCACGGTCCTCACGGTCACCTTCGGCGTGGCGGTGCTGATCCTGCCGGTCATCGGCCTGTGGTTCCTGTGGAAGAACACCCAGTTCGTCCGCAAGGCCAACGCCCTCGCCGCGGCACTCGACGCCGAGGGCGGTCTGCCCGTCGACGAGCTGAAGCGCACGCCCAGCGGCCGTATCGACCGTGACTCGGCCGACGAGGTCTTCGCCAGGCGCAAGGCCGAGACGGAGGCGTCCCCCGAGGACTGGCGCAGCTGGTTCCGCCTCGCCGTCGCCTACCACGACGCCCGCGACACCCCGCGTGCCCGCAAGGCGATGCAGCGCGCGATCGCCCTGCACGAAGGAAGGCCCGTCGAGGTCTGATCAACGCGGTACGGTCACGACTCGGCCGTATGCCGAAGGGGCCGGTCCGCTGTGGCGGACCGGCCCCTTTCGCGTGCCGTGTGCGGTCAGCCGCGCGAGTTCTCCGCGGCCCACGCCTCGATGGCGTCGGTGGCCCGGTCGAAGGCCGCGACCCGGGCGAGGAAGTCGGCGTTGTGCGTGGTCATCAGCATCGGTACGTCGTCGGCCGCGCGACCGTGCCGTACGAGCATCAGCGCCTGCCCCTGCACCGTGCGCGGCAGCCCCAGCCAGCGCACCGGCTGCTGCACCGTGCGCACCGCGGCGACCTGCTCCCAGGGCACCGTCCGCGTGATGAGGAACTGCACCCGGCGCAGCCCGTGCGAGCTCACCCACACACCCATCCGCAGCAGCCGAAGCGCACCGGCGATGATGGCCAACGCGATGGCGAAGACGACACCGGCCTCGGTGATCGTGCCGGTCAGGGCGATGATGACGGCCGCGAACAGCACGTACGAGGCGAGCAGCAGCCACAGCGCGGCCGCGCCCACCCGCCACGGACCGGGGCGGTAGGGCCGCCGCCAGCGCTCGTGGTCGTCGAAGGGCAGCGCGACGTCGTCGGCTGCCTCGAAAGCGCGATCGGCCGTCAGGAAGGGCAGGGGCACGGCTGGTCCTCACTCAATCCATGCATGGGCTGTGCCCGGTGAGGCTATCGACCCGCGTCCGCGCTCACCACCCTTGGGGGTCCGAAGGGGTCAGCGCCCCTGGGACGCCTGGGACTGCTGGGCCGGCGAGCCGGTGTCGGTCGACAGGGCCGGCATCCCGATCACCAGCGAGCCCACGAGCCCTGCGACGAGGGTGAGTCCCAGCAGCCAGCGCCCGGCCAGCTGACCGGCGGACGCCCGCTCTCGGGGCGGGGGAGTGACATTGCTGCGGAATCGGTCGGCTTCGGCGAGGAAGGCGAAGGGAACGGACTCGCGCCGACGGAACATCGGTGGGTCTTCTCCTCTCGGGATCGTAGGTGCAACCGTCACCAACACAGACGAGCGAGCGCCCCAAAAGGTGCCCGGTTTCACCGAATTCACAGAAATTCGCTGATGTTCGCCGACGTATGTCGCGACCCGGCACCGAACGCCCCGTTGTCAGTGCCGACCCGTAGAGTGGGCGCCGCCCGCAGAAGTGATGGAAGGACCCCCCGAGCCGTGACCGACACCCCCGCCGACGAACTCAAGCCCAGCTTCCGCAGTGACGTCTCCGTCGAGCTGGTCAAGCACAGCGCGGCCGACTCCGACGTGCTGTGGGCCGCCCGCGTCTCCACCGCCGGCGAGCAGTCCCTGGAGGAGCTGCAGAAGGACCCCGAGCGCTCCAAGGGGCTGATCAACTACCTGATGCGGGACCGGCACGGCAGCCCCTTCGAGCACAACTCGATGACCTTCTTCATCAGCGCCCCCATCTTCGTCTTCCGCGAGTTCATGCGGCACCGCGTGGGCTGGTCGTACAACGAGGAGAGCGGCCGGTACAGGGAGCTCCAGCCCGTCTTCTACGTCCCCGACGCCTCCCGCAAGCTGGTCCAGGAGGGCCGCCCGGGCAAGTACGTCTTCGTGGAGGGCACCCAGGCCCAGCAGGAGCTGGTCGGCCGCACCATGGAGGACTCCTACCAGCAGGCGTACGAGGCCTACCAGGAGATGCTCGCCGCCGGCGTGGCCCGCGAGGTCGCCCGGGCCGTCCTCCCGGTCGGCCTGTTCTCCTCGATGTACGCCACCTGCAACGCCCGCTCGCTGATGCACTTCCTCGGCCTGCGCACCCAGCACGAGCTGGCCAAGGTCCCGTCCTTCCCGCAGCGGGAGATCGAGATGGTCGGCGAGAAGATGGAGGCGGAGTGGGCCAAGCTCATGCCGCTCACGTACGCCGCCTTCAACGCGAACGGCCGCGTGGCGCCGTAACGCCCCCGGACACCGGGGCGCGTCAGCCGCATGAAGTGTCCGTATTGCGGCATTTAGAGAAGTTCATCTAGCCTGATCAAACGGACCCGGCACTGCTTGAACCCCCGAGCAGGCAGTGCCGGGCTCCATATTTGTCCTGACTTTCCCGCACCCCCCTAGGGCAGACCCGGCCGTGCGCAACGAGTAGCGTGTAACCCATGGCTCCGACCTCCACTCCGCAGACCCCCTTCGGGCGCGTCCTCACCGCCATGATCACGCCCTTCACGGCGGACGGCGCACTCGACATCGACGGCGCACAGCGGCTCGCCGCGCACCTGGTGGACGCAGGCAACGACGGCCTGATCATCAACGGCACCACCGGCGAGTCCCCCACCACCAGCAACGCGGAGAAAGCGGATCTCGTACGGGCGGTCGTGGAGGCCGTCGGCGATCGGGCCCACGTGGTGGCCGGAGTCGGCACCAACGACACCCGCCACAGCCTGGAGCTCGCCCGCACGGCCCAGCAGGTGGGCGCACACGGCCTGCTGGTCGTCACGCCGTACTACAACAAGCCCCCGCAGGAGGGCCTGTACCGGCACTTCAAGGCCATCGCCGACAGCACCGAGCTGCCGGTGATGCTCTACGACATCCCCGGCCGCAGCGGCGTCCCGATCAACACCGAGACCATCGTCCGCCTGGCCGAGCACCCGCGCATCGTCGCCAACAAGGACGCGAAGGGCGACCTCGGCCGAGCCAGCTGGGCCATCGCCCGCTCCGGCCTCGCCTGGTACTCCGGCGACGACATGCTGAACCTGCCGCTGCTCTCCGTGGGCGCGGTCGGCTTCGTCTCGGTCGTCGGCCACCTCGTCACCCCCGACCTGCGCGCGCTCGTCGACGCGCACGTCTCCGGCGACGTCCAGAAGGCCACCGAGATCCACCAGAAGCTGCTCCCGGTCTACACCGGGATGTTCCGCACCCAGGGCGTCATGACGACGAAGGCCGCCCTCGCCCTCCAGGGCCTTCCCGCCGGGCCGCTGCGCGCACCCATGGCGGAGTGCTCGCCCGAGGAGATCGAGCAGCTCAAGATCGATCTTGCCGCCGGCGGGGTACAGCTCTAACACCAGACTTCGCGCGCCTGTCGCGCAGCAGACTCCACAACTGAATAAGCGGGCCACCGGTGCCTGCGCACTACACACAACGACAACTGCTTCTGCACGAACGTCACGCGCGCCACGTGCCCCACCGGTACGTGGCGTGCGTGGTGAGGAGAGTCTTTTGAGTCATCCGCATCCTGAACTTGCCCCGCCCCCGCCGCTCCCCGAAGGCGGCCTGCGGGTCACCCCACTCGGCGGCCTCGGTGAGATCGGCCGAAACATGACGGTCTTCGAGTACGGCGGCCGTCTGCTGATCGTCGACTGCGGAGTGCTCTTCCCCGAGGAGGAGCAGCCCGGAATCGACCTGATCCTGCCGGACTTCTCGTCCATCCGGGACCGCCTCGACGACATCGAGGGCATCGTCCTCACGCACGGCCACGAGGACCACATCGGCGGCGTGCCCTTCCTGCTGCGCGAGAAGCCGGACATCCCGCTGATCGGCTCCAAGCTGACCCTCGCCCTGATCGAGGCCAAGCTCCAGGAGCACCGCATCCGCCCGTACACCCTTGAGGTGGCGGAGGGTAACCGCGAGCGCATCGGTCCCTTCGACTGCGAGTTCGTCGCGGTCAACCACTCCATCCCGGACGCCCTGGCGGTCGCCATCCGCACCCCGGCCGGCATGGTGGTGCACACGGGCGACTTCAAGATGGACCAGCTCCCGCTGGACAACCGTCTGACAGACCTGCACGCGTTCGCACGTCTGAGCGAAGAGGGCATCGACCTCCTCCTCTCCGACTCCACGAACGCCGAGGTCCCGGGATTCGTCCCGCCCGAGCGCGACATCTCCAACGTCCTGCGCCAGGTGTTCGCGGGCGCCCGCAAGCGGATCATCGTGGCCAGCTTCGCCAGCCACATCCACCGCATCCAGCAGATCCTGGACGCGGCCCACGAATACGGCCGCCGGGTCGCCTTCGTCGGCCGCTCGATGGTCCGCAACATGGGCATCGCACGCGACCTCGGCTACCTGAAGGTCCCGCCGGGCCTGGTGGTGGACGTCAAGACACTCGACGACCTCCCGGACAGCGAGGTCGTGCTCGTCTGCACGGGCTCGCAGGGCGAACCGATGGCGGCCCTGTCGAGGATGGCCAACCGCGACCACCAGATCCGCATCGTCGACGGCGACACGGTGATCCTGGCGTCGTCCCTCATCCCCGGCAACGAGAACGCGGTCTACCGCGTCATCAACGGCCTCACCCGCTGGGGCGCGAACGTCGTCCACAAGGGCAACGCCAAGGTCCACGTCTCGGGCCACGCCTCGGCCGGCGAGCTGCTGTACTTCTACAACATCTGCCGCCCGAAGAACCTGATGCCGGTGCACGGCGAATGGCGCCATTTGCGGGCCAACGCCGAACTGGGCGCCCTCACCGGCGTCCCGCACGACCGCATCGTCATCGCCGAGGACGGCGTGGTCGTCGACCTCATCGAGGGCAAGGCCAAGATCTCCGGCAAGGTCCAGGCCGGATACGTGTACGTCGACGGTCTCTCGGTCGGCGACGTCGGCGAGCCGGCGCTCAAGGACCGCAAGATCCTCGGCGACGAGGGCATCATCTCGGTCTTCGTGGTGGTGGACTCCTCCACCGGCAAGATCACGGGCGGCCCGCACATCCAGGCCCGCGGCTCCGGCATCGAGGACTCCGCCTTCGGGGACGTCATCCCGAAGATCACGGAAGTACTGGAGCGGTCGGCCCAGGACGGCGTGGTCGAACCGCACCAGCTGCAACAACTGGTGCGGCGGACCCTGGGCAAGTGGGTCTCCGACACGTACCGCCGCAGGCCGATGATCCTGCCTGTGGTCGTGGAGGTCTGACGGCCCGTCGGACATCCGACTGTCTGAACCAGGAGCGGGGCGCCTCGATTTGCATCGGGGCGCCCCGCTCCAGTACGTTTACGGCTCCGCCTGACCGGGAACCCGACCACTTCGTGCGTCGGAACCAGTCCCCGGAGGGGGTGGAAATTCCGACTCAGAGTCTCTGATAAAGTCGGAACCGCCGGAAAGGGAAACGCGAGAGCGGGAACCTGGAAAGCACCGAGGAAATCGGATCGGAAAACGATCTGATAGAGTCGGAAACGCAAGACCGAAGGGAAAAGCCCGGAGGAAAGCCCGAGAGGGTGAGTACAAAGGAAGCGTCCGTTCCTTGAGAACTCAACAGCGTGCCAAAAATCAACGCCAGATATG
>NZ_JBIDDQ010000027.1:0-106088 GCF_043195415.1 Streptomyces sp. Y7
GAGTACTACGCCGGCGGGGCGTGCGAGGCGGTGACCCCGCAGGTCGGGGGCGAGGACGAGGCGGGCGCGGCCGGCACCGTCGCCTTCGAGATCTGGGCGGACGGTGCCAAGGCCGCCTCGACCGGGGGGTGTCCGTCCTCGGTCGGGCGGTTGCCGTGTCTCAGTAGAGTTCCCTGCGTTGACGCCCGCCGCTGCGGGCGGACACCCCCCGGCACGCCCCCTCACGCCGCCGGCGCCCGCGGGCACTTCGTGGCACAGGCCCACCTCTTGGGGGCGCGGGGAACTGCCCAACGGTCGCGACGGCTGCGGTCACGGCGGACGCAGGCCCACCACCACGCCCTTCTCTTGGGGGCGCGGGGAACCGCGCGACGGTCGCGACGGCTGCGGTCACGGCGGACGCAGGCCCACCACACCCCCCTCTTTTCAGGGGCGCGGGGAACTGCGCAACGGTCGTAAGGGCCGCGGTCACGGCTTGGCGCAGGCCACTGCAGCCCCCTTCCTTCAGGGGCGCGGGGAACTGCGCAAGGGTCGCGACGGCTGGGGGCACGGACGGGGCAGGTCCGCTGCAATCCCCTCTACTTTTAGGGGCGCGGGGAACTGCGCGATCGGCCCCTGCGGACCCGCAGCCGCCGTGGGTGTGAGTGAACGTTCCGTCCTCGGCCTCACACCCCCGCCGCCGCGTCCGCCTTCCGCGCCAGCGCAGCCGCCGCCGCGCCCACCAGACCCGCGTCCGTGCCCATCTGGGCCGGCACGATCGTCAGGCGCTGGACGAAGGACAGGGTGGCGTAGTCGCCCAGGGCCTTGCGGAGCGGTGTGAACAGGACGTCGCCCGCCTTGCCCACTCCGCCGCCGATCACCGCGATGTCGATCTCGACGAGGGTCGCGGTCGCCGCGATCCCGGCGGCCAGGGCCTGCGCGGCCCGCTCGAAGGAGGCCACGGCGACCGGATCACCGGCCTGCGCGGACGCGGCCACGGCGGCGGCGGACGTGTCGCCGTCCGACCCGGGGAGCCAGCCGTTCTCGATCGCCCGCCGGGCGATGTTGGGACCGCTCGCGATGCGCTCCACGCAGCCGCGCGACCCGCACGGGCACAGATCGCCGTCCAGATCGACGCTGATGTGACCGATGTGGCCCGCGTTGCCCGTGGGGCCGGGATGCAGCCGTCCGTTCAGCACCAGACCGCCGCCGACGCCCGTGGAGACGACCATGCACAGCGCGTTGTCGTGCCCTCGTGCCGCCCCCTGCCAGTGCTCCGCCGCCGTGATGGCCACCCCGTCGCCGATCAGTTCGACGGGCAGGCCGTGCGCCGCCTCGCGGACTCGCCGGACCAGGGGATAGTCGCGCCAGCCGGGCACGTTCACCGGGCTCACGGTGCCCGCGGAGGCGTCCACCGGGCCCGCGCTGCCGATCCCGACGGCCGTGGCCCGCCCCCACAGGGGCGACATGGTGAGTTCGCCGACGACCTCCTCGACGGCCCGCATCACCGTCTCGCCGTCCTCCCGCGCCGGTGTGGCGCGCTGGGCCCGGGCCACGATCGTGCCGTGGCCGTCCATCAGCGCTCCGGCGATCTTGGTGCCGCCGATGTCGAGCGCAGCCACGAGGTCGGTGTGCATCAGTGTCAGTTCTCCCCGTCAACCATTCGGAACTCCCCGTCAACCACGGGAACTGGAAGAGCCGGTCTCGCGGTGGGGACGCAGGCCGGAGATTGCGGTGGACAGTGTCTCCCGGATCTGACAACGTTGTCCAGGCTCTATGCTCGACGCCACATCCTCATACAAACCCATGGACCGACGCATCCCCATGGAACGCCGTATCCCCGTGGACGACGACAGGACAGGACACCGCATCGTGCCCGAGACCATCCGCCGAGCCGACCGCGCGCCCGAGAACCGCTACGGCAACCGTCCCACCATGAAGGACGTCGCCGCGCGTGCCGGAGTCGGTCTGAAGACCGTCTCGCGCGTGGTCAACGGTGAGCCCGGTGTCACCCCGGAGACGGAGCGGCGCGTCCAGGAGGCCATCGACGCGCTGGGCTTTCGCCGCAACGACAGCGCGCGGGTGCTGCGCAAGGGCCGTACGGCGAGCATCGGCCTGGTCCTGGAGGATCTCGCGGACCCCTTCTACGGTCCGCTCAGCCGCGCGGTCGAGGAGGTCGCCCGGGCGCACGGGGCCCTGCTGATCAACGGGTCCAGCGCCGAGGACCCGGACCGCGAGCAGGAACTGGCGCTGGCGCTGTGCGCGCGCCGGGTGGACGGGCTCGTGATCATTCCGGCCGGTGACGACCACCGCTATCTGGAGCCCGAGCTCAAGGCGGGCGTGGCCACGGTGTTCGTCGACCGTCCGGCGGGGAACATCGACGCGGACTGCGTCCTGGCCGACAACCGGGGCGGTGCCCGCGACGGCGTCGCCCACCTCATCGCCCACGGCCACCGCCGTATCGGCTTCATCGGCGACATGCCCCGCATCCACACGGCCGCCGAGCGACTGCGCGGCTACCGGGCGGCGATGGAGGACGCGGGCATACCGGTGGCGGACTCCTGGATGTCCCTCGGGGTCACCGACCCGGAGCGGGTGCGCCGGGCGGCCGAGGAGATGCTCGCCGGCCCCTCCCCCGTGACCGCGATCTTCACGGGCAACAACCGTGTGACGGTCACCGTGATCCGGGTCCTCGCCGAGCACTCCCGACCGGTCGCCCTCGTCGGTTTCGACGACATCGAACTCGCCGATCTGCTCCAGCCGGGCGTCACCGTCGTCGCCCAGGACGCCGCGGCCCTCGGCCGCACGGCCGCCGAGCGGCTCTTCCGCCAACTGGACGGCACCCTGGTCACCCCGGAGCGCATCGAGCTGCCGACGCGGCTGATCACCCGCGGCTCGGGCGAACTGCCGCCGGCGCATTGAGAGGACCGATCGGCCCGTGGACGACGACCGCAGCCTCCGGACGCTCGGCCTGGCGGACGCGCCGCGCGACCATCCGCTGCTCTACCCCGGCGCCTGGCCCTCGGACTCCGGGCTCCTCGACGGGGACCGGCTGCTGCCCCTGGACCGCCTCGTCCACGACGACCGTACGCCCGTCCTCGCGGTCGGCTCCAACGCCTGTCCCGCCCAACTGCGCCACAAGATGGACGAGTTCGGCATCGCCTCGCCGGTGCCGATGGTGAAGGCTCGGGTGACCGGCCTCGACGTCGGTGTGTCCGCGCACGTGAGCTTCATGGGGTACGTGTCCGCGTCGCCGTTCCGGGCCCCGGGACACGTACGGGAGTTGTTCCTCACCTGGCTGGACGCCGAGCAGCTCGCGGTGATCGACGCGAGCGAGGGTGCGCCGGTGCCGCACGGCCACTTCAGCCGCGCCTGGCTGCCCGCGCCCGACGTCCGGGTCGAGCTGGCGGACGGCACCGTGCTCCCGGGCGCCTTCGCGTACGTCAACCGCCACGGCGTCCTGCACGACGGCACGAGCACCCCGCGCACCCACCCCGGCCAGCGCGCGCTGCTCACCGAACTCCTCCTGGCGTCGGCCGGGTTGAGGGATCTCTTCGGTGTCACTCCCGAGGAGTTCTGCGCGCGGGCGCGCGGGCGCCCGGCCCGCTGCCGGCAGGGCACCCGGCTGTTCGCGGAGGAGAAGCTGGTGACGGCCTCCGGACTGGAGGGGTACCGCCGCGCTCAGCCGGTCTGAGCTCAGCAGACCGGCAGTCCGGGCACCGGTTCGTCGTTGTTGCCGCCCTCGATGTAGACGTCGCTGACGAAGACACCGGTGTTGCCGCTGTCGTCGTCGGTCTTCGCCCACCAGACGTTGGTCCACTCGCCGTACGTCTCGCGGCGGCCCAGGTTCTGCTGGCAGTAGAAGTAGTTGGTGCCCGCGTTGAGGACGCCGACCTGGGCGCCTGTGGCGGTGTACGACGTGGCCTGCTTCCAGACCTTGCAGTTGTACTTGCCGCCGCCGATGGAGAAGCAGGACGGCGTCGGTGTGCTGCCCCCGTCGCCGCCGGTGGTGCCCCCGCCGCCGGTCGTTCCTCCGCCGCCCGTGCTGCCGCCGTCGCCCGAACCACCGCCCGTGGTGCCGCCGTTGGTGCCGCCCCCGCCCGAGGTCCTGGTCGGGGAGGAGGTGGGCGGCCGGTCCGAGGGCTCGGAGTCCGCGGATCGGCTCGGGGATCCGGTCGCGCCGGGCGACTTCTTGTCCTTGTCCTTCTCGGTCAGACCGGAGTCGCCCGTGCGGTCGGCGTCGGGGCTGCCGCTCGCGGGGGCGGACGTGCCGTCCGCGGCGGCGACGGACGCGTTGTCCCGTGCCTCGTTCCCGGCGTCGCCCTTGTTGTTCACCAGGGCGACGGTGACCCCGGCCGCCGCGAGGACGACGGTGACGGCCACGGCGGCCAGCACGGCACGGCCCTTGCGCCGGGCGGGCGTCGCGGAGGAGGTGACCATCGGGCCGGTGGAGTCCGGGTCCTGGGGCGGGACGGAGTTCCCGTAGCCGTACGGGTGCGGGGCGGCGGGGCCCGGTCCGGCGCCGTACGGCGGCACGGGCGGCTCGCCGGGGCCGGGATGGCCGGCGGCACCGAAGCCCTGGGCCGGCGCGATGCCCTGGCCGGGGGTCGCCGGTCCCTGCGCGGGCGGTGCCGGCGCTCCGAAGACCGGCGCCCCGGGGAGGTCCGACGCGGGCACGCCCTGCACCGGTGTGTCGCCGACCGGGGCGCCGTACGGCTGACCGGCGGGCGTCGGGCCGGATCCCTGTCCGGGCGGGCTCACCGCCGCCGTGGGTCCGAAGCCGGGCGGCACCGCCGGGACGCTGCGCTCCGTCTCTCCGGGGCCGGTGTCCGCCGGTCCGCGCAGCGCCGTCGTCGGCAGGTCGCCGCCGGAGTCCGCGACCGCCTGGAGGAGTGCGCGGGCCTCGTCGGCCTCGGGCCGGGACTCGGGTCGCTTGTCCATCAGCCGCTGCAGCACGGGACCGAGCGGGCCCGCGTTGGCGGGTTCCGGCAGGGCCTCGGTGACGATCGCGGTGAGCGTGGAGAACGTCGACGTACGGCGGAAGGGGGCGGAGCCCTCCACGGCCGCGTACAGCGTGGCGCCGAGGGCCCAGACGTCCGAGGACGCGCCCGGTTCGGCGCCCTGGGCGCGTTCGGGGGCGAGGTAGTCCAGGGAGCCGACCAGGTGGCCGGTGCGGGTCAGATGGGTGGCCGAGCCGTCGCCCGGGTCGTCCATGGTGGCGATGCCGAAGTCGGTGAGGACGACCCGGCCGGAGGTTTCGAGCAGGATGTTGCCGGGCTTGACGTCCCGGTGCAGGACGCCGGCCTTGTGGGCGGCGGCCAGCGCGTCCATGACCTTGGCGCCGATCCCGGCCGCCTCCCGCGGGTCCAGCGTGCCGCGCTCGCGCAACACGGCTTCCAGGGAGGGGCCGTCGACCAGCTCCATGACGATCAGCGGGCGCCCGTCGACCTCGGTGACGTCGTGGACGGCCACCACACCGGGATGCCGGACCCGGGCCGCCGCGCGGGCCTCGCGCTGCATGCGCAGCCGCAGATCCGCGAGTTCGGGTCCGTCCGCGTCCGAGTAGGTGCGCAGTTCCTTGACGGCGACCTCGCGGCCCAGGACCTCGTCGACGGCCCGCCACACCACGCCCATGCCGCCGCGCCCGAGTTGGGCGACGACGCGATAGCGTCCCGCGAGCAGCCGGCCGGTCTCGTCCGCCTGTCCGTTCTCCCCCGAAGACACCGTTGCCCCGTTCCTGTGGACCGTCGTTGCGTCCGTACAGAGTACGGGGCCCGGGTGACGGCACCAGCCGCTGCGGAGTGCTGTGACCGGCCCGCTACTTGGTGGAGACCGTGAGGTCACCGCGTCGCGGTGCCGCGAACCCCTCCAGATCGGCACGGGTCTGTCCGGTCAGGCGGGCGACCTCGCCGATGTCGAGAGCGCCGCAGTCCAGGCCGCGCAGCAGGTAGCCGGCCAGGGCCTTCGCGGTTGCGGGCTCGTCCATGACGTCGCCGCCCGCCCGGTTGGCGTAGCGGGCGAGGCGGTCCGCGGCCTGCTCGAAACCTTCACGATAGAAGGCGAAGACGGCCGCGTACCGGGTGGGGATGTGGCCGGGGTGCATGTCCCAGCCCTGGTAGTAGGCGCGGGCCAGGGCGCGGCGGGTGAGGCCGTAGTGCAGGCGCCAGGCGTCGTGGACCTTCTCGGTCGGGCCGACCGGGAGCACGTTCGTGGAGCCGTCCGAGACGCGTACGCCGGTGCCGGCGGCGGCGACCTGCATGACCGCCTTGGCGTGGTCGGCGGCCGGGTGGTCGCTGGCCTGGTAGGCGGCGGAGACGCCGAGGCAGGCGCTGTAGTCGAAGGTGCCGTAGTGCAGGCCGGTGGCGCGGCCCTCGGCGGCCTGGATCATCCGGGCGACGCCGGCGGTGCCGTCGGCGGCGAGGATGGACTGGCTGGTCTCGATCTGGATCTCGAAGCCGATCCGGCCGGGGTCGAGCCGGTGCGCCTTCTCGAAGGCCTCCAGCAGCCGCACCATGGCGGTGACCTGCTCGGGGTAGGTCACCTTGGGCAGGGTCAGCACCAGCCCGTCGGGCAGGCCACCGGTCTCCATCAGGGCGGTGAGGAAGATGTCGAGGGTGCGGATGCCCCGGTCGCGCACCGGCGCCTCCATGCACTTCATGCGGATGCCCATGTAGGGGGCCGCCGTGCCGTCGGCGTACGCCTCGGCGATCAGGCGGGCCGCGCGGGCGGCAGTCCGGTCCTCCTCGGCGTCGGGACGGGGGCCGTAGCCGTCCTCGAAGTCGACGCGCAGGTCCTCGATGGGCTCGCGCTCCAGCTTGGCGCGCACGCGGGAGTACACCGGTTCGGCGAGCTCGTCGGACAGGCCGAGCACGGCGGCGAAGGAGGCGGCGTCGGGGGCGTGTTCGTCGAGGGCGGCGAGTGCCTGGTCGCCCCAGGAGCGGATGGTGTCGGCGGCGAAGACGTCGCCGGGTACATAGACGGTGTGGACGGGCTGACGGGTGCCGGGGTCGCCGGGGTAACGGCGCTCCAGCTCGGCGTCGACCGGCGCGAGGGAGGCGCTGATCTCCTCGCTGACGGCGCCCGCGAGGCTCGTCGCCACGTTCTCCTGCTGGCCCTGACCCATTCCCACACCCTCCTGTTTTCCGCTCTACGGAATCAACAATCCGTAGAATGAAGTTATCCGGGGACCTTCCGGATGGTCAACACCATGTCCACGGGGAGTCACCCCACCATCTCGCCATGTTCACGCCCATCTCAGGACGCGGTATCACACTTCCATACGCACGCCCCGCACGACTCGTCCGGCCCGTTCCCACCGAAGGAGCACGCAGTGCCGAACCACAGCCGAGTCACGCGCCGCCTGGGTCTGAAAGCCGCACTGGCCGCCGCGGTCACCGCGCCCCTCTCCAGTACAGCACTGCCCACGTCCACCGCCTCGGCGGGCGAGCGCCCGCCTCGCCGGCAGCTCCGGGTGATGTCCTTCAACCTGCGCTTCGCGAGCACCGTGGAGCCCAACAGCTGGACCGTGCGCAGACCGGTGATGCGCGACCTGCTGCGCCACGAGGCCCCGCACGTCCTCGGCACCCAGGAGGGGATCTTCTCGCAGCTCCTCGACATCGATGCCGACCTCGGCCCGCGCTACGACTGGGTGGGCACCGGCCGGCTGCACGGAAGCCGTGACGAGTCGATGGCGATCTTCTACGACTCCCACCGGCTGCGCCCGACCGAGTACGACCACTTCTGGCTCTCCGGCACCCCGGACGTGATCGGCTCCAACACCTGGGGCGCGGCCTTCGCCCGCATGGTCACCTGGGTCCGCTTCCGCGACCTGGCCGACGGCGGGCGGGAGTTCTACGCCCTCAACACCCACTTCGACCACGTCAGCCAGTACGCGCGCGAGCGCAGCGCGGCGCTCATCGCCGAACGGATCGCCGGCTTCGACCGCTCGCTGCCGGTCGTGGTGACCGGGGACTTCAATGTCGCCGCGCACCGGAACGGGGTGTACGACACGCTGCTCGGCGCCGGTCTCGCCGACACCTGGGACACCGCGGCCGAGCGCAGCGACCTGTACGGCACGTTCCACGGCTACAAGCCGCTCACGCCGAACGGCGACCGCATCGACTGGATCCTCGCCACGCCCGGAGTCACCGCGCACCGGGCGTCGATCAACACGTTCTCCGCCGACGGCCAGTTCCCGAGCGACCATCTGCCGGTGCAGGCGACGCTGACCCTGGGATGAGACGAGGCCCCCGTGACCGTCAGGACGGTCACGGGGGCCTCGACGCGCCCGTTCGGGATCAGCCCTTGCGGGTCTTGATCTCCTCGGTCAGGGCCGGGACGACGTCGAACAGGTCGCCGACGACGCCGTAGTCGACCAGCTCGAAGATCGGGGCCTCGGCGTCCTTGTTGATCGCCACGATCGTCTTCGAGGTCTGCATACCGGCACGGTGCTGGATCGCGCCGGAGATGCCGGAGGCGATGTACAGCTGCGGCGAGACCGACTTACCGGTCTGGCCGACCTGGTTGGTGTGCGGGTACCAGCCCGCGTCCACCGCGGCACGCGAGGCACCGACGGCCGCACCGAGGGAGTCGGCGAGGGCCTCGATGATCGAGAAGTTCTCCGCGCCGTTGACGCCACGGCCACCGGAGACCACGATCGCGGCCTCGGTGAGCTCCGGACGCCCGGTCGACTCACGCGGCGTGCGCGCGGTCACCTTGGTGCCGGTGGCCTGGGCGGAGAAGGTGACGGCGAGGGCCTCGACCGCACCGGCGGCCGGGGCGGCCTCCACGGCGGCCGAGTTCGGCTTGACCGTGATGACCGGGGTGCCCTTGGCGACACGGGACTTGGTGGTGAAGGAGGCGGCGAACACCGACTGGGTGGCCACCGGGCCCTCGTCGCCGGCCTCGAGGTCGACGGCGTCGGTGATGATGCCGGAGCCGATGCGCAGCGCCAGACGCGCGGCGATCTCCTTGCCTTCGGCGGAGGACGGCACCAGCACGGCGGCCGGGGAGACGGCCTCGACGGCGGCCTGGAGGGCGTCGACCTTCGGGACGACCAGGTAGTCGGCGTACTCGGCGGCCTCGTGGGTGAGGACCCGGGCCGCGCCGTGCTCGGCGAGCGTGGCGGCGGTGTCACCGGCGCCGTTGCCGAGCGCGACGGCGACCGGCTCGCCGACGCGGCGGGCCAGGGTCAGCAGCTCCAGGGTGGGCTTGCGGACGGCACCGTCCACGTGGTCGACGTAGACGAGAACTTCAGCCATGGGATTGCTCTCCTGCGGATTGCGAAGTCTGAGGGGGCGTAAGGGTGTTGAGCCTTAGATGAACTTCTGGCTCGCGAGGTACTCGGCGAGCTGCTTGCCGCCCTCGCCCTCGTCCTTGACGATCGTGCCGGCGGTGCGGGCCGGACGCTCGGTCGCGGACTCGACCGCGGTCCAGGCACCCTCCAGGCCGACCTCCTCGGCCTCCAGCTCCAGGTCGGAGAGGTCCCAGGACTCCACCGGCTTCTTCTTGGCGGCCATGATGCCCTTGAAGGACGGGTAGCGCGCCTCGCCCGACTGGTCGGTGACCGACACGACGGCCGGCAGGGACGCCTCGAGCTGCTCGGAGGCGGCGTCGCCGTCCCGGCGGCCCTTGACCGTGCCGTCCTCGACGGAGACCTCGGACAGCAGGGTGACCTGCGGGACGCCCAGGCGCTCGGCCAGCAGGGCCGGAACGACACCCATGGTGCCGTCGGTGGAGGCCATGCCGGAGATCACCAGGTCGTAGCCGGCCTTCTCGATCGCCTTCGCCAGCACCAGCGAGGTGCCCAGGGCGTCGGTGCCGTGCAGGTCGTCGTCCTCGACGTGGATCGCCTTGTCGGCACCCATGGACAGCGCCTTGCGCAGGGCGTCCTTGGCGTCCTCGGGACCCACCGTCAGAACGGTGATCTCGACGTCGTCGTCGGAGTTCTCGGAGATCTGCAGCGCCTGCTCGACCGCGTACTCGTCGAGCTCGGAGAGCAGACCGTCCACGTCGTCCCGGTCGACGGTCAGGTCATCGGCGAAGTGCCGGTCGCCAGTGGCGTCGGGCACGTACTTCACAGTGACAACGATCCTCAAGCTCACGCCGGCTCTCCTACTGCGTCGACATTTCTCTGCTGCCTACTTGCAGGCAGCATAGGCGCCCCAAGCGGCCGATCCCGTTCGGGGCGACCCGCGCTCCGAGCGAAATATTACTCGTCAGTACACCCAGTTCGTTCCCGCTAAGCAAGCGCTTTGAACTGTGACCTTTGCAACGCAGCGTAATCGGAAACCGATCGCTTCGCAGAACCTCCGAAGGCGGGTTCGGTCACATACGTTCCGTGAGGTCAGTCACGCAGCCCGGTGAACCGGCCCTGGTGGTACACCAGCGGGCGCCCCGGACCGCCGGGGTCGCCGAGCACGACCTCGGCCAGCACGATGCGGTGATCGCCGGCGGGCACGCGCGTCACGACCCGGCACACCATCCAGGCGGGAACCCCGCCGAGCAGGGGGACGCCCTCGGGTCCCTCGCGCCAGGCCGTGGGCGGTCCGAAGCGGTCGGCGCCGCTGCGGGCGAACGTGGCGGCCAGGTCTTCCTGGTGCTCACCGAGCAGGTGGACCCCGACGTGCTCGGTCGCGGACATGGCCGGCCAGCTGGAGGCCCCGGTGCCGATGCCGAAGGACAGCATCGGGGGCTCGGCGGAGACGGAGGTGAGGGACGTCGCGGTGAAGCCGACCGGGCCCGACTCACCGCGGGCGGTGATCACGGCCACCCCGGCGGCGTGCCGCCGGAAGACGGAGCGGAGCAGGTCGGCAGAGGCGAGCCGAGGGGATTCGAGACCGGGGACGACCGTCATGGAGTTGTCCTTCTGCGAGAGGTGGCGTGCGGATCGATGGCCGTTCAACGGCTCGGACAGCACGCGCTCGCGGTACGGGCCAGATCGACGTGGGCCCGTCCGAAGAGAAGGAGTTCCTCAGGCATACGGTCAGGCTGACGATAGGTGGCACGCACAGTCAAGTACGTTCCGGGATGTGGGAGATGACTCACCCTCGGGGTCACACGCCCTCAGACGGCCTCCCCCAGAGCGGCGATCACGTCCGCCTTGCGGGGCTGTCCGGTGGCCCGCCGCACCACGTGGCCGTCGGCGTCGAGGACCAGCACGGTCGGGGTCTTGAGGATGTCGAGCCGGCGTACGAGGTCCAGATTGTCCTCGGCGTCGAGTTCGACGTGGGTCACGCCCGGGACCATGCCGGCGACCTCGCCGAGGACGCGGCGGGTGGCCCGGCAGGGGGCGCAGAAGGCGCTGGAGAACTGCACGAGGGTGGCGCGCTCGCCGAGTTCTCCGCCCAACTCGGCCGCGTCGAGCCGCTTTCCGTCGTCGCGCCCGCGCACCCTTACTCTCCCGCTCCGCCGCCGTTGCAGCACTCCGTAGGCGCTCGCCGCCGCGAGCACCGCCACGCACACCACGATTCCGGTCATCACCCTGCTCAAGCGTTCACGAGACTGCAAAGATTCCCGACTCCCCGTAAGCCTTTCCGTTGCGGAATGCTTGATTCATGGACATTGATGTGAGGGGGCCGCGCTTCGGGGCGGCCGTGACGACCGTCGTACTGGCGGTCGTTCTGGTCACCGGGAGCGCCTGGCTGCTGGCCTGGCAGACGCTGGCATTCGCCCTGGGCGCGGCCAGCGGGGTGGGCCGTTCGCCGTACGGCTGGCTCTTCCGCACCGCCGTCCGCCCCCGGATCGGGCCACCGACCGCCTTCGAGGCGCCGGAGCCGCCGCGGTTCGCGCAGGCGGTGGGACTGGTCTTCGCGGGGCTCGGGCTGGTCGGTTACGCGTTCGGTCCCAACTGGCTGGGACTGGCCGCCACCGGGGCCGCGCTCGCGGCCGCCTTCCTCAACGCCGGCTTCGGCTACTGCCTGGGGTGCGAGATGTATCTGCTCCTGCGGCGACTGACGGTGCGCGCCGGGTAAAGGCAACGCCAAAATCCGAGGTGGATCAAGGGACGACGTGACGAGGATCTCGCCCTTCCCCGGCACTTGGGCTTGGCCCTCGGGCGTTCTTGGGGCACGATCTGCGACAAGCCGTAAACCTACGGCTGCGTAACTTTTCCCCACCGGGAGCCTCTGGGAGCCTCCTTCCCAGGCAGAGAAGGAAGGGTCCACCCCGTCCATGGCAGAGCTTGTCTACCGTCCCGTCGTCGGTTTCGCCCAGACCCTGTTCAAGGCGTGGGACCTCAAGATCGACTGCAAGGGGTCGGAGAACATTCCGCGCTCGGGCGGCGCCGTGCTGGTGAGCAACCACATCAGCTACCTGGACTTCGTCTTCAACGGCCTGGCGGCACTGCCGCAGAAGAGACTCGTGCGCTTCATGGCCAAGGAGTCCGTCTTCCGGCACCGGATCTCCGGTCCGCTGATGCGCGGCATGAAGCACATCCCGGTGGACCGCGAGCAGGGTGAGGCGGCGTACGCGCACGCCCTGGACTCGCTGCGCTCCGGCGAGATCGTCGGGGTCTTCCCGGAGGCCACGATCTCGCAGTCGTTCACGCTGAAGAGCTTCAAGTCGGGCGCCGCCCGGCTGGCGCAGGAGGCGGGCGTCCCCCTGATCCCGATGGCCGTCTGGGGCACCCAGCGCCTGTGGACCAAGGGCCACCCGCGCAACTTCAAGCGCAGCCACACCCCGATCACCATCCGGGTCGGCGAGGCGATCGAGGCCTCCAAGGACAAGTACGCCGGCGCCATCACCCGCCAGCTGCGCGAACGCGTCCAGGAACTCCTGGAGGCCGCCCAGCGCGCCTACCCCGTCCGCCCCAAGGACGCCACCGACACCTGGTGGATGCCGGCCCACCTCGGCGGCACGGCCCCCACACCGGAGCAGGTACGCGCGGCGGAGGCGCACTGACGCCCCAGCGTCGCGCCGCCTCCGCACACCCGCACACTTCTGTGCTCTGGACGCACGGCCCGCTCATGGCTACGTTCCCCGTACCGGGCCCGCGCCCGGGAAAGGGGGCCGGGCTGCGTGCTTGCCGAGGTCGCGGCCGGAGTGATCGTCGAGGCCGTCGTCAGTACCGCGCGCTGGCTGAGGCGTGAGACAACAGGTGGGGAAGACTCCGAACGGGCCCTGCTGCGATGGTTCGACACCTACGCGCTGGAACCCTCCCAGGACGTCGGCCCGACTCTGCCGGACGGTGTCCCCACCGCTGTCGTGCAGGACTTCTTCCGCCACGTCGACAGCCAGGCTCTGCTCCACGAGCTGATGGCGTCCCGTCTCACAGACGCCCCGGAAGCCGTGATCACCAAGCTGCGCGAGGCTTACGCCTCCTGTGCTCGCGCCGCGCTGGGCCCGGCGTTCACACACATCGGACTCGACGCTCCCGAAGCGGCGGCGGGCAGCCTGGCGGAAGAATTCTTCGATCATTGCGACCTCGAGATCGCCGGTTTCGTCGGGCGGTTGAGTGACGCGGACTCCACGCTGCTCGACCGGATCCGTCAGGAGGCCTACTCGGCTCGGGTCATCGCCGTCCTCGGGGCCATCGAACGGCACACACACGCGCTGTCCTTACGGGACTCGAGTTCCCTGGCGGCGGACCAGTCGTTCGTCTCGGCCTATCGCCGACAAGCCGCATTCGCCCACGGGTACCTGGAGCCACCCGACTTCGAGCGACGTCGGCGCGTGCCGATCGGCGATCTGTATGTGTCCCCCGGCATCACCGCGCTCCTCGAGAACCGGGCGGCGCAGTACGACGGACGCACGCTCGGCCTGACGGATCTACAGCGCGCTCTCGACCGGACGGTCCTGCTGGGTGACCCCGGCTGCGGCAAGTCGACCGCCTGCCAGGTCCTGCTGCACCGGCATGCCTCCGACCCCGGGGCGCGCGTGCCGTTCCTCGTCGTCCTGCGCGAGTTCGCGCTCACGGACGAGGGCCGACGGTCGGTGGTCGATCACATCGAGTACCGCCTGGAGACGTACTACCAGTGCCCGGCACCTCCAGGTGCCGTCGACCGGCTCCTGCTGAGCGGTGCGGCTGTCGTGGTCTTCGACGGCCTCGACGAGCTGGTCGACACCACCCGGCGCCGCGAGGTGACCGAGATAGTCGAGCTCTTCTGCGCCCAGTACCCCCTGACTCCTGTCCTGGTGACGTCCCGCGCCGTGGGGTACGACGAGGCGCGTCTCGACGACCGTCTCTTCGAGTGCTACCAGCTCGGGCCGTTCGATGCGGAGCAGAGCCGGGAGTATGTCGAGAAGTGGTTCGCGCAGGAGGAAGCAACTCCGCAGGACGCCCGTCGCAGCACGTCGTCCTTCCTCACCGAGAGCTCCGGGTTGCCAGACCTGTGCGCCAACCCGTTGATGCTGGCGCTGATGTGCATCTTGTACCGCGGCACGAGTTCCCTTCCGCGCAATCGACCCGAGGTGTACGAGCAGTGTGCCTCCCTGCTCTTCCGCAAATGGGACGTCCGGCGCAGGATCCACGTGGAGCTGTCGATGGCGCGCCTGGTCGAACCCGCCCTGCGGCACCTCGCGTTCTGGCTGTTGACGCGGCACGGCGAGGTGGCCGCCGTGGCGGAGCGCGAACTGGTGGACCGCGTCATGGACTTTCTGGACGAACGCGGCTTCGAGGACCCGACTGACGCAAGGGCTGCGGCGCAGCAGTTCGTCGGGTTCTGCCGAGGACGCGCCTGGGTGTTCAGTGACGTCGGCACCGACGCACACGGCGAGAGCCTCTACACCTTCACACACCGCACCTTCCTGGAGTACTTCGCCGCTGCGCAACTCGCGAGCACGAGTGACACCCCGGAGGTGCTGGCACGGCGGCTGGCGCCGAGAGTGACCCGCCAGGAATGGGACGTCGTGGGCCAGCTGGCGGTGCAGATTAAGGACCGCACGACGGACGCGGGAGCCGCGCGCGTCTTCACCGCGTTGCTCAACGACCGTCGCCGCAGGTCGTTGGCCGGCCGCGGAAACCTGCTCGCGTTCCTCGCACGCTGCCTCACCTGTGTGGATCCGCCACCTCGCACGGTGCGTCGGCTTGCTCGAGCGACAGTGGAGCACCTCATGCTCGGCGATCCGGCGACGGAGTGCAGCGCTCCGCTGGCCGCGCTGCTGCGCAGCAGCAGCGACTGCCTCGACATCGTCACGGACGAACTCAGCCACGCCGTCGCCGAGGCCGTGAGTTCGGGCGACCCCGCGCGCCGCCGCGCCGCGCTGCTCCTGGCGGGCTATGCCGGGGCTGCGTTCTGGGGCGACTCTTCCTCTTCGGCCCATGCGCACTGGGAGGAGTTCTCCAAGCGGATGATCGCCCGCTACGCCGCGGAGTTCCTGGCGATCGCGCCCGATCACACTGGCCTGATGGACGTCTGTCTCGGCCATGGCCTGACCGACCTCTGGGATTGCTTCCGGCGCTGCGACCTGGACTTCGGCTCGCTCTGGCGAGGGTGGCAGATGGGAATCTTCGGGCCTGGGGCCTGGTATCCCTACGCTTCTCGCTGTGTGTTCGTGCTGCTCCTGGGGACCGAGGGGTGCCGTCCCTTGTTCGAGACGACTATGCAGGACTGCTCCGCGGTCGGCGCGTGGCTCGTCCGGCATCCCGAGCCGCCCTGGGCCGATCACGCCGACGACGTGTCCGCTTTCCTGATCACCATCGCCGAATCCCTCGCCGCGCGGCAAGGGCAGCGCCTGCCCGACCTCACCCCCGAGGCCTATCTCGGGGCGACAGTGATGCTTCTGGGCTCCCTCGAGGCCAGCCGTGAACCTTCCGTCGAACGGATCGTCCCGGAACTCGGCCCCTTGGCCGCGCTGGAGCCGTACGTGAGTGCGCGGTACGGCGGCGACGGCGCCCATCTCCCCGATCTCCCCGTCCCGGGCGCGTTCCACGAGGTCCTGCGAGCCTGGGCCCGCCGTGAGGTGAACTTCGTACGCCGGGCCTGACCGGACCGGTAAGCCGTCAGGCGCCCGGCACCGGTGGCCGGACCTCGATCCGTGCGCCGGGGCTGAACTTCTCCAGCAGGTCGGCGAGTTCCCTCGCCGCGCTCTCGACGTCGGCCACCGGCATCGGTGTGAGGCTCTCCAGCAGGAAGATGCCGGACACCGTCTCCTCGGTGAGGCGGGTGCGTGGGCCCTGGCGCCAGTTCCAGCGGCGGCAGGTGACGCCCGCGTCGTCGCGCCACACGATCTCGCCCGCGTCCGGGTGCTCGACGACCTCCTCGCCGCCGGCCACCGTGACGAAGTCCTCCGCGCCGGTGGCGCGCACCAGGCGCATGCCACCCTCGATGCGGTCGATGTCCTCGCCGCCCACGGGGACGAGATGGGCGACGCTGATGGCGTTGTACACGTCCACCAGCAGGTTGATCCGGGGCAGGCCCGCCTCCGTCAGCGCGCGCTTGGCCAGCGCCTCGGCGGAGTTGCGGGTGCGTGAGGGTTTCGAGCCGAACGCCGTGTACGCCTCCCGCCAGGCCGCCATGTGCGGGTCCTCGTGCGGGGCGCGCCCGGCCAGACGTACGGCCAGGCGCCGGGCCGCGTCGTCGAGGAGCGCCGAACTGGCCTCCGTGCTCGGGCCGTTGACCAGCCCGTGCGCCTCGACGGCGACGTGCGTGAAGCCGGGCACGAGCGCGCGGACCTCGTCGGACACGGTCAGCGTGAGAGTCATCGTCCGCCTTCTCCCGGGGATCAGAGCGCGGTGGGGAGTGTCCGCCACAGGTGCGGCCGGTCGGGGGCGGCCTTGAGGACATCGAGCACCACCGGATGCGGTGCAGCATACAGGACCGGATGGTCCAGCTCATTGGACTCCGGGTCGGGGACGAAGGCCAGCCGCTCCCCGTCGAGCGAGAACTGCGCGTCCACACCCGGCTTGTTGCCCCGGGGATCCTGCCGATGCCAGGCCCCGTCGAACCGTACGGCGATCAGGCCGTGCAACACGTCGAACCGCTGATAGCACAGCGCGGTCGGGATGTCCTCGGCCCGCAGCAGCGCGGCCAGCGCGTGCGCCTTGGCGTAGCAGATGCCGGTCCTCTGCTCCAGGACGTCGGAGGCGCGCCAGGTGACGCGGAGATCTCCGGAGTCCTGCGAGTGCGGAATGGCGTCGCGGACGAACTCGAAAGCCGCTCGCGCATATCCATACGAGTCTGCCACCCCACGGGCGAGCCTCGCGGCCGTCTCGCGCACCAGGGGATGATGATGGTCGATCACCTCATCGGCGGCCAAGTAGGCGGAGAGATCTGCGGTTTCCTGGATCATCTGCATGACGGGAGAGTAGGCGGCAGCCGAGTCGGAGGTCAATCGAATTGCGGTTTAACGCATAGCTATGCAACCTCACGGCAGAACCGCCGAACATCGCCGCAACCCTTGCGCCTCGTCACAACCCCTCCCCCGCACCGCCGGTCTGCGTCAGCGACCGGTCACCGACGAGATCGCCGGCGTTTTCATCGACCAGGGGGAATCCATGAAGCATCGTCTGCTCGGAGCCGCGCTCGCCGGCTGTGCCCTTGCCGCGGTCGGGGCCGGACCGCCCGTGCACACCGCGTCCGACCAGTTGTGGCTCGACGTACCGTCGGAGACCGTTCTGCCGGGCCCGGGCGGCCCGGCCGAGCGCACGCTCACGGTACGGGTCAGCCATGACAACACCGGGAGCGAGGTCGCGCCCGGCCGACTGACCGTGGACGCGAGCGAGGTCGCCTCCTTCGCGCGGGTGTCCTGGCCCTCGAACTGCGTGCCGGAGTCGGCGGCGAAGGCGGTCTGCGACTTCCCGGGCATGCCGGCCGGGACGGACCTCGTGACGGCGGCCCGACTCGGCCTGAGCGCGCTGCCGGACGCCGATCTCACCGCCTCCGGGTACGTCCGCTACGGCGCGAGCGCCGGCGAGCTGACGTCGTTCCCCGCGGAGACTCGGGTCAGCCTGGGCGACGGTCCTGACCTCGGTCTGAGCCAGGCCGAGAACCAGCGGGATCTCAGGCCCGGCGCGCACACCCGGGTGAGCGCGACTCTCGGCAACAGCGGCAACCGGGCGGTGCTGCGGACGCTGCTGTGGTTCAACGCGTCCTACGGACTGCGCTTCGACGAACGGCACTCCAACTGTGAGTACCGGCGGCACGAGACCGGAGAGTCCGCGCTGTGCGTGCTGGACGAGGCCGTGGCTCCGGGCGAGCGGTACGCCCTGACGACCGGTCTGCGCGTGGGGCGCAACGCGCTGTACGAGCGGTTCGACCACTCCGTACTGCCGTACTCGGACCAGGCACTGGCAGAGGCTCGCGGTGAATGGACCTGGACGCCGGGCAAGGGCGACGAGCTGGACCTGCGCCCCGTGGTCGCGGCGCGGGCGGACGCCGGAAAGGACGACCTCGATCTGTCGGACAACTACCGGGCCGTCGTCCTCGACGCGAAGAACACCGCCGATCTGAGGCTCACCGGCAGCAGGGTGCGCGGGGCGGCGGGCGACACGGTGACCGCCTCTGTCAGCGTCCGCAACAAGGGCCCGGCATGGGTGGCGTCCCTGGGTGCGGGCGCGGCCGTGGCGACGGTGCCGGTCCAGGCGCCCGAGGGCACGACGATCGTCGGCGTGCCGGACGAGTGCTGGACACCGTCCGAGGAGGACGAGCCCGTCCCGACGTACTTCTGCCGGACGCCGATCCACCTGCACGACGGGGCGTCCCACACCATGGAGGTGCGGCTGAGGACCGACGAGGTGGTGCGCGGGGCGCGCACCACCGTCGAGACCCTCAACGACGACCCGGAGCTGCCCATCAGCAGGTTCGACCCCGACCTGCGCAACAACCGGGCGCAGATCGTGGTCGACCGACCGGACGGCGGCCGCTAGCGCGCCATCTCTTCCTTCAGCGCCGCCACGAAGGCGTCCACGTCGTCCTCGGTGGTGTCGAACGCGCACATCCAGCGCACGACGCCGGCCGCCTCGTCCCAGAAGTAGAAGCGGAACTTCTTCTGAAGGCGCTCGCTCACGTCGTGGGGCAGCTTGGCGAACACACCGTTGGCCTGAACGGGGTAGAGGATCTCCACGCCGTGCACGGCGCGCACGCCCTCCGCGAGGCGCTGGGCCATCTCGTTGGCGTGCCGGGCGTTGCGCAGCCACAGGTCCTTGGCGAGCAGGGCCTCCAACTGCACCGACACGAAGCGCATCTTGGAGGCGAGCTGCATGGACAGCTTGCGCAGATGCTTCATGTGGCTGACGGCGTCCTGGTTGAGGACGACGACCGCCTCGCCGAACAGGGCGCCGTTCTTGGTGCCGCCCAGGGAGAGGATGTCGACGCCGACCGCGTTGGTGAACGTGCGCATCGGCACGTTCAGCGAGGCGGCGGCGTTGGCTATCCGGGAGCCGTCCAGGTGCACCTTCATGCCGTGCGCGTGGGCGTGGTCGCAGATCGCGCGGATCTCGTCCGGGGTGTAGAGGGTGCCCAGCTCGGTGCTCTGGGTGATCGAGACGACCTGGGGCATCGCCCGGTGCTCGTCGTCCCAGCCGTACGCCTGCCGGTCGATCAGCTCGGGGGTGAGCTTGCCGTCGGGGGTGGGCACGGTGAGCAGCTTGAGGCCGCCCATGCGCTCCGGGGCGCCGCCCTCGTCGACATGGATGTGCGCGCTCTCGGCGCAGATCACCGCGCCCCAGCGGTCGGTGACCGCCTGGAGCGCGACGACGTTGGCGCCGGTGCCGTTGAACACCGGGAACGCCTCGGCGGTGGCGCCGAAGTGGCTGCGCACGATCCGCTGGAGGTTCTCGGTGTAGTCGTCCTCGCCGTACGCCACCTGGTGTCCGCCGTTGGCCAGGGCCAGGGCGGCGAGCACCTCGGGGTGGGCGCCGGCGTAGTTGTCACTGGCGAAGCCGCGGACGTCCGGGTCGTGGTGGCGCCGGGCGTCGGTCTTCGGAGGGTTCACGGCTTCTCGGTCAGCCACAGGCGGTTTCCGTTCACTTCGGCGGCGGACTTGTCCCAGACGCCGACGACGGCCTCGGCCAGGTCCTTGACGTCCGTGAAGCCCGCGAACTTCGCGTTGGGGCGGTCGGCGCGCATCGCGTCGTGCACCAGCGCCTTCACCACCAGGATGGCAGCCGCGGACGTCAGCTCCTCGGCGCCCCCGGCCTTGCGGAAGGCGTCGGCGAGCGCGAGCGTCCACGCCTCGGCGGCGGCCTTGGCGGCGGCGTACGAGGCGTTGCCGGCGGTCGGCTTCGAGGCGCCGGCGGCGCTGATCAGCAGATACCGGCCGCGCTCGCTGCGCTGCAGCGGCTCGAAGAAGGCGAGCGAGGTGTGCTGCACGGTGCGGATGAGCAGCAGTTCCAGGAAGTCCCAGTCGTCGAGGCTGGTCTTGATGAAGGTCTCGCTGCCGCGCCAGCCGCCGACGAGATGGACGAGGCCGTCGACGCGGCCGAACTCCTTCTCGGTGCGCAGGGCCCAGTCACGCGTGGACTCCAGGTCGAGCAGGTCGACCGTCTCGCCGGTGACCGCCGCGCCGCCGGAGGCGTAGCGCGCGGCGTCCACGGCTTCCGCCAGCCGCTCGGGGTCGTTGTCCGCGCCGACCACGGTGGCGCCCGCTTCCGCGAGTCGCCGCAGTGCCGCCCGGCCCGCGGGTCCGCCCGCGCCGGCCACCGCGATCACCGCACCGCTGAGAGCTCCGTTCCCCGCCATCTTCTTCGCCTCCTGCTGAGCCGTGTTCTCGGTGCCGCTGTCGCTCACGCGGCGACTCGCTCGGCGCTCTCCGCCGTGATGCCCTTGGTCGAGGCGATCACGTTCTTCAGCTTCTTGGAAAGGGCCTCATAGAACATGCTCAGCGGAAACTCGTCCGGAAGCACGTCATCGACGAGCTTGCGCGGCGGCTGGGTCAGGTCGAGGGCGTCGGGACCCTTGGCCCACTTGGATCCGGGGTGCGGGGCGAGGTAGGTGGAGACGAGCTCGTAGCCGGCGAACCAGTGCACCAGCTTCGGGCGGTCGATGCCGTCGCGGTAGAGCTTCTCGATGTCGGCGCACAGCTGGTTGGTGACCTGCGGGGCGCGGTCCCAGTCGATGTGCAGCTTGTTGTCGGTCCAGCGGACGACGTCGTGCTTGTGCAGGTAGGCGAAGAGCAGCTGGCCGCCGAGGCCGTCGTAGTTGCGCACGCGCTCGCCGGTGACCGGGAAGCGGAACATGCGGTCGAACAGTACGGCGTACTGCACGTCACGGGCCTGCGGGACGCCGTCGGCCTGGAGCTTGACGGCCTCCTTGAAGGCGGTGAGGTCGCAGCGCAGCTCCTCCAGGCCGTACATCCAGAACGGCTGGCGCTGCTTGATCATGAACGGGTCGAACGGCAGGTCACCGTGGCTGTGGGTGCGGTCGTGGACCATGTCCCACAGCACGAAGGCCTCCTCCGTGCGCTTCTGGTCGTGGACCATGGCGGCGATGTCCTCGGGCAGCTCGAGGCCGAGGATGTCGACGGCGGCGTCGGTGACGCGGCGGAAGCGGGCGGCCTCGCGGTCGCAGAAGATACCGCCCCAGGTGAAGCGCTCGGGCGCCTGGCGCACGGCGATCGTCTCGGGGAAGAGGACGGCGGAGTTGGTGTCGTACCCGGCCGTGAAGTCCTCGAACTTGATGCCGCAGAACAGCGGGTTGTCGTAGCGGGTGCGCTCCAGCTCGGCCAGCCAGTCCGGCCAGACCATGCGCAGGACGACCGCCTCCAGGTTGCGGTCGGGGTTGCCGTTCTGCGTGTACATCGCGAAGACGACCAGGTGCTGCAGACCGTCCGCACGGCTCGCGGCGGGCTGGAAGGCCAGCAGCGAGTCCAGGAAGTCGGGCACCTCGAAGCCGCCCTCGGCCCAGCGGGCCAGGTCCTTCACGAGGGCCGCGTGATAAGCGGCGTCGTGCGGCAGGAGCGGGCTCAGCTCCTCTACGGCGGTCACGACACGCCGAACGGCCGCCTCGGCGTCGGCCCGCGCGGGCGCGCCCTCGGCGTCGAAGTCGATCGACCCGTCCTTGGACTGCCATGGCCGGATCAGCTCCACGGCATCCTTGAGCACCGGCCAGGCCGGGTGCTCAACCACCCTGGTCACGGGAGGAACCTGCTCCTCCGAAGCCGCCTGCACAAGAATTTCCGTCATGTCCCATCCTCCACGGGAGAACCTCGCGTATGGACACCGTATGCGTACGGGGTTTCTCTCAGCAAGAGGAAGCTCGGGAAATTATCCTGCGCACCCCCTAGGTCACCGAACTTTTTCCTGTTGGATGTCTCGACGGCGATTAGTCCGGCATCCAGCGGGCATACGCGAAGCCCACCGGCGACATCCGGTCAATGCCCGGAGGACTCGCCCACGCCAGGGTGACCACCCATAGGGGTGCGAACCAGGCACGACATGTCCCTCCCCGCAAACCCTGTGTACACGTGGGGTTCATCACGCGCACAGGCCACTAGGCTGCGGCTCGGCCCACGCGAACAGTCCGCTCCGGTTCGCGCGAGCTCCCCCGCCGCCGTCGACGGAAGCGAGTTGAACCTTGAACTTCCTTACCATCGGTCACCGCGGAGTCATGGGTGTCGAACCCGAGAACACCCTGCGTTCCTTCGCCGCCGCCCAACAGGCCGGCCTCGATGTCATCGAACTCGATCTCCACCTCAGCAAGGACGGCGCCCTCGTCGTCATGCACGACACCGATGTGGACCGCACGACCGACGGAACCGGCCCGATCGCCGACAAGACCCTCGCGGAGTTGCGCGCCCTGGACGCGGGCCGCGGCGAACGCGTACCGGTCTTCGAGGAGGTCCTGGAAGCCGTGCGGGCACCGCTCCAGGCCGAGATCAAGGACGTCGCGGCCGCCCGGGCGCTCGCGGAGGTGATGAACGACCGGGACCTGGCGCCCCGGGTCGAGGTGTCCTCGTTCCATGACGAGGCTGTCGCCGAGATCGCACGCCTCGTGCCCGGGGTGCGCACCGCTCTGATCGCCAGCCGCTACGGCACCGACATCGTGGACCGGGCCGTCGCGGCCGGCGCGGCGACGGTGTGCCTCAACATCCGCCGGCTGACCCTGGAGGTCGTGGAGCACGCCCGCAAGGCGGACCTCAGGATCATCGGCTGGGTGGTGAACACGCAGGACCATCTGCGGCTCGTACGGGCTCTGGAGCTGGACGGCGCGACCACCGACTATCCGGAGATCAAACGCACCGGCCGCTTCACCGCATGAACGTCACACCAGCTGCTTGACCAGCAGCTCGAACTGAAGGTCGGTGCGCTGCGGGATGCCGAAGCGCTCGTCGCCGTACGGGAACGGGGTCATCCGGCCCGTACGGCGGTAGCCGCGCCGCTCGTACCAGGCGATCAGGTCCTCGCGCACGGAGATCACGGTCATGTGCATCTCGGTGGCGTCCCAGGTCGCGCGGGCCTGCCGCTCCGCCTCCGCGATGATCACCTTGCCGAGGCCGGCGCCCTGGAGTGCGGGGCTGACCGCGAACATCCCGAAGTAGGCGTGGGTTCCGCGGTGTTCGAGCTGGCAGCAGGCGACGATAAGCCCGTCCCGCTCGACGGTGAGCAGCCGGCTGTCGGACGACTTGATGACCTGCAGCACGCCCTCCGGGTCGGTCCGCTGCCCTTCGAGGATGTCGGCCTCGGTGGTCCATCCGGCCCGGCTGGAGTCGCCGCGGTAGGCGGACTCGATCAGCGCGACCAGCGTGTCCACGTCGCCGTCGGTGGCGTCGCGGAAGACCAGTCCGGCAGAGGCGTCGGGCGCGGCGGTGTCCATGGTGCGGTTCTCCCCTTCGGGCGCGGCTCGGGCACCGCTGAGCCTAACGCGCCACTAGGCTCCCGCTGCATGGTGCACGTACTGAGCAGCCGCACCCTGCTGCGGCCCACCGATCCCGAACGGTCCCGTGTCTTCTACGGCGAGCAGCTCGGCCTCGCCGTCTACCGCGAGTTCGGGACCGGACCCGAGCGCGGCACCGTCTACTTCCTGGGCGGTGGCTTCCTGGAGGTCTCCGGGCGTTCCGAGGCGCCGCCCTCACCCGCCGTACGGCTGTGGATGCAGGTCCCGGACGTCGCCGCCGCGCACGAGGAGCTGGTGGCGAAGGGCGTCGGGATCGTGCGGCCTCCGGTGAAGGAGCCCTGGGGTCTGGTGGAGATGTGGATCGCCGATCCGGACGGGACGCCGATCGTGCTGGTGGAGGTGCCGGCGGACCATCCGCTGCGGTACCGCCCCGGTATTTAGGGCGGTGCTCCCGGGACCCGGCGGGTTCCGGGAGCCGTCCGCCGGATGGCCGCGGCCCTGGGCGGGGTTTAGCGTGCTGGAGGGGGTTGCGTCGCGGGAGGAACGCCATGAAGCTCGACAAGCCGGTGACCGGCGGGCCCTGCTGGACCGAGCTCGGCACCAGTGATCTGGCCGGGGCCAAGCAGTTCTACGAGGGACTGTTCGGCTGGCGCGCCGAGACGGATCCGCGCCAGGAGGCGGGCGGCTACACGGTCGCGCACCTCGGGGACGCGGCGGTGGCCGCGCTGACCCCGCTCTATCAGGAGGGCCAGCCGGTGGCGTGGAACGTCTCGTTCGCCGTGCCGGACGCCGATGCCGCCGCCGAGCGGGCGACGCAGGCCGGCGGCACGGTGCTGGTGGGCCCGATGGACGTGTTCGACGTGGGCCGTTTCGCGGTGGCCGTGGACCCCACGGGAGCGGTGTTCCAGATGTGGCAGGCGCGGGCGTTCGCCGGGGCGGGAGTCCTGAACGCGCCCGGCGCGCTGGGCTGGGTGGAGCTGATGACCCGGGCGCCCCAGCGGGCCGTCGAGTTCTACACGACGTTGTTCGGCTGGACCGTCAACGCCTCGGAGCACTATACGCAGTGGGGCATCGCCGGCGACGACTTCGGCGGCATGATGACCATGGACGACAAGTTCCCGCACGAGGTGCCGGCGCACTGGCTGCCGTACTTCGCCGTGGTGGACGTCGACGCGACGGCCGCGGACACGACCCGGGCGGGCGGCACCATCCTGATGGAGCCCACCTCTCTCCCGGGCGGGGTGCGGCGCATCGCCGTGCTGCGGGATCCGCAGGGCGCGGTGTTCGGTGTGTACCGGACGGCCGACGGGAGCTGACCGCTCCGCGGGTCAGGCACGCACCGCGCCGAGCCGGCCCTCCAGCCGGCCGAGCAACTCGCCGAGCAGGGAGGCGAGTTCGCCGCGTCCTTCGGAGTCGAGCTCGGACAGTACGGATGTCTCGTAGGCGAGCTGCTCCGGCAGGATGCCGTCGACGAGGTCCCGGCCCTCGTCGGTGAGGCGGAGGTGGGCCACGCGCCGGTCGCGGGTGTCGCCACGGCGCTCGACCAGGCCCCGTTCGGTGAGCTGCTTGAGGCGTTTGGTGACGGCGGCGCCCGAGGAGAAGGTCTCGCGGGCGAGTTCACTGGGCGTCAGTTCGTGGCCGGTGCGGCGCAGCGCGCCGAGCAGGTCGAACTCGGCGCGGCTGAGACCCGCCCGGCGCAGCGGGGCGTCCTCGGCCTGCTGCAGGAGGGCGGCGCAGCGGTTGATCCGGCCGATGATCTCCATCGGCGCGGTGTCGAGGTCGGGGTGGACGGTCTGCCACTGCCGGACCACGGCGGCCACCGTGTCGCGTCTCGTCCCGGTCGGCCCGCCGCTGGTCGCCGTCATGGCCGTACGCCCTCCGTCGTGTTGCCCGTGCGCTGGTCCGGGTGCGGTCGGCTGCGACCCGTAGCGGCGAGCGTACGTGGTCCGTCACCCTCGGCACGCACGACCCGCTTCCGATGCGGCACGACGACGGCGGCGCCGAGCCCGACGAGCGCGCCGACCAGGGTGTCCACGACCCGTTCGGTGATCAGCCGGCCCGGCTCCTGGAACCCGGCGAACTCGGTGATCAGCAGCGCCATCGGGGTCACGCAGACGCTGCCGAGCCAGTAGTTGCGGCCGATGAGCGCTTCGGCGCCGAAGTTGAGGGCGAGGCAGATCAGGACCAGCGCGATCCCACCGGTGTGGGCGAGCGGCACCAGCGCGGCGAAGAACAGGACGCCGAGGAGGTTGCCGACGACACGCTGGACGCCGCGACCCCAGGTGAGGGCGAGGTCGGCCTGGTAGAGGGAGGCGGCGGTGACCAGGGCCCAGTAGGGGCGGCCGACGCCGAGGGCGAGGGAGGCGTAGCCGGCGAGGGCGCAGCCGAGGGCGGTGCGTGCGGCGAGCGGGGCCAGGGGGCGCAGACGGTGCCACAACGGGCCGGGACGCGCGGCGAGTTCGGACCCGGCGCCGGTGAGGTCGGCGACCTCGGGGACGGGCCGGTTGCCGCGCACCTGGCGAGCCCAGACGCGCAGCGGCGCGGGGTCGGCGTCGGCGGGTGCGGCGAGGGCCACCTCGGCCCGGACGACGAGGCGCTGCAGGGCGCCACGGGTGCCCGAGGTGCCTGCGGCAGCGTGCAGCGCCTGCCGGGCGGCCCGCACGGCGTCGACGGCGGCGGCGCGCGTCCGAGCGGGGGCCTCACCTCTGCCGTGGGCCTCGGCGTGCGCGGCGGCCGCGTTCAGGGCTCCGGCGGTGGCCCGGCGCTCGGGGCCGTGCGGGCGCAGCAGGCCGGGGGCCATGCCGACGAGCCATGCCCAGGCGGCGGCCGCCGCGGCCAGGGCGAGGTGGCCCGGGATCCGGTCGGGGGACTGCGGGACGAACAGGGCGGCGGAGCTGATGAACGTGAGGACGACATTGCCGGGCGGGCCGACCCGGGTCGCGTCGCACAGCACCTTCTGCGCGGCCGCGAGCACCGCGCCGACGGTGACCAGGACGACGGCACTGCGGGTGAGGGAGGCCGCGAGCAGGGCGACGGCAAGACCGCCGAGCATGCCGAGCACGACCCAGGCCAGGGCGCGGGCCCGGGCGGCGTAGGGGCGGTTGTGGGCGTAGAGCGCACACAGTGACCCGGCCATCGTGTACATGGCCAGGTCCAGGCGCCCCAGCGCCAGGAGAGTGAGGTTCGGCGGGGCGACGGCGGCGACCACGCTGAGGGCGGGCTTGAACCAGATGTCGGAGGGCCGGCCGAGGCGCAGCACACCGGCGAGCGGAGGACGACTGCTCATGGCCATTACCTTAGCAAGTGTTTTACTCGTAAAACACCTCGTGATCCGCGTCGCCGTGACCAGCCGTGCTCCGTCGAATGCTCCCCGTGTACATCCTTGCGCTCGCGTGCGCGCCGCACGGCCGGGGCATCGACGGACTGTCCGAGACCGTCGAGCGGGGAGGTGCGCGTGCACGGACCGGCTTCGCCCGGCTGGCTGCTGGTCGCGCTGTGTGCGGCGACCGGGGTCTACTGCCTGCTGCGCATGCGCAGTCATGTCGAGGAACAACGCCGCACCGCGGGCGGCGAGGCACTGATGGGGTTCGGCATGGCGGCGATGGCGGTGCCCGCCGCGGTGTTCACACCGCCGTCGTGGGCCTGGCCCCTGTATGCCGCCGTGTTCGGAGGGGCGGCCCTGCACGCCCTGTGGTGCGCACGGGCGGGCTCCCACCATCTGCACCACATGGTGGGCGCCTCGGCCATGGTCTACATGGCGATCGCGATGGCCGCGACGCCGGGCCACGCGGGTGGCCACGGCGGCTCCGGGGTCCCGCTCGTCACGGGCGCACTGCTCCTGTACTTCACCGGATACGTGCTGCTCTCCGGGGTCCGGCTGGTGCCGGTCGCCGTCGGCGCCAGGGGGAGCGCCGGGTGGGGCGACCGACCCGAGCTGGCGCGGGCCTGCCGGCTGGCGATGGGGATCGCGATGGTGGCGATGCTGCTGACCCTCTGACGCGGGGCGTCGCCAAGGACCCTGGTCCGTACGCTCCCGTGGTCGGCCCTGCTCGCCCGCGGCCGTCCGTACGCTCCCGTGGTCGGCCCTGCTCGCCCGCGGCCGTCCGTACGCTCCCGTGGTCGGCCCTGCTCGCCCGCGAGCGTCCGTACGCTCCCGTGGTCGGCCTTGCTTGGCGCGAGCGCTCAGGCGCTTCGGCGGTCGGCCCTGCTTGCCGCGAGCGCTCAGGCACTCCGGTGGTCGGCCTTGTTTGTCGCGAGCGCTCAGGCGCTCCCGTGGTCTGCGTCACTTGCCGCGGGTGTGCGTACCCCTGAGCGATTCGGCGCTCATAGGGTGCTTCCCATGATGGTCACCGCGGCACTGTTGCTGCTCGGCGCCCTGACCGCCGTCCTCGCCCCTCGGCTGCTCGCGCGGGCCGACTGGCCGGACCGTGAACCGGTGGTCGCCCTGTGGGTGTGGCAGTGCGTGGTCGCGGCCGTCCTGCTGTGCTGCGCGCTGTCGATGACGCTCAGCGCGGCGGCCGCGTGGCAGGCGGTGCGGGGCCATGTGTTCGCGCCGGCGCCGAGTGCCGTCGTCGAGGCGTACGCGCTCGGCGTGGGCGGCTCCTGGGCGGCGACCACCGCCGTGACGCTCGCGTGCGGCGGGCTGTGGACCGGGGCGATGCTGGTGCGCGAGGTGGCACGCGCGCGTGCGCGGCGCCGCAAGGGCCGGACCGAACTCCTCGTCCACGCGCCGCTGTTGCCGGGTGAGGAGACGGGCAACGACCGTCTGGTGATCCTGGAAGGCGAGCGGCCGGATGCCTGGTGGCTGCCCGGCACCGCGCCCCGCCTCGTCATCACCACGGCCGCGCTGCGCCGCCTCAAGGGGCGGCAACTGGACGCCGTACTGGCGCACGAGCAGGGGCACGCGCAGGCCCGGCACGACTGGCTGCTGCACTGCTCGGGGGCGCTCGCGGGCGGGTTTCCGCAGGTGCCGGTGTTCGCCGCGTTCCGCGACGAGATGCACCGCCTGGTCGAACTCGCCGCCGACGACATGGCCTCCCGCCGCTTCGGCCGCCTGACCACCGCCCTCGCCCTGGTCGAACTCAACGAGGACCGGGGCGTTTTCGGCCCCTGCCCGACCGCGCACACGCACGTGCCGCAGCGCGTGAACCGGCTGCTGACTCCCCCTGACCGCCTCACCGCTGGCCGCCGACTGCGTCTGACGGCGGCGGCCGCGCTCGTTCCGGCGGTGCCGGTGCTGGTGGCGGTCGTACCGGGGTTGCGGGCGCTGGGATAGCCCGCTCCCGCTCCGGGTACCCGGGCCCGGTCGGGTGATGTCGCTCCGGGACACCACCCGGTTCACCTGTGGCGGGCGTCGCAAACCCGTCCCCCGCATTGGCCTCAGGCCCCACTGGTCGGCGACGATCGCAGTATGCACACCCAGTCCGTCGAGTCCCCGCCCCGCCCACCGGCCGAGCGCAGAACCTCCCGCTGGGCCGGTGCCCTGGCGTTGTGCTCGACGCTGCTGCTCGCCCTGGTCGCGGTGCGCTGGTACCCGCTGATGACCGTGGACGACGGCATCGCCGACACCACACACCGATGGGCGGTGGACGAGCCCGGGCTCACGCAGGCGTTCCGCATCCTGACGGACTGGGTCTGGGATCCATGGACGATGCGCATACTGATCTTCGCGGTCGCGATCTGGCTCGTGTGGCGCAGAGCCGCCCGCTGGACGGCTCTGTGGCTGGTGGCCACATGTCTGCTCGCCACACTGGTCCAGCAGACCCTGAAGGCCCTGGTGGACCGCCCCCGCCCGGTCTGGCCCGACCCGGTCGACTCCGCGCACTACGCCGCCTACCCCTCCGGTCACGCCATGACGGCCACGGTCGTCTGCGGCCTCCTGCTGTGGCTCCTGCACCGGTACGGCGTCCGGGGCGTCGTGTGGCGTACGGCCGTGGCCGTGGGTGCGCTCTCCGTGGTCGGCGTCGGCCTGACCCGGATCTGGCTCGGCGTCCACTGGACCACGGACGTGCTCGGCGGCTGGCTCCTGGGCGCGATGGTGGTGGCGCTGGCGGTACGGGCACACGCCCACTGGCGAAGCTGAGCTCACCCCGCGCGCGGAGGCCGGAAGGCGTAACGCGCCTGCCCGCAGCCATGAACTGGCCGCCCCCTGCCCGAACCCCCGAGTCGAGCCGTGAACCGGCCCCCGCGACCCCCGCGCCATCACGGCGATGTCCCCGCGCGTCGGATCACGGCCCCGTAGGATCCCACCATGACCGCTGTTTTGTTCGATTTCTCCGGAACCCTCTTCCGCGTCGAGTCCACCGAGTCCTGGCTGCGCGGAGGGCTCGCCGAGATGCGGATGGAGCTCGCCGAGGCCGAGGTGGCCGAGGCGGCGCGGGCGCTGGAGGTGATGGGGGCACTGCCGGGCGGGAGCGCTCCCTCCTGGCTGCCCGAGGACGTGGCGAGCGTCTGGGGGGTGCGCGACAAGAGCGCGGCTCTGCACCGGGCCGCCTACACCGCACTCTCGCGGCATGTGGCGCTCCCCGACGACGGGTTGCACGACCTGCTGTACGACCGCCACATGTCCCCAGCCGCCTGGGTGCCGTATCCCGACACCGCCGAGGTGCTGGCGTCGCTGCGCGAGCGCGGCATCGGGGTGGGCGTGGTCAGCAACATCGGCTGGGACATCCGCCCGGTGTTCCGGGAGCACGGCCTCGATCCGTATGTGGACACCTATGTGCTGTCGTACGAGCACGGTGTGCAGAAGCCCGACCCGCGACTGTTCCGGACGGCGTGCGCGGCGCTCGGCGTCGATCCGCGCGACGTCGTGATGGTCGGGGACGACCGGCGGGCCGACGGCGGCGCGGCGGCCCTGGGCTGTGCGGTCCACTTCGTGGATCATCTGCCGGCGGCCGAGCGGCCGGAGGGACTGCGGCCGGTGCTGGATCTGGTGGGTGCCGGGGCGCGCGTGAACGGCGTCGCACCGCAGACCCGCTGAACAAGTAGCCTCCGGCGACGATTCCGCGGGATGGAGCCCGCCCCGGACGATCCCCCGTGTCGCCCGGGGCAGACGACAGCCCCGACCGGCCTCGCCGAGGCCGGGCCGGACGCGTTGAGTATAGTTGGCTGGCAGCCAGTCAACGCAGGAGTTACAGCATGTCCCCGCGCAGCGCCTCGGTCAATGAAGAGTTGCGGCGGCGATCCCGGGAGCGGCTTCTCCAGGCGGCGCTCGAGCTGGTCGGCGAGCGTGGCTTCGACGCCACCACGCTGGGCGACATCGCGGACCGGGCGGGCTCGGCGCGCGGACTGGTGTCGTACTACTTCCCCGGCAAGCGCCAGCTGGTGCAGTCCGCCGTGCACCGGCTGATGCACCGCACGCTGGAGGAGGCGCTGGAGCGCGAACCGCGTACCGAGGACGGCCGGGAGCG
This sequence comes from Streptomyces sp. Y7, assembly GCF_043195415.1. Taxonomy (NCBI): domain Bacteria; kingdom Bacillati; phylum Actinomycetota; class Actinomycetes; order Kitasatosporales; family Streptomycetaceae; genus Streptomyces; species Streptomyces sp. Y7. The sequence goes on from NZ_JBIDDQ010000027.1 coordinate 31,097, forward strand.
GATGGCCCGGGCCATCGACGCGATCCTGGGCCTGGCCCGGGACCGGCCCGTGCTGATGCGCCAGCACATGGCGGGCATCCTCCAGGCCGAGGGCTTCGTGCAGTGCCCGGAGCAGCGGCGGCTCGCCGAACTGCTGCGGGAGACCTGCGTGGGACACGGCTCGGCCGACACCGACTATCCGATGCTGCGCGCCCTGCTCATGGGCGCGGTCTACGCGGCGCTGGTGCCGGGGGTTCCGATGCCGGTGCCGGTGCTGCGGGCGGAGTTGTTCAAGCGCTACCGGCTGGACTGGGAGCAGGGCGTCCCGCCGGACGCGGAGGCCGTGTCCGGCGGGACGTGCGACATGGATCTGTCGCGGTTCTTCGCGACCGGGTCCGCATCCGACTGCGCGGACGACCGGTCGGATCCGTCGGGTCAGTCGAAGTAGTCCGGCTGGGTCTGGACGTTGAGTTCACGCAGGTGGACCCGGCGGGCCGGGTCCGTGCGCCGGTCGTCGAGCTTCAGGACGTCGAAGCCCCTCGCGAGTTCGTTCGAGTAGATGTAGCCGTTGTAGTAGTACGCCGACCAGGAGCCGGCCGACCTGAGGACGTCCGTGGTGAGCGGGCCGCGGTCGAAGTAGGCGATCTCCTTGGGGTTGCGCGAGTCGGTGAAGTCCCAGACGGAGATGCCGCCCTGGTACCAGCCCTGGACCATGATGTCCCTGCCCCTGACCGGGATCAGCGAGCCGTTGTGGGCGACGCAGTTCTCGGTGGCGGCCTGGTGGCGAGGGATCTTGAAGTAGCTGCGGAAGACCAGCTTGCGCTTGTCACCCTTGCCGACGATGTCGTAGATGCCGTCGGCACCGCGGTCCGGGCCGATCTCCGCGCTGCAGGTGGCCGCGCTGCCGCCGCCCAGCTCGTCGGTGAAGACGACCTTGTTCGCCTTCTGGTTGAAGGTCGCCGAGTGCCAGAACGCGAAGTTGACGTCGTCCCGGACCTGGTCGATGACCTTCGGGTGCTCCGGGTCCGCGATGGACATCAGGATGCCGTCGCCCATGCAGGCGCCCGCTGCCAGGTCCTTCGAGGGCAGCACCGTGATGTCGTGGCAGCCGGTGGTCTTGCGGACACCGCCGGGCGGGCCGGGGTTGCCGCCGCCGTCCGGGCCCTCACCCGGGAAGAGCACCGGGAAGTTCACCACGGCCGCCTTCTCGGGGGCGTGGCGCGGCACCTTGATCACGGAGATGCCGTCGTGCGGCGGCTGGCAGTCCGGGTAGGTGGCGTCCGGCGAGTACGAGGAAACGTAGACGTAGACGTTGCGGCGCTCGGGCACCAGCGTGTGGGTGTGCGAGCCGCAGGCGGTCTCGACGGCGGCGACGTACCGGGGGTTGCTCTTGTCGCTGATGTCGAAGACCTTCATGCCCTCCCAGGAGGACTTCTCGGTCACGGGCTGGGTGGTGCTGTTGCAACTGCTGTCGCTGCGCGAGGAGTCGGTGGACAGGAACAGCAGGTTCCCGGAGACGGAGACGTCGTTCTGCGAGCCGGGGCACAGGACCTGGGCGACGGTCCTCGGCGCGGTCGGGTCGCTGATGTCGAAGACGCGGAAGCCGTCGTAGTTGCCGGCGAAGGCGTACTTGCCCTGGAAGGCGAGGTCGGAGTTGGTGCCCTGGAGCGCGTCCTTGGGGACGGACGCCAGGTGCTGGATGTTGTCGGAGTGGACGATCTCGTTCTGGCCCGGTATCTCGCCGTCCGCAAGCGCCTCGCGCACCTCGGACCGGGTGCGCTCGGAGACCTTTTGCTCCGCCACGGGGCCGTCCCCCGGGTCGGGGGTCGCGGCAGCCGGCTGTGCGCTGAGCAGTGCGGCCAGGAGCCCGGCGGCGGCGGTGGCAACTCCCAGGCGTCTGCGTCGTGTTCGGGGACTGCTGAACAGGATCACTGTTTCCTCCCTTGTTCCGTTCGCACTGGAACGGTTCACACACGCACGAGTATCGTCACGGTCATGCACATATCAACAGGGGGCAATGAACATGTAACTGAGACGCCGACCCGCCGCGCGTCCCGCGTCATGACCGGAACCGCCGCTCTGGCTGTCCTGGCCGTGCTCGCGCTCGCCGGCTGCGACGACTCGGAGGCCAAGTCGCCCGCCCGCGGGGGGCCTTCGGTGATCGTGCCGGGCAAGCCCGGCGAGTCGAACCGGATGCTGTCCGCCGAGGAGGCCGCGGAGCAGCGCGCCGAGGACGACTCCCCCAACTCCGCGGACGTCGACTACGCGCGCATGATGATCGCGCACCACGCCCAGGCCCTGGAGATGACCGAACTCGCCCCGAGCCGAGCCGAGTCGGAGAAGGTGACGAAGCTGGCCGAGCGGATCGCCGCCGCGCAGGGGCCGGAGATCGCCGCCATGAAGGGGTGGCTCAAGACCCACGGCAAGGCCGAGCACGGCGACGGTCACGAGCACGTCTCGATGCCCGGCATGGCGACGGAGGCACAGCTGGAGAAGTTGCGCGCCGCACGCGGGAAGGCGTTCGACCAGCTCTTCCTCACGTTGATGATCACCCATCACGACGGGGCGGTCACCATGGCCACCGACGTGAAGGGGCAGGGGAACAACATCCGGGTCGAGGAGATGGCGGACGAGGTGATCGCTCAGCAGACGAGCGAGATCGCCCGGATGCGGGACATGCTCTGAGGGCTCCGGCGGATCCCCGCCCGGACCGTGTTCAGCGGCGCGCGCGGCGCGGAGTCAGGAAGCCCGCGTCGCGCGCCTGCCCGATGAGCCTGAGCGATCTGCGGCGGCTGTGCCCGGTCGCGCTCATCACCGCGAGCACGGGATCGGTGCCCGCCTCCTGCGCCGCCCGGTACTTCTGCGCGACCAGCCACTGCCCCTCGACGCCGCGCGGCCAGGCCGACCGGACACGGCCGGACCCGGCGTCCCCGCCCTCGGCATCCTCGCCGTCCTCACCCCCGTCGGCGCCCCGGCCGGTCCCGATGCCGCACGCGTCGGAGAGCGGACCCTCGATCCAGTCGGCGAGCGCCGCCAGGTCGTCGAGGGAGAGCGCCGGTTCCGCGCGTACGTCCTCGATGGAGACGCTCCCCTCGGACACCACGGCCACCGCGTCGACCCGCGCGCCGTCACCGAACTCCAGCCGGACGCCGAACCACACAGTGGCGCCGCCACCGTCCCGCACTTTCCATGCGGGCCACACCGACACGGCTCCGTCCGTCGCGGGGCGATCGGACAGATTAAGAAAGGATGCTTCCAGCACACACGCAACGTAACCGCATGATCACACTCCATACGAACGAACACGCGTCCCGTACGGCGCACAGCACCCTGTCAGCGGAGCGGCAGCGGTGCGATGCTGGACCCGAGAGCGACTCCTGACGATCCCCGGACAAGGAGTTCCGCCGTGCTTCGTGTCGCCGTCGTCGGCTCAGGGCCCAGCGGGTGCTACACCGCCCAGAGCCTCGTACAGCTGGACAACGACGTGTGCGTCGACGTCCTGGACCGGCTGCCCTGCCCGTACGGCCTGGTGCGCTACGGAGTGGCGCCGGACCACGAGAAGATCAAGTCTCTCCAGAACAACCTGCGCACGGTCCTGGAGCACGAGCGGGTGCGGTTCCTCGGCGGCGTCCGGATCGGCCCGGACGGGGTGCCCGGGGCGCGGCTGCGCGAGCTCTACCACGCGGTGGTGTACTGCGTGGGCGCCGCCACCGACCGGCACCTCGGGATTCCCGGCGAGGACCTGCCGGGCAGCTGGTCGGCGACGGAGTTCGTGTCCTGGTACAGCGGCCATCCGGACTTCCCGGAGCCCGAGCGGGACGGCGTGCGCGACCACGACGGCTTCGTGGTCGGCGCGCGCTGCGCGGTGGTCATCGGTGTCGGGAACGTCGCGGTGGACGTCACCCGGATGCTGGCCCGGGGCGCGAGTGAGCTGAGCCCCACGGACATTCCTCAGGGAGCGCTCAGCGCCCTCGCCGCGAGCCGGGTCACGGACATCGAGATGGTCGGCCGGCGCGGCCCGTCGCAGGCCCGCTTCACCACCAAGGAGCTGCGGGAGCTGGGCTCGCTGCCGGACACCGAAGTGAGCGTGGATCCAAGGGAGTTGGCGCTGGACCCGGCATACGCCGACCCATCCGGGCTGCCCGCGCCGCAGCGCCGCAACGTGGAAGTGCTGCGCGGCTGGGCCGAGTCCCCGCCGAGCGGCGCCCGCCACCGGATCCGGCTGCGCTTCTTCCTGCGCCCCGTCGAACTCCTGGCCGACGCCGGGCGCGTGGGCGCGGTGCGTTTCGAGCGCACGCTGCCCGACGGACGGGGCGGTGTGACGGGCACGGGACGGTACGAGGACATCGAGGCGCAGTTGGTGCTGCGGTCGGTGGGCTATCGCGGGGTGCCGCTGGAGGGCCTCCCCTTCGACGCGGCGACCGGCACGGTCCCGCATCTCGCCGGGCGGGTGCTGCGCGAAGGCGCCGTGTCGCCGGGCGAGTACGTGGCCGGCTGGATCAAGCGGGGGCCGACCGGCGTGATCGGCACCAACCGGCCGTGCGCGAAGGAGACGGTGCTGTCGCTGCTGGAGGACGCTCCCGTCCTCGCGGGGCGAGAGCTGCCCGGGGATCCGCTCGCCGTTCTGCGCGCCGACGGCGTCGAGCCCGTCGAGTGGTCCGGCTGGCAGTCCATCGAGCGGGCCGAGGCGGAACTGGGGGCGTCGCTCGGCAGACGCGTGGTGAAGCTGCCCGACTGGCCGTCACTGATGAACGCCGTGCACGGCACCGCCCCTTAGAAGCGCGGGCATCCACCCACGAACCGCACTCGGAACGAATGGGCAACACACTCGAAATCAACAAACTGTCAAAGGAGTCTACGGTCCGCGTATGACAACCGCACACCCCGTCGACGCGGTCCCGCCCGCCCGGCAACTCGCCGCCTTCGGCCTCCAGCACGTCCTCGCGATGTACGCCGGCGCCGTCGCCGTTCCCCTCATCGTCGGCGGCGCCATGAAGCTGCCGCCCGCCGACCTGGCGTATCTGATCACCGCCGACCTTCTGGTGTGCGGTGTCGCGACCCTGATCCAGTGCATCGGCTTCTGGCGGTTCGGCGTACGGCTGCCCATCATGCAGGGCTGCACCTTCGCCGCCGTCTCGCCGATGGTGCTGATCGGCACGACGGGCGGCGGACTGCCCGCGATCTACGGCTCGGTGATCGTCGCGGGACTGGCGATCGTGCTGCTGGCCCCGGTCTTCGGCCGACTGCTGCGCTTCTTCCCGCCCCTCGTGACCGGCACGGTGATCCTGATCATCGGTCTCTCGCTGCTGCCGGTCGCGGGCAACTGGGCGGCCGGCGGCGCCGGTACGGCGGACTTCGGGGAGCCCAGGAACATCGCGCTGGCGGCCTTCGTACTCGCCGTGGTGCTCGGCGTGCAGCGGTTCGCGCCGGTGTTCCTCGGTCGGATCGCCGTGCTGATCGGCATCGCGGTCGGACTCGCGGTGGCCGTGCCGTTCGGCTTCACCGACTTCGGTGGCGTCAGCCAGGCCGACTGGCTCGGCATCAGCACGCCATTCCACTTCGGCGCGCCCGCCTTCGAGTTCTCCGCCATCGCGTCGATGCTGGTGGTGGCGCTGGTGACGATGACCGAGACGACCGGTGACCTGATCGCGGTCGGCGAGATGACCGACCGCAGGGTCGAGCCACGCTCGCTGGCGGACGGCCTGCGCGCCGACGGCCTGTCGACGGTGCTGGGCGGCGTCTTCAACACCTTCCCGTACACGGCGTACGCACAGAACGTGGGCCTGGTCGGCATGACCCGGGTGCGCAGCCGCTGGGTGGTGGCGACGGCGGGCGGCATCCTGGTCCTGCTCGGCCTGCTGCCCAAGCTGGGCGCGGTGGTGGCGGCGATACCGGCGCCGGTGCTGGGCGGCGCGGGCCTGGTGATGTTCGGGACGGTCGCCGCGAGCGGGCTGAGGACCCTGGCCGGGGTGGACTTCAAGGGCAACGACAACCTGACGGTGGTGGCCGTCTCGGTGGCCGTCGGCATGCTGCCGGTCGGCGTGCCGGCGATCTACGAGGAGTTCCCCGACTGGTTCCGGACGGTGATGAACAGCGGCATCAGCGCGGGCTGCCTCACGGCGATCGTGCTGAACCTGCTCTTCAACCACCTGCCCTCGAAGGCCGGTTCAGGCGTTCCCGAGCCGGGCTGCCTGCCGGGCGGCGGCGTCGAGAAGGGCGTCGAACAGCCCCGGGAAGAGGCCGTCTAGATCGTCCTTGCGCAGGCCGTTCATCTTGGCCGTGCCCCGGTAGATCTGCCGGATCACGCCGCTCTCGCGCAGCACCCGGAAATGGTGCGTGGTCGTGGACTTGGTCACCGGCAGATCGAAGTGCGAACAGGAGAGCTCGTCGCCGACGGCGGCGAGCTCCCGCACGATGTTCAGCCGCAACGGGTCGGACAGCGCGTGCAGCACGGCCTCGAGACGGATCTCCTCGCTCGCCGGGTGCGGGAGGTCTCGGCTGCTCACAGCGGGGCTGGTCACGGCGGCTCCACTTCGTCGGGTTCTCCCGGTCGGCCCACCTGGCCGGGGCTCTGCCATTGTACGAGACCTCTCGTAGTTTGACATCTCCCGTACTACGATGCCTATCGTACGAGTCGACCACTGGTCCCCGCGACGAATGGAGTCCGCCGTGAGCGCGCTCTTCGAGCCCTACGCCCTGCGTGCAGTGACGATCCCGAACCGGGTGTGGATGCCCCCGATGTGCCAGTACTCGGCCGCGCCCGAGGGCCCGGACACCGGCGCCCCCAACGACTGGCACTTCGCGCACTACGCCGCCCGCGCGGCCGGCGGCACGGGGCTGATCGTCGTCGAGGCCACCGGTGTCAGCCCCGAGGGCCGGATCTCCCCGTGGGACCTGGGTATCTGGAACGACACCCAGGTCGAGGCGTTCCGCCGGATCACGCGCTTCCTGGTGTCGCAGGGCACCGTCCCGGCGATCCAGCTGGCGCACGCCGGCCGCAAGGCCTCGACCGACCGGCCCTGGAAGGGCGGGGCTCCGGTCGGACCGGACTCCTACGGCTGGCAGCCGGTGGCGCCGAGCGCGATCGCGTTCGCCGACGGGCACCCGGTGCCGGCCGAGCTGACGGTCGCCGAGATCCAGGAGGTCGTCGGCCAGTTCGCGGACGCCGCGCGCCGCGCCCTCGACGCCGGGTTCGAGATCGCCGAGATCCACGGCGCCCACGGCTATCTGATCAACGAGTTCCTCTCGCCGTACTCCAACCACCGCACCGACGAGTACGGGGGCTCGTACGAGAACCGCACCCGCTTCGCCCTGCAGGTGTTGGACGCCGTGCGCGCGGTGTGGCCGGACGACAAGCCGCTGTTCTTCCGCATCTCGGCGACCGACTGGCTGGAGGAGGACGGCTGGACCGCCGACGACACGGTCCGCTTCGCCGCCGACCTCAAGGCCCACGGCATCGACCTGCTGGACGTCTCCACCGGCGGGAACGCCTCCGGCGTCCGCATCCCGGTCGGACCCGGCTACCAGGTGCCGTTCGCGGCGCGAGTGAAGGCCGAGACGTCGCTGCCGGTCGCCGCCGTGGGTCTGATCACCGACGCCGAACAGGCCGAGAAGATCCTCGCGAACGGTGAGGCGGACGCCGTCCTCCTCGGCCGCGAGCTGCTGCGCAACCCGTCGTGGGCCCGGCACGCGGCCCGGGAGCTGGGCGGGGACGTGCACGTGCCGGACCAGTACCACCGGTCCGTGTGATCGAGGACGCCCGAGGGTGACCTGATCCTTCGTACGGCCCCGGGTCGTTCGCCGGAGTCGGGTCACCCCGGACCGTTCGGCACGTACCGCATGACGGTCCGCTCCAGGTACGGCACGGCACGCCCGCCCGCCGCGGCGACCGCGATCGATGCGGCCACGCCGGCCCAGGCGACCGGGCCCAGCGGCGTGCAGCCGAAGAGGTGGCTGACCCCGGGCGTCTCGACCAGTACGACGAGGACGGCCGCGGAGCCGAGTGCGGTGACGCGGACCAGCGGGCTGCCCCGGCGGTCGGCCAGCGTCTGGGCGAGCTGCGTGCCGACGACCGCGCACAGCGCCATCGTGGTCGAGCGGCGGGCCGTGCCCGGGGTGAAACGGCCGAACAGCCAGGCCGACGTGCCGCCCAGCGCGGTCGTCAGGGCCCGGTGCCTGATCTTGCGGATCAAGGGGGCGCCGAGGAGTTCGGTGCCGTCGGAGCCGGCGGGGGCGCTCGACGGGCGAGCGTCCGGCTCCCCGGCGGCCGCCCCGTCCTGCTCCTTCGGCGTGACCGCCACCGCCATCGCCGGGAACAGGTCCGTGAACAGGTTCACCAGCAGCATCTGCCGGGTGGACAGCGGCGCCGCACCCGACAGCAGGGTGCCGAGGAGGCCGAAGCCGACCTCGCCCGCGTTGCCGCCGATCAGGATGGCGATGGCGTCGGCGACGCTGTGCCACAGCGCCCGGCCCTCGGCGACCGAGTCGATGAGGACCGTCAGATCGCCGTCCGTGAGCACGAGATCGGCGGCGTTGCGGGCGGCCGCCGAACCGCGGGCGTTGATGCCGACGCCGATGTCGGCGGCGCGGATGGCCGCGGCGTCGTTGGCTCCGTCGCCGACCATGGCGACGACCCGCCCGGCGTCCCGCAGCGCCTCCACGACCTGGAGCTTCTGCTCGGGCGCGACCCGGGCCACGACACCGACGTCACGCAGCATCCGGATGCGTCCCTCCCGGTCCGCGGCGGCGAGTTCGTCGCCCGTGACCACCCCGGTGTCCTCGGGCCAGCCCAGTTCGGCGGCGATCGCCCGGGCGGTCCGCGGGTGGTCGCCGGTGAGCATGACGGGCCGTACCCCTGCCTCGCGCAGACCTTGGACCAGGGCCGTGGAGGTGTCGCGCGGTACGTCGGCGAGCGCGAGCAGTCCCGTGAACTCCAGCTCCTCCAGCGGCTGTTCCAGCATGTCCGCCGCGTCGTCGGACGGGTCGAGGGTGCGGTGGGCGACCGCCAGGACCCGCAGTCCGTCGCCGGCCAGCTCCTGTGCCTTCTCGGATGCCGACGAGGGCAGGCCGGAGCACGCGGGGAGCACCGTCTCGGGGGCGCCCTTGACGACGAGCAGGGGATCGCAGTCGGGCGTCCGGCCGACCGCGGCGGCATAGCCGCGCCCCGCCTCGAACGGCAGACCCTCGGTCTGGGACCAGTCGGGGTCGGGGGCGGCCGCGGCCAGGACGGCCTCGTCGGTGGCGTGCACGGGCCGGTCCGTGCCGGTGTCCAGCCGGGGGCAGGCCCGGGCCGCGAACCGCAGGGTGTCGCAGGGCGCCGCCTCGTCGGGCGCACGGCCCGTACCCTCGTCCGGCGTACGAACTGTGCCGGCCTCGGTCTCGTCGGGCGTACGGCCCGCGCCGTCGGCCACCGCCTCGTCGGGCGTACGGGCCGCGCCGTCGGCCACCGCCTCGTCCGGCGTTTGAGCCGTGCCCTCGGTCGCCGTGTCAGTCGGCGTACGGACCGCGCCACCCGCCTCCGACTCGTCCCCCGTGCGGCCCGCGCCATCCGCCTCCGTCCCGTCCGACGTGCGAGCCGTACCCTCGGTCGCCGTGTCAGCCGGCGTCCGGACCGTGCCGTCGGCCGTCGTCTCGTCCGACGTGCGGATCGTGCCGTCGGCCTCGGTCGCCGTGTCAGCCGGCATGCGCACCGTGCCGTCGGCCTCGGTCGCCGTGTCCGCCGGCGTGCGGATCGTGCCGTCGGCCTCGGTCGCCGTGTCCGCCGGCGTGCGCACCGTTCCGTCGGCCGTCGTCTCGTTCGGCGTGCGTATCGTGCCGTCGGCCTCGGTGAGGCGTACCAGGCGCAGCCTGTTCTCGGTGAGGGTGCCGGTCTTGTCGAAGCAGACGGTGTCCATCCGGCCGAGCGCCTCCAGGGTGCGCGGCGCCCGGACGAGCACGCCCCGGCGGCTCAGCCGGCGGGCGGCGGCGAGCTGCGCGACGGTCGCCACCAGCGGCAGCCCCTCCGGCACGGCCGCCACGGCCACCGCCACCCCGCCGCTCACCGCGCGGCGGATCGGTGTGCCGCGCAGCAGCGACAGCGCGGTCACCCCGGCACCGCCCGCCAGCGTCAACGGCAGTGCCTTGTCGGTGAGTTCGCGCAGCCTGGCCTGTACTCCGGCGGACGGCGGCCGACGGGCGGCGAGGGCGACGGCCCGCGCTGCCTCCGTGTGGTCCCCGGTGTCCACCACGACGGCCCTGGCCTGTCCGGCCACCACGGTCGTGCCCTCGAACACCATGCAGCGACGGTCCGGGACGGCGGCGTCCGGTGTCGGATCGATGGCCTTGTCGGCCGGCAGGGACTCCCCGGTCAGCGCGGACTCGTCCACCTCCAGGCCGTCCTCCTCCACCAGGCGGGCGTCGGCGGGCACCACGTCGTCCACCCGGAGCTCGATCGTGTCGCCCGGGCCGAGCTTCGCGGCGTCCACCAGGTGCGGCCGCGACCGCGCATCCTCGCCGGTCACGCGGGCCTTGCGCTTCTGCTTGGCCAGCAGCCCCGACAGCGCCCGCTCGGCACGCATCCGCTGGACGCCGCCGACCAGCGCGTTCAGGTCGAGCGCGCCGACCACCAACAGGGCGTCCAGCACCGAGCCGAGAATGGCCTCGGCGGCCGAGCCGACGGCGAGCACGGGGGTGAGGGGGTCGTCGAGCTCGTCGCGCACGGCGCCCGCGAGCCGCAGCGGTCCGCTCAACGGGGCGAACACGGGCTTGCGGCCCATCGTGCGGACCACCTCGCGGGTGCGGTCGGTGACCTGCTCGCGCAGGGTCGGCTCGGGACCCGACGCCTCCTCCAGCCGTTCGCGGACCTCGGTGTGCTCCAGCTCGTGCCAGGCCACGCGCGGACGGGGATGCGGGGCACGGGCCACGGCCACCCCGACGGCCGCACGCGCGCCGGTGAGCAGGGACCATGCCGCACTCGCGTCGACCGGCGTCTGGCGCAGGCCCGACCACGGCGTGGGACGGCCACGGCGGGACTTGCCGATGGCCACCAGCAGTCCGGAGAGCGCGGCTCCGGACCGGGCGAGGGTCTGCGACCTGCGGCCGACCTTGCGGGCGGCCGGGACCGCACGCAGCAGCCGCCACACGTCGGCCGGTCCGTGCGGGGCCAGCACGTCGGCGCTCCAGACGAGGGCGCCGTCCCGGTCGGTGAGGGCGACGGCCACGTCGCCGGCCAGCAGCCCGGCGAGCACGTCCTCGTCGTCCGCGCCGGGCCGGGCGACGGTGACGACGACGCCGTGCTCACCCCGCAGTTCCTCGACGACCTCGCCCAGGGGCCGTCCGTCGCGCACGACCTGGTCGGCGAGGCCGGTGAAGTCGGCCAGCGCCGGGTCGTCCACCATCACGACGCGCAGCCCCGCACGTCGCGCCGCGTCCAGCACGGCCTCGGCCCACGGGTCGGCGCCGGCCCCCTGCGTCCGCAGCGCGCTCGGGTGCAGCACGATCGTGTCGGCCATCTCCAGCTGCCGCAGCCGCTCGATGTCCCGGACCAGGACGCCCGTACGGGCCAGAGCGGAGCCCAGTACGGCGTGGAAGGCGGCGGGCCCGTAGCGCGCGGCCTTGGGCGCGCCCGCGAGCACCGCCTCCGCGGCCTCGGTGCCGTCGTGCTTGACCAGCAGGATGGCCGCCGCGCCCACCAGGCTGCCGGCCTCGGCGTGCGCGGCGTACTCCTGCGCCGGGGAGGTGCGCAGCGGCGGGCGCCCGAAGCCGTCGCCCGCGACGCTGGACCGCTCGGGCGTGCAGACGTCGTCGTGGACCTTGTCGAAGGCGGCGGCGCGTGCCACCGTCTCGGCCAGCTGGAGCGAGCGCAGCGCGCCGTCGAGCACCAGGGCGGTCGGGGTACGGCCCGCTCCGTGCGCGGCCGCGTGCGCCACGGCCAGCGCGACGTCCATGCGCGAGGGGCCCACTCGCGCGCGGAGCCAGCCGCGGAAGGCCGGGTTCTCCCGGAGCAGTGTCACCAGCGCGGTCACGGCCCTGGGTGAGGCGGGCAGCCGCAGGGCGTACCCGGCCAGCGCGGCCGCGATGCCGATTCCGTCGACGGCGAGCGTCGTGGCGGCGGCCCTCACTCCGGCGGGGTCGGCCGGGTGGGGGACTTCCTCCAGCGCCTCGGTCGTCGGGGCCAGACCGTGCCGGGACGCGATCTCGGCCGCCTTCCGCAGCACCTCGTCGCAGGCCGAGTCCTCGACGGCCTTGACCACCAGCCGGCGCAGCCCGCCGTCCCAGTAGGCGAGGGCCACGTCGGGCCGTTCGGCCAGGGCCGCGGCCACTTTGCGCGCCGCGCGTTCCGTGCCGCCCTGCCGCCGTACGCGGTCCAGTGCCTCGGGCCGCAGGGCGAGATGGGCCCGTGGGCCGGACCGCCAGGGCTGCGGGCGCACGGCGAGTGTGTTGCGGGCGACCCGTCCGACCCGGACCGCGCTGTCGGCGCCCCGGACCCCCGCCCGGGCCGTGCCGGCCACGGCCCCCGCGGCGATCCCCACCGCGGGCGCGGCTCCTCTGGCGAGCAGTCGGGGCCCGGCCGCGACCAGCCCGGCCGCGGCGGCCGTCGGACGTCTGAGCAGTGACAGAACCATCGCGTGCCCCGTGCCCTGGATCGACTTCGCCTTGCGTGCCGCCGAGTTCCCGCAGAACGGCATGTCATCCGCCCGACACGATGATCACGATCGGCGGCGCCGTGTTCGCGTTGGGGCAGGTAGGGCAGGTAGGGCGACGCTGGCGGCGGCTGCCGCGGCCTGCCGTGGCGGGAGGGGCTCCCTCGCCGCCCGCGGCGTTGCGTGTGACGGGCCCCTCTGCCGCCCACGGCGTGGCCGGAGCCGGGCCCCCTCGCCGCCCGCGGCGTTGCGTGTGACGGGCCCCTCTGCCGCCCACGGCGTGGCCGGAGCCGGGCCCCCTTGCCGCCCGCGGCGTAGCGGGTGGCGGGCTCCTCCTGCCGGCCCCCGCGTGGCGAGAGGTCCTCATCCGCTACCGCCCCCTCGACACCCTGCGCCACTACGGCCTGCCGAGCCTGCGCGCACTCCCCGGCGAGGAGCCCGCCGCCCGTCGGCGTCAGGCCCGATCCCGTGCGCACACCGGCGTCAAGAGAGGCCCCATCCCCTGCGCACCCCGGCGTCAAGAGAGGCCCGTCCCCGAGCCCACCCGCACGTCACGAGAGGACCCGCCCCCCAGACCACCCCCGCGTGGCGAGAGGCCCGATCCCCCGGCGTGGTGAGAGGCCCGATCCTGCTGCCCGTCCCGACGCGGCAGGAGGCCCGATCCCCGGCCACGGCAGCCCCGGCGCGGAATCACCCCGCCGAACAGGCCGCCCCATTGAGCGTGAACGCACCCGGCGCCGCGCTGTTGCCGGTGTGGTTCGCCTGGTAGCCGAGGGCGACGCTCGCGCCCGGTGCGAGGACCGCGTTGTACGAGGCGTCGGTCGCCGTCACCGAGCCCGAGGCCGGGGCGTACGTGGCTCCCCAGCCGTTGGTGATCGTCTGCCCGGTGGGCAGGGTGAAGCCGAGCCGCCAGCCGTTGACGGACGCGGAGGTCGTGTTGGTGAGGGTCACGGAGGCGGTGAGGCCGGTGTTCCAGGCGTTGGTCGTGACGCTCACCCGGCAGGCTCCGGGCTGGGGCTGCGGGGCGGGGCCGCCGCCGTCGAGGCCGAAGAAGGTGAGGACCCGGGCGGCCATACCGGAGCCGTAGAGGTTGTGCCCGACGCCCTGGAGGCTGATCGCCTCGACGGGAGCGCGGTCACCGGTGCCGCCGTAGCGGGTGCGGGTCCAGCCGGACTGGGGTGTGTCGGTGGCGGCCGGGTTCTGACCGACACCCTGGACGTTCGTCCACTGCTTGATCATCTCCCCGAGGTTGGGGTACCGCAGGACGTCGTCCTCGCTGCCGTGCCACAGCTGCATCCGTGGGCGCCGGCCGGTGTAGCCGGGGTACGCGGCGCGGGCGGTGTCGCCCCACTGCTGCGCGGTCCGGCTGACGGTGCCCTGGGCGCACGCGCTGTTCCACTCGGAGCCGTCGGTGGTGGCGAAGCAGCCGAAGGGGACGCCCGCGAAGGCGGCACCGGCGGCGAACACGTCGGGGTAGTCGCCGAGCAGGACGTTGGTCATCATCGCGCCGGAGGAGATGCCGGTGGCGAAGACGCGGTCGGTGTCGGCACCGTAGGTGCGCGTGGCCCAGTCGACCATGGATCTGATGCCGACCGGGTCGCTGCCACCATCGCGTCGGAGCGCCTGCGGCGAGGAGACGTCGAAGCACTTGCTGCTGCGGGTGACGGACGGGTACAGGACGAGGAAGCCGTACCGGTCGGCGAGCGTGTCGTACTCGGTGCCGTTGTACATGTCCGGGCCCGAGCCGGTGCACCAGTGCACGGCCACCACGATCGCGGGCTTCGGGGCCAGGTTCTCCGGCACGTACACGTACATCCGCAGGTTGCTGGGGTTGGCGCCGAAGTCGGTGACCTCGGTGAGCGTCGCGGCCGGGACGGCATCGGCCGCCTCCGTGCGGGCGCCGGCCGCCTCCGTGCGGGCATCGGCCGCCTCCGTGCGGGCATCGGCCGCCTCCGTGCGGGCGTCGGCCTCCGGCGCGGCGACGAGCAGGGCCGCCAGCAGCGGCAGCAGGGCGGCAAGCAGCGTCAGGAGCTGTCGTCTCGCGGTCGTGCGGTGGGGGGTGGGCACGTCCTTGTCCCTTCCGATCGCGGCTCGTGGACGTCCTCTCACGTGAAAAGCATGCGAGCCGTACGGCACACATGCGAGTGCATCGTGGCATGGACACGTCCATCATGGAAGCGCTCCCACGATGTCGATCAGAGAGCCCTTGCTTCCCCTCGAACCCCCATCAGAACTGACCGAATTCCGCCGCACAAAGCGTTGACCAGAAAGCGCTTACCCCATACGTTCCGTTCAGCAGCGTGACCAAGCCGCTCGACGGCAGCCCCACATGTCCGCCCTGGCCGCGCATGACGTTCCGCATGACACGCACGGTTCACGTATGCGCATGAGGCGGAAGGCGGCACGGGCACGCGGAGCTCCGACCACCCCCAACCGGAAGAAGGCATCGGGACATGACCTCACCAGCAAGGCCGCGCCCCCGCCGGCGCGCGCTGACCGGCGGTCTGGCCGCACTCGGACTCTCCTCTGTCATGATCACGACAATCGGCGTACCGCCGGCGAGCGCCGCCACCTGGCCGACGCCCTCCGGCAGTCAGCCGGTGAGCTCCACCATCCAGGTGTCCGGCGTCCGGGACGGCGGCATGGTCCGCTACTACGGCAGCGGAGACCTGGCCGGCGACGGGCAGGAGGAGGGCCAGGACCCGATCTTCGAGCTCGCGGCGGGCGCGACGCTGAAGAACGTCATCATCGGCGCGCCCGGCGCCGACGGCATCCACTGCGAGGGTTCCTGCACCCTGCAGAACGTGTGGTGGGAGGACGTCGGCGAGGACGCCGCCACCTTCCGCGGCGGCTCCACCTACACCGTGACGGGCGGCGGCGCGAAGAAGGCGGCCGACAAGGTCTTCCAGCACAACGGGCCCGGCACGCTGAACATCTCCAACTTCGCGGTCAGCGAGTTCAAGACGCTGTACCGCTCGTGCGGCGACTGCTCCACGCAGTACACGCGCAAGGTCAACCTCAGCAACATCGAGGTGACCGGCACCGGGTCCACGGCCCGCCTCGTCGGCATCAACGTCAACCGGGGCGACGTGGCGACGCTGCGCGGCATCACGATCCTCAACGACGCGAGCCGCAAGGTCATCCCGTGCCAGAAGTACAACAACAACACGGCTGTCGGCACGGGACCCGACAGCACGAACTGCCTGTACTCCAGCTCGGACATCACGTACAGGTAGCCCGCAGGGACAGGCGGTCCCCGCGGTGAACGCGGCCGTCCGAAGCGACTGCTCGGCGCTTCGGACGGCCGCCGTGTCACGCCCGCAGGCCACTCACGCGCGCGTCCCGCGCCAACTCCCGCCGGTAGTCCGCGTACGCGGCCCGCAGCCGCTCGCCCGGCCAGTCGGCGGGCAGGAGTTCGGGGGGCAGCACCGGGTCGGCGAGCAGATGCCGTACGACGGCGGCGAAGCCGGTGAAGCGGTCGGACGGGCCGCGGGCGCCGGCGACATGGGCCAGCAGGGCGCGCCCGGTGCCGGCCCACGCGTCCAGCGGCCACAGGCCCGCGGCCAGTTCACGCGCCGGGCCGCCGGGCCGGGCCGTGTAGCACTGAGCCACCTCACCGAGGGAGTCCGGCAGGGTGCGGCGCAGGTTGGCCGGGCGCAGCCAGACGCCCTCGCGGAGTTCGGCGAGCCGCAGACGCGTCAGGCCGGTGCGCAGTTCGGCGCGTTCGGCGGCACTCCGGCCCGTGGCCGTGACCACGACCATCTCCCAGTCGCCGGTCCAGGGCCGGGTTTCGGGGTGGACGGCGTCGTCCTGGCGTCGCTGGCGTTCCAGCAGCCGGTCGCTGAGCCCGTAGACCGTGTCCGCGCGCCGCAGATCGCCGGCCGCCGTCATCCGGCTGAGCGCGGCCCGCAGGGTCGACCCCGCGATCCCGAACGGCTCCACTCCGCGCACCAGGTCCTTCACCGGCAGCTCCGGCGGATGCAGACCGAGCAGCAGGCTGAGGACGACCGAGCGGGCGGACAGCGGGCGCAGTTCCACCTCGTCGGCCTGCGGTGACGCGTTGTTCGGCATGGCCAGGTACCTTACGTGCCGGCTCGACGTATTACAGGATTGCTGCGACCGCAGTGATAGTGCAACACTGACGGCATGGTCTCGACAGGCGCGCAGGAGCAGTCCGGGCAGTACGCCACGCACGACGTCACCAACCAGCCCCCGCCTCTGGCGCCGTACGACGCGTCGCAGGACACGGCCCTGTTCGAAGGGCTGCACCGGGAGGGTGCCGGCTGGGCCGAGGAGGAGCTCCGGCGGCTCGGCCTGCGGGCCGGCAGCGTCGAGGCGCAGGAGTGGGGGGAGCAGGCCAACCGGCACGAACCGGAGCTGCGGACGCACGACCGGTACGGGCATCGCGTCGACGAGGTCGAGTTCCATCCGAGCTGGCACCACCTGATGCGGGTCGCGGTCGGCGAGGGCCTCGCGGCGGCGCCCTGGGCGGACGACCGGCCCGGCGCGCATGTCGCCCGGACCGCCGGCGGGATGGTGTGGGGCCACACCGAGGCCGGGCACGGCTGTCCGACGTCGATGACGTACGCGGCCGTCCCCGTGCTGCGCCGCCAGCCCGAGCTCGCCAAGGTCTACGAACCGCTGCTCACCAGCCGGGAGTACGACCCGGGGCTGCGGGTGCCCACCGAGAAGCGGGGACTGCTCGCGGGCATGGGGATGACCGAGAAGCAGGGCGGCTCCGACGTCCGGACGAACACGACCACGGCGTGGCCGACCGCCGAGCCCGGCATGTACACGCTGCGCGGGCACAAGTGGTTCACCTCGGCGCCCATGTGCGATGTCTTCCTGGTGCTGGCCCAGGCGCCGGGTGGCCTGTCCTGCTTCCTCGTGCCGCGCGTCCTGCCCGACGGCAGCCGCAACACGTTCCGCATCCAGCGGCTGAAGGACAAGCTGGGCAACCGCTCCAACGCCTCCTCCGAGCCCGAGTTCGACGGCACCGTCGCCTGGCTGGTCGGGCCCGAGGGGCGGGGCGTGAAGACGATCATCGAGATGGTCAACTGCACCCGGCTGGACTGCGTGATGTCCTCGGCGACGCTGATGCGCAAGACGCTCGTCGAGGCGGGTCACCATGTCCGGCACCGCAGCGCGTTCGGCGCACGGCTGGTCGACCAGCCCCTGATGCGCAACGTCCTCGCCGACCTGGCCCTGGAGTCCGAGGCGGCGACGACCCTCACGCTGCGGCTGGCCGGCGCGGCCGATCGCGTGGTGCGCGGAGCCGACACGGACGGGACCGAGACGGCGTTCCGCCGGATCGCGACGGCCGTCGGCAAGTACTGGGTCACCAAGCGGGGTCCGGCCTTCATCGCGGAGGCCCTGGAGTGCCTGGGCGGCAACGGCTACGTCGAGGACTCCGGCATGCCCCGCCACTACCGCGAGGCTCCCCTGCTGTCGATCTGGGAGGGCTCGGGGAACGTCAACGCGCTGGACGTGCTGCGGGCGTTGAGCCGGGAGGAGGGCACCGCCGAGGCCCTGTTCGGCGAACTCATCTCGGTGCGCGGCGCGGACGCCCGTCTGGACGCGGCCGTCGTCCGGCTGAAGGACATGCTGGCCACGGGCTCACAGGCCGGTGCGCGGCGTCTGGTCGAGCAGATGGCCCTGGCCCTGCAGGCGTCCCTGCTGGTCCGGCACGCCCCCGCGGCGGTCGCCGACGCGTTCTGCGCGACCCGGCTCGGCGGCGACTGGGGGCACGCGTTCGGGACGCTGCCGGACTCGGCGGACGTCGACGGGATCCTGGAGCGGGCGTTGCCGGCTCAGGGGTGAGGTGCCCGCCGGGGGGACGTGCCCGGCCGCCACCCTCCGGTCCGCCCGCCCCACCACGGGCCGGAGGTGCCCACCCGGGGACGTGCCCGGCCATCACCCTCCCGTCCGCCCGCCCCACAACGGACCGGAGGTGCCCACCCAGGGGGCATGCCCGGCCATCACCCCTCCGGTCCGCCCGCCCCACAACGGGCCGGAGGTACTCACCCGGGGACGTGCCCGGCCATCACCCCCTGGTCCGCCCGCCCCACAACGGGCCGAACCGCGCCCACTCGTAGCCCCACTGGTCGATGCGCCGGCTCTCCAGACGGCTGCGCAGGGCCCGGCCCGCGACGAAGGGGACGCACGCGGCGCAGACGCCCGCGAGGCCGCCGACCAGGGTGGCTCGGGTGCGGGCCTCGGACGGGGTGGCCGGTCTCGTCACCAGGCGGCCCTCGGGGTCGGTCCAGACGGTGACCGGTGTGCCGACGCCGCTGCCGGGCTGGACCCGGGCCTGCCCGGTGTGCGGCGAGCCGTCGCGCGCGCTCCAGCGGACCTTCGCCCACACCTGCGCGCTGCTGGAGGCGGCGGTGCGGGAGTCGGCCGTGCCCGGCGCCTGTTCGGTGAGCAGGGCCACCGCGGGCCGCCATTCGACGCGTTCCCTGGCCATCCCCTGCTCCACCGTGCGGGCCGTCGTCAGACCCGCGAGCACCCCGGCGAGGACGGTGAGCGTCCAGGCGGCGAGCAGCACCCAGGCCTCCACCGCGTCGGCCCGGCGCTTGAGCGGATTGCGCCGCCAACGCCACAGCCACACCTGCGGACCACGGAACGCCATCGAAGGCTTCCTCCTCATGAGCGCACGAACATGCCGTACCGACCTCCCTCCCTTACGGGAGCCGGCAGGCGGATGCTCACGGCACCTACCCGGCTCGACGGTGGCACGGGTCACGCGGCCCCGGCGGGCGTCTTCGCCAAAGGGGCCCGCCGAGTGGGGCGCGCGGCTATCATCGCCGGGCTGACCTGCGACGTCTTCCTTTCCGGGGGTGACTGTCAGTGCCTGGGTGCAGACTGGCCCCTGTCTGAGACAAAGGCGTCGCGGAGGTGATCGGCATGACCGAGGTATTGCTCGCCGTGGGAACACGCAAGGGCCTGTTCATCGGGCGCAGGCGAGGTGACACCTGGGAGTTCGACGAGAGTCCCTACTTCAACGCCCAGGCGGTGTACTCGGTCGCGATCGACACCCGGACCGAGCGTCCGCGGCTGCTGGCCGGCGGCGACAGCGCGCACTGGGGCCCGTCCGTGTTCCACTCCGACGACCTGGGCCGCACCTGGACCGAACCGGCCCAGCCGGCCGTCAAGTTCCCGAAGGACACCGGCGCCTCTCTCGAGCGGGTGTGGCAGCTGCACCCGGCGGCCGCGGAGCCGGACGTGGTGTACGCGGGCACGGAACCGGCGGCGCTGTACCGCTCGGTGGACCGCGGCGAGACCTTCGAGCTGATCCGCCCGCTGTGGGAGCACCCGACCCGGTCCAAGTGGGTGCCGGGCGGCGGCGGTGAGGGCCTGCACACCGTGATCACCGACCGGCGCGACCCGAAGTCGGTGACGGTGGCCGTCTCGACCGCCGGAGTGTTCAGGACCGCCGACGGCGGCGCGAGCTGGGCACCGTCCAACTCCGGTCTCTCCGCGGTGTTCCTGCCCGATCCGAACCCGGAGTTCGGCCAGTGCGTGCACAAGGTCGCGCAGGACTCGGCCGACGCGGACCGGCTGTACCTCCAGAACCACTGGGGGGTGTACCGCAGCGACGACGCGGGCGCGCACTGGACCGACATCGGCGAGGGCCTGCCGTCCACGTTCGGCTTCGCGGCGGCCGCCCACCCGCACCGCGGCGAGACGGCCTACGTCTTCCCGATCAACGCGGACGCCGACCGCGTCCCCGCCGACCGGCGCTGCCGCGTCTTCCGTACGGCGGACGCGGGCAAGAGCTGGGAGCCGCTGTCGGCGGGGCTGCCGCAGGGGGACCACTACGGCACGGTGCTGCGCGACGCGATGTGCACGGACGACGCGGACCCGGCGGGCGTGTACTTCGGCAACCGCAACGGCGAGGTGTTCGCCTCCGCGGACGACGGCGACAGCTGGCAGCAACTGGCCTCCCACCTGCCGGACGTGCTGTGCGTCAGGGCCGCGGTGATCGCATGAGCCGTGGCGGCTTACGGGCCGGCCTTGGCCACTGGTTGATCACCGCTGCCCCTACGGCAGTAGGGTGACGCCCGTGGCACCACGACCCTTGCATGAAATCGTCGAAGCGGGCTGGGCGAAGGCCCTGGAACCCGTGGCCGAACGGATCGCCGCGATGGGCGACTTCCTGCGCGCCGAGATCGCCGCGGGACGCACCTATCTGCCGGCCGGGCCGAACGTCCTGCGGGCCTTCCAGCAGCCCTTCGACGACGTACGGGTCCTGATCGTCGGACAGGACCCGTACCCGACCCCGGGACATGCGGTGGGGCTGTCCTTCTCGGTGGCCCCGGATGTGCGTCCGCTGCCGGGCAGCCTCATCAACATCTACCGCGAGCTGAACAACGACCTGGGGCTGCAGCCGCCGTCCAGCGGCGATCTGACGCCGTGGACCCAGCAGGGTGTGCTGCTGCTCAACAGGGCGCTCACCACGGCCCCGCGCAAACCGGCCGCCCATCGCGGCAAGGGCTGGGAGGGGGTCACGGAGCAGGCCATCCGCGCGCTCGCCGCCCGCGGCAAGCCGCTCGTGTCCATCCTCTGGGGCCGGGACGCCCGCAACCTCCGTCCCCTGCTGGGTGATCTCCCCTCGGTGGAGTCCGCCCACCCCTCCCCCATGTCCGCCGACCGCGGCTTCTTCGGCTCCCGCCCGTTCAGCCGCGCCAACGACCTGTTGATCGGCCAGGGCGGCCAACCCGTGGACTGGCGCCTGCCGTGACCGGCGGCGCCGGCTTCGTCGCGGTCGACTCCGGGGGCTCCGGCATGCGGGTCGCCGTCGGGGCCGCCGGCCGTGGAGTTCTGGCCCGGCGCGCGTCCCGTGAGCCGGTACGCACCGGCGAACGCGGCATCGACGCCGGGCATTTCATGGAGCAGCTCGTGCCGCTGGTGCGGGCGGCGACGGCCGAGGCCGGGGTCCCCGTGCCGGGTGCGGTCGCCGTCGGGGCCGCAGGGCTGGCCAGCCTCGGTGAGGGGCTGCGTGCGGAACTGCCGGGCGCGCTGGAGCGCGAGTTCGGCATCAGGCGGGTCGCGCTGGTCGCCGATGCCGTCACCGCGTACGTCGGCGCCCTCGGCGCCCGGCCGGGTGCGGTCGTGGCGGCGGGCACGGGACTGATCGCGATCGGCACCGACCTGACGAGCTGGCGCCGTGCGGACGGCTGGGGTCATCTGCTCGGCGACTGCGGCGGCGGTGCCTGGATCGGACGGGCCGGGCTCGAGGCGGCGATGCGCGCGCACGACGGACGCCCCGACGGATCGGC
Organism: Streptomyces sp. Y7; assembly: GCF_043195415.1. Classification (NCBI taxonomy): domain Bacteria; kingdom Bacillati; phylum Actinomycetota; class Actinomycetes; order Kitasatosporales; family Streptomycetaceae; genus Streptomyces; species Streptomyces sp. Y7. The sequence goes on from NZ_JBIDDQ010000027.1 coordinate 52,977, forward strand.
GGCGCTGCTCGCCCGCGCGGAGAATTTGTTCGGCCCGGTGCGCGGGCTGCCCGGCAAGCTCTATCCCCGTCCGGACCGGCCCGCCGTCCTCGCGTCCTTCGCTCCGGAAGTGGCCGGCTGCTGCGCCGACGACCCGGTCGCCGCGGACATCCTGCGGGCCGCGGCACGGCACATGGCCGACTCCGCGGCCGCCGTCTGCCCCGCCGCCGGTGAGCCTCAAGTCACCGTCACCGGTGGCCTGTTGAACCTGGGCGCCCCTCTTGTCGTACCGCTGGACGAGGAGTTGTCGAAGCGGCTTCCGCACGCGCGGCGGGTGCCGGCCGACGGGGATCCGTTGCAGGGGTCGGTGCGCATCGCGACCGAACTGGCGACGGGTGAACTCACTCTGCCGAGTGACGAGGCGATGCTCTGCGTGGTGATCGGAAAAGGGGACTGATCCCACTACGCCACCCCCTTCCCTCCCGCAGGTAACTCAATCAGACAAAAGCGGACGGATACCGCTCACCTGCACCCTCCCCGAACAGGGGAGCCCAAGAAGCCAGTAACATGCGTCGCCATGAGCTCCCCCACTGGGCCCGCGTCCGGCCTGCCAGTACGAATGCCGCGACCTCGTCAGCCCGGGCGGCACCGCCGACCCGAGCCGTTGGCGGCTCCCGAGGGCGCGCCCGCGCTCGTTCTCGCGGTGCCGGGCACGCCGAGCGCCGCCACCCGCGGCCTCGCGGAGGAGGTCGTGAGCATCGCGCGCTCCGAGCTCCCCGGTCTCGACGCCCGGATCGGGTACGTCGACGGTGATGACGCGGAGTTCCTCACGCTTCAGTCGGTGCTCGTGCACGCCGCCGAGGAGCGCACCGCCCGCTACGAGCAGGCGCTCGCCGCGGGTGTGGAGGCCAAGGAGCCCGAGGGCCCCGTCGCGGTCGTCGTGCCGCTGCTGGCCGGCCCGGACAGCGCGCTGCTGCGCGTCATCCGCCAGGCCGTGATGGACAGCCGCGTCGCGGCCGACCTGACCGATGTGCTCGGCCCGCACCCGCTGCTCGCCGAGGCGCTGCACGTGCGGCTGTCGGAGGCCGGGCTGGCCCGCGCCGACCGCGCCCGCCTGTTCACCGTGGCCACGGCCGCGGACGGCATCGTCCTGGCGTCCGTCGGCGGCGAGGAGGCCGTGCAGGCGGCCGGGATCACCGGCATGCTGCTCGCCGCGCGCCTCGCCGTGCCGGTGATGGCGGCGGCCCTGGACCAGGAGGGCTCGATCACGGCCGTCGCCGAGCAGCTGCGGTCCTCGGGCTCGCAGCAGCTCGCGCTGGCGCCGTACCTGATAGGGCCGGAGATCGACCCGAGCCTGGTCGCGGAGGCCGCGCAGGAGGCGGGCTGCTCCGCCGCCGAGGCGCTGGGCGCGTACCCGGCGATCGGCAAGCTCGCCCTGTCGAAGTACACGACGGCACTGGGCATCGCCCCGCCGCAGCCGCAGGGCACGCCGGTGCGCTGACGCGCGCCTCACAGCCGCAACGCGGAAGGGCCCGCTCCTCACCCGGAGCGGGCCCTTCGACGTCGGGTCACCCGGCGGCACACCTGAAACCGGGCCCTACGGCGTCGCCCTCCCGACAGAACAGCCGCAGCGGACGCTTCGACGTCCGGTCACCCCGCGGGACACCTCAAGCCAGGCCCTACGGCGTCGGGTCACCGAGTGGGACAGCCGCAGCGGACCCTTCGGCGTGGGTCAGCCGGCCGGGTCCGGGCCCGGTCCGAAGACCACGCAGGACGCCGCGGGCACCTCGATCGAGCCCTCGTGGCGCGGCAGCCCCCGGTCGGGGTCGAGGACGAACCAGGAGACGTCTCCGGAGCGTTCGTTCGCCACGTACAGGAACCCGTCCGCCTCGGTCAGCGCGCGCGGCCAGTGCCCGGCGCAGGGCACCGTGCCGACCAGCCGCAGGTCCTCGTCCTCGACGGCGAACGTGGAGATCACGTCCTCGCCGCGGGTGGCGGTCCACACGAAGCGGCCGTCGGGCGAGGCGACGATCCCCGACGGGTAGGCGTCGCCGGCCGGGGCGCCCGGCAGCACCGGTGTCTCGGTGAGCGGCTTCAGGGTGCCGTCCTCGGCGTCCCAGTGGCACACGGTGACGGTCGGGGTGAGTTCGTTGACGACGTACGCGTACCGGCCGTGCGGGTGGAAGGCCAGGTGACGCGGGCCGGAGCCGGGGCGCAGGGCGATCTCCCGGTGCACTTCGAGCGTGCCGTCGGCCAGGGTGCACACCCGCACCGAATCGGTGCCGAGGTCGACGCTGACGGCCCAGCGGCCGCTCGGGTCGGACTGCACCTGGTGGGCGTGCGGTCCCTGCTGCCGTGGCGTGTGGGGGCCGGAGCCGGTGTGCCGCAGGACGACGGGAGGGGCGTCCGCGAGGGTGCCGTCGGAGCGCACGGGCACGGCGGTCACGCTGCCGGAGCCGTAGTTGGCGGTCAGGACGTGACCGGCGAACAGGCCGAGGTGGGTCGGACCGCTGCCGTCCACCGGGACCGGCGAGCCGAGGAGCTCGGGCCTGCCCCCGGTCACGCGGTACGCGACCACCGCGCCCTCGGCGGTCTCACTGACCGCGTAGAGCGTGTCGCCGGCGGGCGACAGGGCCAGGTACGAGGGGTCGGGCACGTCACGCACACCGCTCTGGACGATCAGCGCACCGCTGTCCGCGGCCACGGACGCCGTGGTGATGCCATGACCTCCGGCCGCCGTGAACGATCCGATGTAGGCCCGTCTGCCCCGCCTGCCGACGTCTGCCACCGCAGTCCCCTTCCGGTCGAGTGCCGTCCGGGCTGACGGTAGCAGCGGATCATCATCGGTCTAGACCAAGGTCGCCTGATCGTCGGCGAGTTCACCTCACGCTCCGTAGCGCCCCAAAGGAGCGCGGGGAACGGCGCGACCAGCCACGACGCGCCCGCAGAAGCACGACGACCCCTACCGCCACCCCACACACCACCCGGCCAGAACCACGACCAGCCAGGGCAGCGCCCCAAAGGGGCGCGGGGAACTGCGCAACCAGCCACGACGCGCCCGCAGAAGCACGACGACCCCTACCGCCACCCCACACACCACCCGGCCAGAACCACGACCAGCCAGGGCAGCGCCCCAAAGGGGCGCGGGGAACTGCGCGACCGGCCACGACGCGCCCGCGGACGTGCGCTCGCGGGAACCGCTAGACCCGTGGAGCGACCAGCGGAGATCCCGACGGCGCCCGCAGCGGCTGCGCGAGTTCGGCAAGGGCCCGCTCCAGGCCGTGCAGATGGGCCAGCGCGGGGTCCGCCGCGCCTGTGTGGGCCGCGGGCGCGCTGATGTCCGCACCGCCGGTCAGCGCCTCCACGGCGGCCTCGACGCGCCAGCACGCGGCGGCGAGCCGGGCGTCGTGCGAGGCCACGGGGTCGGCGGCGACGGCGGCCAGGCCGCGGACCTCCCGCGCGCAGTCGTCGAGCAGGGCCAGCACCTGCCGGGCGCGCCGCTTGCGGGCCGGCATCGGGTTCAGCGGGTGCACGAGCGGGGCGAGGGAGAGCCGTACGCGGCCGAGCAGCTGTTCCAGCTCGGCGACCCGGGACGCCGGGTCGGCGCTCTCGTCGCCGGCCAGTCGCGCCGCGGCCTCCGCGGTGGCCGCGTGGACGCAGCGCAGGGCTCGCTGGACCCAGGCGTCGGTGATGGCGTGCGTGGTGACGGGCAGCACGAACAGCACGGCCAGCACGGCGCCGATCGCGCCGACGGCCGTCTCCGCGAGCCGCAACGCGAGCAGGGCGGGTTCGAGGACGCCGAGGAGACCGTAGAGGAGCTCGGCAAGCACGGTGACGCTGAGCATCATCCAGGTGTAGGACACGGCGGCCGTGTAGAAGATGCCGAAGACGCAGACGGCGAGGAGCGCGGCCGTCGGGACCACCGCGCCGTGCAGCGGGACGGCGACGAGCAGGCCGAGGCCGATGCCGATCACCGTGCCGAGGACCCGGCGGAAGCCGCGGACCAGGGTCTCGCCGCGCGAGGTGGTGTTGACGAAGATCCACCAGGTGGCGCCGACCGCCCAGTACCAGCGCTGCCCGGACACCAGCTGGCCCACGACCAGGGCGAAGCCCGCGCCGGCGGTGGCCTGGATCGCCTGGCGCGTGGTCACGCGGGCGAGTCCGCCGCCGCCCGGCGGCGCGGGCACGGGCGCCGGGGGCAGCCGGCGCTCGTAGCACCACAGTCCGAACCGCACCGCCGCCGCGGTGAGCAGGGACAGCAGGACGGCGGCGTACAGCTCGGGCAGCTGTCCGGGGGTGGCGTGCAGGAACTGCGCCACGAAGAAGGTCATGAACGCGAACACGCCGAGGCTGTGTCCGCGCGGTCCCCAGCGGCGGGCGTAGACGCCGACGCCGACGACGGCGAGGAAGGTGACGTCGCGGGCGACGGGGTGGTCGTGGAGCTCGGCCGCCGCCGCGAGGACGGGCAGGCCGACGAGCGGCAGCAGCGCGGTGGTGACCGCCTGCCCGCGGACCGTGGCGTCGGTGACGGTGAACAGGGCGAGCAGCGCGGCGAGCCCGCCGGTGACGGCACCGACGAGGGAATGTCCGGCCAGGCCGCAGACGACGACCGCGAGCCCGATGCCGAGCACGGCCCGCACGGCGAAGCGCAGCCGCGCCCGCCCCGGGTCCGGCGCCGCGAACACCCTCTTCAGCACTGTTTACCGCCCCTTCTCGCCCGCATGAAAAAGGCGCCGCGGGGATCCGCAGCGCCATCGACCGCCCCATTGCAGCATCCATACGGAGACTGGCTCAAGTGTCGCCCTCTATGCTGTGCCACTGGTACAGGAATATCGGTCCCGGCTCGTCCACCGGCGAGCCAACGGACCAGATCCGTGGAGGGGCCGGGAAACCATGGCCGTGGACGAGCTGGACACCCGCATCCTGCGGCTGCTGCTGGAGCAGCCGCGCACCAGCGTGCGCGAGTACGCCCGGATCCTCGGCGTGGCGCGCGGCACGCTCCAGGCCCGGCTGGACCGGCTGGAGCGGGACGGCGTGATCACCGGCACGGGGCCGACGCTCTCGCCCGCGGCGCTCGGCCATCCGGTGCTGGCGTTCGTGCACATCGAGGTCACGCAGGGCCACCTCGACGACGTCGGCGACGCGCTCGCCGCCGTTCCGGAGATCGTCGAGGCCTTCTCGATCACGGGCGGCGGAGATCTGCTGACCCGGGTGGTGGCTCGTGACAACGGCCACCTCGAGGACGTGATCCAGAAGCTGATCAGCCTGCCCGGCGTGGTCCGCACCCGCTCCGAGGTGGCCCTGCGCGAACGCGTCCCGCAGCGGCTGCTGCCGCTGGTGGAGTCGATCGGGCGGACGGCTGCGCGGAAATGACCTTTGACATCCTGGGCCCATGAGCGGACTCAGCGGTATGTCGGTCATCTTCGATCTCGACGGAACACTCGTGGACAGCGAGCCCAACTATTTCGAGGCGGGCCGACAGCTCCTGGCCGAGCACGGGGTGCCCGGCTTCACATGGGCGGACCACGAGCGCTACGTCGGTATCAGCACGCTGGAGACGGTCACGCTCTGGAAGCGGGAGTACGGTCTGCGCGCCACCGTGGACGAACTCCTCGCCGCCAAGAACGCCCGCTATCTGGAGCTCGCGCGCACCGCCACGCGCGTGTACCCCGAGATGCGCGCGTTCGTGGAGCTGCTCGCGACCGAGGGCGTCCCGATGGCCGTGGCCTCGGGTTCGTCGCGCGAGGCCATCACTGCGATTCTGGCGGGCACGGGCCTGGACGCCCGGTTGCGCACGGTGGTCTCGGCCGACGAGGTCGCCCATGGCAAGCCCGCCCCCGACGTGTTCCTGGAGGCGGCCGCCCGACTCGGCACCGCGCCTGCCGACTGCCTGGTCGTGGAGGACGCGGCCCCCGGCGCCGCCGCGGCACAGGCGGCCGGCATGCGCTGCATCGCGATCCCGTATGTGGCCACCCAGGCGGACGCACCGGAGTTCGCCGCGGCCGGACTGCTGGTACGGGGCGGCCAGGCGGAGTTCACGGCACGAGCGGCGTACGACTGGCTCGTGCGCTCCGGGGCCTCCGGCTGACCCTGCGGGCCGGCCGGTCCGCGGACCGGCCGAGTGCCGATCACGTCAACACCGTTGACGCCCCCTCACCCCACGCATAACGTCTGGTCGACCATTCGTACGTTGTTCGTCATGACGAACAAGGCTGATCGTCATGACGAGCAAGGCGACCCAGACGACCCCTGTGTGGAGGAGCACCCATGACACCGCCCCTCTCCAGAAGATCCCTGTTCCAGGCCGCCGCGCTCGCCGCGGCGGTCCCCGCCGTCGGCCATACGGCAACCGGCCGGGCAGCGGCCGCCGTTCAGGAGGCGCAGACCGTGACCGCCGTTCCGACCGCCTGGTCCGTGCAGCCGTTCGCCCTCGACGACGTGGCCCTGCGGCCCGGACTCTTCGCCGACAAGCGGCAGTTGATGCTCGATCACGCCCGCGGCTACGACGTGAACCGGCTGTTGCAGGTGTTCCGTGCCAACGCCGGGCTCGACACGGGTGGCGCCGTCGCGCCCGGCGGCTGGGAGGGGCTGGACGGTGAGGCGAACGGCAATCTGCGCGGGCACTACACCGGGCACTTCCTGACCATGCTGTCGCAGGCCTACGCCGGCACCGGCGAGCAGGTGTTCGCCGACCGGATCGGCACCATGATCGGCGCGCTGACCGAGGTGCGCGCGGCCCTGCGCGAGGACCCGGTCGTGCTGAGCGTCGGCGGAAGGTTCGGTACGGCCGCCGAGAACGTCCGTGGCTCGTACCGGTACGTCGATCTCCCGGCCGCCGTCCTCGGGGGCGCCACGGCGATCACCCTGTCGGCCTGGGTGCGGCCCTCGCACGACGGTAACTGGGCGCGGGTCTTCGACTTCGGCGACGACAGCACCCGGTACCTGTACCTGGCGGCCCGCAACGGGGCCGGTGTGCCGCGCTTCGCCGTCACCACCGGCGGACCGGGCGGCGAGCAGGGCCTGGACGGCACCGCACCGCTCCCGCTCGGCCGGTGGAGCCACCTCGCCGTCACCCTCGGCGGCGGCACCGGGACGCTGTACGTGAACGGCACCGCCGTCGCCCGGAACACGGCGATGTCCCTCACCCCGGCCGCGCTCGGCAGCCTCACCAACAACTGGCTCGGCCGCTCCAACTTCGCCGCCGACCCCGTCTTCGCGGGCGCCTACGACGAGTTCAACGTCTGGTCACGCGCCCTGGGAGCCGCCGAGATCACCGAGTTGCAGAGCGCCCGGGCCGCCGACGTCTCCGCCGGACGCGGCGACCTGGCCTCGTACACCTTCGAGGAGACCTCGGGCGGGACGTTCGCCGACGCCTCCGGACGCGGCCTGGCCGCCACGCTGCGCCGGACCTGGGGAGGACCCAGCCACCCCGGGTTCCTGGCGGCGTATCCGGAGACGCAGTTCATCGATCTGGAGTCGAGGACCACCAGCGACTACACCAAGGTGTGGGCGCCCTACTACACCGCCCACAAGATCCTCCGGGGCGTGCTGGACGCCCATCTCGCCACCCGGGACGCGCGGGCCCTCGATCTTGCCTCCGGGATGTGCGACTGGATGCACGCGCGGCTGTCCAAACTGCCCGAGGCCACGCTCCAGCGCATGTGGGGGCTCTTCTCCAGCGGCGAGTTCGGCGGCATCGTCGAGGCCGTCTGCGACCTGCACGCGATCACCGGCAAGGCCGAACACCTCGCGCTGGCCCAGCTGTTCGACCTCGATCGGCTCATCGACAACTGCGCGGCGAACACCGACATCCTCGACGGGCTGCACGCCAACCAGCACATACCGATCTTCACCGGGTACCTGCGGCTGTACGACGCGACCGGTGAGGCCCGCTATCTCGACGCCGCCCGCAACTTCTGGGGCATGGTCGTGCCGCACCGCATGTACGGCATCGGCGGCACCAGCACCGCCGAGTTCTGGAGGGCGCGCGACGTGATCGCGGGCACGATCGGCGACACCGACGCGGAGACGTGCTGCGCGTACAACATGCTGAAGCTGAGCCGGACCCTGTTCTTCCACGAGCAGCGGCCGCGGTACATGGACTACTACGAACGGGCCCTGTACAACCAGGTCCTCGGCTCCAAGCAGGACCGGGCAGACGCCGAGAAACCGCTGGTCACCTACTTCATCGGGCTCACGCCCGGTCATGTGCGCGACTACACGCCCAAGCAGGGCACGACCTGCTGCGAGGGCACCGGTATGGAGAGCGCGACCAAGTACCAGGACTCGGTGTACTTCAAGGCCGCCGACGGCAGCGCCCTGTACGTCAACCTGTACAGCCCGTCCGTGCTGACCTGGGCCGAGAAGGGGGTGACGGTCACGCAGACCACGTCCTTCCCCCGGGAGCAGGGCACCACCCTCACGTTCGGCGGGAGCGGCGCGGCCTTCGCGCTGCGGCTGCGGGTGCCGTCGTGGGCGACCGCCGGCTTCCGGGTGACGGTCAACGGCAGCGCGGTGAGCGGTACTCCGGCGCCGGGGGCCTACTTCACGGTCTCGCGGACCTGGCGGTCCGGCGACACGGTCAGGATCTCGATCCCGTTCCGGCTGCGGGTGGAGGAGGCGCTCGACGACCGGTCGCTGCAGACCCTCTTCCTCGGCCCGGTCAACCTCGTCGGCCGCAACTCCGCGACGACCCACCTCCGGTTGGGCCTCTATCGCAACGCCGCTCTCTCCGGCGACGTGCTGCCCTCGCTCACCCCGGTGTCCGGCAAGCCGCTCCACTTCACGCTCGACGGCACCGAGTTCGCCCCGTTCTTCGAGGGCACCGAGGACCCCACCCACGCCTATTTCCGGCGCTCCGAACCGCGGGTGATCCTCGGCGACTCCGACTCCGGCGTCGCCAACCCCGCGAGATCCGACGGCACCACGCTGCTGGACGAGATCTGGGCCGGGGCTCCCTTCACGGGCAAGGGCGCCCTGGTCGCGCGGGTGCGCTCGACCGTGTCCGCCTGGGTCAGCGCGGGCCTGCTCGGCCAGGCCGACGGGCAGACGGTCGTGCGTACGGCCCAGCAGGCCACGTACGTCCCCTGAGCCGGCCGGTGAGCCCCGCTACGACCTGCGGCGGGGCTTGCCCCGTCCGGTGCCCTTGGTTCCCTTGCCGCTCCTGCCGCCGCTGGAGCCGCCGCGCCGGGCGCCACCGCCGCCGGACTGACGACGCGCGCCGCCGCCGGTGTCCGGACGCTTGCGTTTCGGCTGTTCCTGGGCGGCCGTGGACGGGGACGCCGTACGGCCCCGGGTGCTGTTGACCGTGCGGCCGCGGACGACGCCGATGAAGTCCTCGACGAGGTCGGTGGTCGCCTCCTCCGGCCAGGACAGGGCGATGCTCGACTGGGGGGCGTCGAGAAGCGTCCGGTAGGTGAGGTCCTTGCGGTGGTGCAGGCGGGCCAGCGACTGGGGCACGACGAGCAGGCCGATGTTCGCCGCGACCAGCTCGACGGCGTCCGCGGTGGTGGCGGGCCGTTCGAAGGCGGGCTCCCCCGGCGGTCGCTCCCAGTCGAGGACGTCGTCGAGGGGGTGGAGGACGACCTCGTCGGCCAGATCCTCGGTGGAGACCTCCTCGACCGCCGCGATCACGTGGTCCTTGGGCACGACGACGACCGTGGTCTCGGTGTAGAGCGGGATGGCGCTGAAGAACGTACGGTCCACCGGGAGCCGCACGAAACCGGCGTCGGCCTGGCCCTCCCGGAGCAGGTCGGACGCCTCGGCCGCGGTCACCGAGTGGAGGCCGATGGGCACGTCGGGGAAGCGCTCCTGCCAGATCCGCACCCACTTCGCGGGGGTCACTCCCGGGACGTACGCGAGCCGGAACGACGGCGCTGCCTGCGGGGTGGGCGGGGGTGCTTCCGAGCCTGTCACCTGGCCAGGTTACCGGGCGTGGCCGGCGGGCGTGGTCGGCGGCCGTTCACTCACTCGATACCCTGGGGACCATGACGTCGCACCAAAGCACCCAGACCATGAAGCCCGCGACAGCGGCGAAGAAGCTGGGTGTGTACCTCGAAGCCACCCCCGCCGAGTTCCGGGAAGGGGTCGTCACGCGCGCGGAGCTGAACGCGCTCCAGGCCGACCCGCCGCAGTGGCTGCGCGACCTGCGACGCGACGGCCCGCACCCCCGCCCGGTGGTCGCCTCCAAGCTCGGCGTCTCCATCGCGGGGCTCGCCCGTGGCGGTGTCACCGAGGCGCTGACCACCGAGCAGATCGACGCGCTCAAGGACGAGCAGCCCGAGTGGCTGACCAAGGAACGCGCCACTCAGGCCGAGGTCCGCAAGGAGACGGCCCGGATCAAGAAGCGGAACGCCGAGCGCGAGGCCGGGCAGTCCTGATCCCGGCCGGGCCGTCCCGGCCGGTCAGTGCGTGTCGGCCACTTCCGGGACCGCTTCCAGGAAGCCGGCCGCCGGGCAGAAGAACAGGGTCCCGGTGACCGCCTGGGAGTAGTCGAGGATCGGGTCCGGGCCGGATTCGGGGCCGCCGACGAACATCCTGCGGAGCATGGCCTCCGGAACGTCCGGCGTCCGGGCGTAGGCGATGAAGTACGTGCCGAACTCTCCGTGGCCGGGCCTGCCGAACGGCATGGCGCCCCGCAGTATCTCCAGCTCCTCCCCGTCCGGACCGGTGACCGTGTTCACGTCAATATGGGAGCCGGGCATGTCCAGCTCGATGTTGGTCAGCTTGGAACGGCCGATCACCTTCTCCTGAGCCTCCACGGCCAGCGCCTCCCAGGCGTCGACGTCGTGCACGTACTTCTGCACGATCGCGTAGCTGCCGCCGTAGAAGGCGGGGTCCTCGTCACCGACGATCGCCGCCTCGGCCGCCGCCGGGCCGACCGGGTTCTCGGTGCCGTCGACGAAGCCGAGGAGGTTGCGGGAGTCGAAGTAGGCGAAGGCGAGGACCTCGTCCTGGACGGTGACCGCGCCCCGCAGCCGCTTCATGATCTCGGCGGACAGCGCGAAGCACAGATCCGTGCGGGCGGAACGGATGTGGAAGAGCAGATCGCCCGGGGTGGCCACGGCGCGGTGCCGGGGTCCCTCCAACTCCTCGAAGGGGTGCAGCCGCCCGGGACGCGGGCCCTCGAACAGCCGGTCCCAGGCGGTGGATCCGACACCGGCCACGCAGCACAGCCCTCCGTCCGGGCTGGGGAAGCCGACGGCTCGTACCAGCCCCGCGAGCCCGGAAAGCACGTCGCGTACGGCGCTCTCGCCCCCGGGTTCGATCGTGACCACCAGGAACACCGCGACGGGTGCCGGCGGACTGAGCACCGGCTGCGGCAGTGCACCGGCCGGCCGTATGGACGACGGCTTGGATGACGGCATGGTTCCCCTCTCACCCTCGGACCCCGCCACCTAACGATGCCCGGCCGAACCGGGAACGATACCCGGCGAATTCGCGCACTTCTGGCGCGTGTGCGAGGTGAGATCCACGGATTCGGCCGCAAAAACCCGCATGCGAACACTTCTTCGGGTCTGGGATCATCCCGGCATGATCCACCGCCTCGAATCCCTGGTCGTCCGGCACACCCGTCGCCTCCCGCGCCCCACCGGCCCCGCCGGTCAAGGCGCCGTCGCGGCGCGCCAGTTCGACGCCGCGCTGATGTCCGTGGGCTTCAAGCTCTCCGGTGAGCTGCTGGAGCGGCTGTCGGGGCTCGACGAGGGCGCGGTGGTCGACATCGCCGTGCGGACGCTGGGCACCGTGCGCGAGATGGTCGGCGACCATGTGGCGCACAACGTCCGCTTCGTCGACTTCCCGGCCAACGTGCCGGACACGTACGAGTTCTGGACGCGCTGCATCGCCGAGGCGCTCGCCGACGACGAGGCGCGAGAAGGCGTCCTCGAGCAGTTGGGCGCGGGCGTCGTCGACCTGCTGACCCTGCCGTCGTACGGCCGCTACCAGCACTCGTACGCCGAGATGCTCGGGCACCACGACGAGCTGATCGCCGCGGCCGGGGACCGGATGACGGTCCTGCATCTCGGCGACGACGCGGAGGCCGAAGTCGGCGCCCTGTACCTGGCGTTGGCGGGCAGCAGCACGCCGCTCGGCGAGGAGGCGCTGCGTGACCTCGACCTGCTGGCCCGGGTGTGCGTGGACGGGCCGCAGCCCGAGACGATCCCGGTGCGGGAGAACCGTGCCGTGCTCAACCGGGCCCGGCTGCGCGCCGGTGCGCCACCGCTGCTGGACACGGTCACCGATGTGCTGCGGCTGGCCTGCGCGGTGTCGGACGGCGATGTGACCCTGGTCGGACCGACCCGGTTCCGCAAGCTGTCCCGGCCGCTGCGCCGTGCCCTGCTGGCGGGCCTGGACTCGGTGGTCGCGGCCGCACCCGCCAAGCTCGCGGACGTCCGCGTGCACCGCGAGGCCTGGAAGCGCCTCGGCGAGCGGCTGCACCCGCACGAGTACCCGCGGTGGCCGCACGCCGCCGACGTGTTCGCGGTCGCGCGTGGTGAGAAGCGGGTTCCTTCCTTCGACGGCCGGGTCGAGGAGCTGCTCGGCATGCACGACGTCACCGGCGCGGTGACGTTGCTGAAGTCCGCGCCGGGCAAGCTGTTCCGGGCGCTGGACCGGCTGTTGCGCATGGCGCTCGACCAGGAGGAACGGGACACGGTGGTCGCCGCCGCCGAGGAGGTCGTGGCCGACGTCTCCGGGCGAGTCCTGCTCTCGGTCCGTGAGCACCTGGCCAACCGTGCGCAGGACACCGGCGAGACGCGCGTGTTCGTGAACCGGCTCGGCCGGGCGTGGGTCACCGAGGACGAGCGTCCGCCGGTGCTGCCGCCCGAGCGGGAGCGTCTGATCGCCGTACTCGACGAGGAGCTGCGGCGCCGGCTGCCGGACCCCGGCCATCTGCTCATCGACCCGGACGCGCTGGATGTAGCGCTGCCGCTCAGTGGCAGGGCGGCCGGGGCGGGGCTCGGCGTGCTGCCGCGCGGCTCGCTGTCGCCCGTGGACGGTGAGCTGCTGCGCTTCTTCGTGTACTGGAAGCAGGCCGCCCACCGCACGGACTACGACTTGTCGGCGCTGATGCTGGACGCCGACTTCGCGACGGTCTGCTGGCTGGCGTACACCAACCTCAAGGACCTCGAGGGCGAGCACTCCGGTGACATCACCGAAGCACCCGACGGCGCCTCCGAGTTCATCAATCTGCGTCTCGGCGCGGTGCGCGGGGAGTTCATCGTCCCGCAGGTCAACATCTTCGCCGGGGAGGGCTTCGAGGAGGTCGAGGAGTCGTTCTTCGGGTTCATGCTGCGCGACACGGAGCAGCAGGGGCGCCCCTTCGAGCCGCGTACCGTGCGCATGAAGTCCGGTCTGCGCGGGCCGGGCCGGGTCGCGCTGCCGGTCGCGTTCCAGCGCGGCTCCGACGGCCGGTGGCGTGCCAAGTGGCTGCACCTGTATCTGCGGGGCGCGCCGGCGGCCAACCGGGTGGAGGGCAACCGGGTGTCGGTGGCTACGCTGCTGCGCGGCATCGTGGAGCGCGAGCAACTGACGGTGCGTTACCTGACGGGCCTGATGGACGCCACGACGACGACCGTCTGGGACGGCAGGACCATCCCGGAGGGTCCGGTCACCTACATCGGCCTGCAGCGGCCCGAGGGGCTGCATCCGGGGTCGCGGATCGTCGTACCCGAAAATCTGCGCGACCTGATCCCGGAGTGACTGTTAGAGTCGGCCGTGGCGAGGCCATGAAGGGACTTCCTTCTCAATTCCTTCTTGAAATAGTCCTTTCGCTTTCCTCGCCACTCAACTCTTCCCGACGGCTCAGCTGTCGTAGTCGACCGTCAGCGTCTCGGACACCGGGTACGACTGGCAGGTCAGCACATAGCCCGCGTCGACCTCGGCCGGCTCCAGCGCGAAGTTGCGCCGCATGTCCGCCTTTCCGTCGGTGACCAGGGCCCGGCAGGTGCCGCAGACGCCGCCCTTGCAGGCGAACGGCAGATCGGGACGCGTGCGTTGGGCGCCGTCGAGGATGCTGTGCTCCCTCGGCAGGGCCGCGGTCGTGGAGCGGCCGTCGAGGGTGATGGTGACCTGGCTGACCGGTCCCTGCGGGCCGGCGTCTTCGTGGTGCACCTCCCGCACGGGCTCGTCGTCGGCGAAGAACAGCTCCTGGTGGACCCGCTCGTCCGGCACCCCGAGGTCCGCCAGCACGCGTTGCGCGTCCCGGACCATGCCGTGCGGTCCGCACAGCCACCAGTGGTCGGCGCTCCTCACGTCGACGAGCGCGTCCACGAGGGTCGCGAGCCGCTCGGCGTCGATCCGGCCGGAGAGCACCTCGGCCTCGCGGGGCTCACGGGAGAGCACGTGGGCGAGGTGGAACCGGGCCGGGTGGAGGTCCTTCAGGTCGGCGAGCTCGTCGGCGAACATCACCGTGTCGGTACGGCGGTTGCCGTAGAAGAGCGTGACCGTCGAGCGGGAGTCGGCGGCGAGCACGGACTCGGCGATGGACATCATGGGCGTGATGCCGGAGCCCGCCGCGATCAGTACGTGGTGGCCGGGCAGGGTGAGGTCGGGGGTGAAGGCACCGGTGGGTGCCATGACCTCGACGACGTCTCCGGGACGTACCTCGTCGACCAGCCAGGACGAGAACAGACCGCCGGGCACGACGCGTACGCCGATGCGCGGGCTGGAACCCACCGGCGAGCAGATCGAGTACGACCGCCGTTCGTCGCGCCCGTCGATCTCGCGCCGCAGCGTCAGCGACTGGCCCGGCTCGAAGGCGAACTCCTCGGCCAGTTCCGCCGGGATGTCGAAGCCCACGGCCACCGCGTCCGCGCACAGGGGCTGGACCGCGGCCACGCGCAGCCGGTGGAAGGCCGGACGGCGGCGGATGCGCGGGCGCGGACCGGTGGCCGTCCGTGCTTCGGTGACGCCTTCCATTCAGATCTCCTTGACGTACTCGAACGGCTCGCGGCAGGCCCGGCAGCGCCACAGCGCCTTGCAGGAGGTGGCGGCGAAGCGGGAGGTCTCCTCGGTGTCCGCCGAGCCGCAGCGCGGGCAGGTCACCGCGTGCCGGGTCGGGGACAGCACGAGCGCGACGGGGCCGCCGCGCGGGGCGGGGCCGGGCGGGGCGATGCCGTGCTCGGTGAGCTTGCGACGGCCGGCCGGGGTGATCCAGTCGCTGGTCCACGGCGGGTCGAGGACCGTACGGATCTCCACGCGCGGGTACCCCGCGTCCCGCAGCCGCGCGGCGACGTCCGCCCGCATCTCGGCCACGGCCGGGCAGCCGGAGTAGGTCGGGGTGAGGCTCGCGACCACCGTGCCGTCCTCGGTCAGCTCCACGTCCCGCAGGACGCCCAGGTCGGCCAGGGTGAGCATGGGCAGCTCGGGGTCCGGCACGGCCGCGGCGACGTGCCGGGCGCGCCGGGCGTCGAGCAGGGTGGTCACCATGTCGCCTCCGGGTGGGCGCGGGCCACGCCCTGCAACTCGGCGAGCAGCGGCGCGAGATGCTCGGTGTGCTCACCGTCGCGGCCGGATCCGGGCAGCGGCCGGTACACCGGCATGGGCAGTCCGGCGGCCGCGGTGACCTGGCGGATGTCCGCGACCACCTGGTCGCGCACGTCGTACGCCGTGAACAGCTCGCCGATGTAGGGGGCGACCTGCTCCTGCGCCCGGCGCATGCGGCGATGTGACTCCTCCGTGCCGTCGCCGAGGCGTACGGCCCACTCGGCGGCGTACTGCCGGTGGTAGGCCAGCTCCTTGATGCCCTTCGCGGCGATGGCCGCGAGCACGGGGTCCGGGTGGGAGGCCAGCCGCTCGAAGTGCGCGAGGCGCCAGCTGGAGAGCACCAGCAGCCGCACGATCGAGAACGCGAAGTCGCCGCAGGGGAGTTCGGCCAGGCGTACGTTGCGGAAGTCGCCGGCGTCGCGGAAGTAGGCGTAGGCGTCCTCGTCGCGACCGGTGCCGTCGGTCTGGCCGGCGCGGGAGTAGAGCAACCGGGCCTGGCCGAGCAGGTCGAGGCCGATGTTGGCGAGCGCCACCTCCTCCTCCAGCTCGGGGGCGCGGGTGATCCACTCGGCCAGGCGCTGGGCCGAGACCAGCGCGTCGTCGGCGAGCGCGACGCAGACGGCGGCCAGTTCACCGGCGTCGACGCCCTCGGGCACGGTGGTGTCCACCCCGTGCAGCGGGTCCTCGAAGCCGGTGCCGTAGGCCCAGCGGGTGTCGTCGTCGTGTCCCTCGGCGAGGGTCATGTAGACGTGGTCGTCACTCATGCCCTCTCCTTCAGATGTGGGGGACGTCGTCGGGGATGTCGTAGAAGGTCGGGTGGCGGTAGACCTTGTCGGCGCTGGGCGCGAAGAAGGGGTCCTTCTCGTCGCGGGTGGAGGCGGCGATGTGCTCCGAGCGCACCACCCAGATGCTGACGCCCTCGTTGCGGCGGGTGTACAGGTCACGGGCGTGCGTGAGCGCCATGCGGTCGTCGGCGGCGTGCAGCGAGCCCACATGGACGTGGTTCAGGCCGCGCTTGCCCCGTACGAACACCTCGTACAGCGGCCAGTCCTTCTTGTCGGCGCTCATGCCGCCGCTCCCTTCTCCGCACGGGCGGCCTGCTTGGCCGCGTGGGCGGTGGCCGCCTCCCGCACCCAGGCGCCCTCTTCGTGGGCGCTCCTGCGCCGCTCCATCCGCTGGGCGTTGCACGGCCCGTCGCCCTTGATGACGCGCATCAGCTCGTCCCAGTCGGGGGTGCCGAAGTCGTGGTGGCCGCGCTCGGCGTTCCAGCGCAGCTCCGGGTCGGGCAGGGTGACGCCGAGCTTCTCGGCCTGCGGGACCGTCATGTCGACGAAGCGCCGGCGCAGCTCGTCGTTGCTGTGCCTCTTGATCTTCCAGGCCATCGACTGCGCCGAGTTGGGGGAGTTCTCGTCGGGCGGGCCGAACATCATCAGCGAGGGCCACCACCAGCGGTCCACGGCGTCCTGCACCATCTCGCGCTGGGCCTCGGTGCCGCGCATCATCGTCATCAGCAGTTCGTAGCCCTGCCGCTGGTGGAACGACTCCTCCTTGCAGATCCGCACCATCGCGCGTGCGTACGGCCCGTAGGAGCTGCGGCACAGCGGTACCTGGTTGCAGATCGCGGCGCCGTCCACGAACCAGCCGATCACCCCGACGTCGGCGAAGCTCATGGTCGGGTAGTTGAAGATCGACGAGTACTTCTGGCGGCCCTCGATCAGCCGGTCGGTCAGGTCGGCGCGGTCGGCGCCGAGGGTCTCCGCCGCCGAGTACAGGTACAGGCCGTGCCCGGCCTCGTCCTGGACCTTGGCGAAGAGGATGGCCTTGCGGCGCAGCGACGGCGCGCGGGTGATCCACTCGCCCTCGGGCTGCATGCCGATGATCTCCGAGTGCGCGTGCTGCGCGATCTGCCGGATGAGCGTCTTGCGGTAGCCGTCCGGCATCCAGTCCCGCGGCTCGATCCGCTGGTCGCGCGAGATCGTCGCGTCGAAGTGCTCCTGCAGCGGCTCCTCTGGGGGCGCCTCGGCGGAGTGTGAAGTCGTCATCGCTCCCGCTTCCCAACCGACCATTCGTTCGGTGTCCAGTGTGACGTGTTTCCGCCAGGGGAGCAAGACCCTTCGGGGCCGTGAAAACGGCCCAGGACACCCCCACGGGGTACCTGGGCCGCTTCGGCGCGTGTGGGGCGAGCGTCACACGTTGGGCACCTTCAGCCGGTCCCAGCTGACCTTGCCGGGGATGCCGTCCGCGTCCTTGCCCTTGAAGCCGAGCTTGTGCTGCCAGGCGGCGTAGGAGCGCCGGTCGGCCTCGGTCCACTCGGGGCTGGGACCCTCCTCGTACCGGCCGCAGCCCTCGGCGACCAGGCGGCGGCCCATCGCGGTGATGATCGGGGACTTCTGCCCGATGTGGAAGAAGCCGCTGCCCGGGAAGGGCTCCAGCTTCGGCTTGGGCGCGGGCTTCGGGTCCGGCTCGGGCGTCCCTCCTCCCCCGCCTTTGAGGCGCTGCGCGATCCGCTTGCGCATGCCGTCCATGGTGAAGCCGCGCGGGTCCTGCTTGCCGGGCTGCCACTCCTTGTGCCCGATCACCGAGCGCTCGCTCCAGCCGTGGTGGCGGCAGATCGCGGCGGAGACCTTCTCGATGGCCTCCTTCTGCGCCTCGGGCCAGGGGTCCTTGCCGTCGCCGAGGTTGACGCACTCGAATCCGTAGAAGTGGGCGTTGCCGTCGGTGTCGGCCTCGTTGTCGTGCGGCAGCCCGGACTCGTTGACCACGGCACGCAGGACGTCGCTGTCGCCGAGTCCGGCGTGGTTGGCGCGGCCGTTGCCGACGAGGTGGATGTGGCCCTGCTTGTCGATGACGCCGTGGCACAGCGGGCCGGGCAGCCCGGAGTAGCCGTTGTAACAGATGTTCACCGAGTTCTCGGTGCCCTTGGTGACGGTGTGGTGGATCATCACGCCGTTCACCGGGCCCCAGGGGCCCTTGCTGTTGCGGTTGTGGGTGCGCCAGCTGCGGACCTCGTGGACCGTGAGGCCCTCCTTGCGCAGGATCTCCACCAGCTTGGACGCGCTCAGGGGCTTGGCCATCACTCGTCTCCTTCCGCCGCGGCCTCGGCATCCGCAGTCGTCTGCGACCTCCCGCCGGACGGGTCCTCCGCCAACTGCTCCTCGCGGCGGGCCTGTTCCTCGGCCGCGAGCGTCGCCTCGTCCGCGGCCGGGATGCTGCTGGCCAGCGGGTTGAACGCGAGGCGCAGATCCACGGTGCCGCCCTCGCCCTTGACCAGCGCGAGCGGCGCGTAGACGCGCACGATGCCGGAGGGGCCCTGGAGCAGCGGACGCCGGGCCGCGTCCACGGGCCACTCGACGCTGCCGGTGGCGGTGCGGGCGGGGACGATCCAGTGATCGCCGGTGCGGTAGCCGGCGCCCTTGGCGAAGTACACCTCGACGCCGTCCTCCAGCGGCAGCCACTCCCCCTCCGTGAGAGGCACGGCGCCGCCCTTCAGGGCACTCGTGCGGCCCTTGCGCCTCGGTCCCTCGTGGTGGTCCCAGCGGCGGAGGAACGGGTTGAGGTGCGGCAGCCGTCCCACGGACCGGTCGGGCTCGGCGCTGAGGCGGACGCGGCGGCCCGGCAGGTCCAGCTCCTCGACCCGCAGCAGGGGCAGCGGTTCCAGACGGGAGGCGTAGGCGGTGTCGACGAGCTCGACGTGGTCGCCGACGTCCAGGTCCAGCTTGTCGTCATGGCCGAGGGAGGCCAGCTGCACCCAGGTACCGTCGAGTTCGTCGACGGGGAAGACCACCGAGCCGTTCTCCCGGGACCACTTGAAGGTGGCGTCCTTCGCCTCGCCGCCGGCGTGCACCTCCACGCGGTACAGCTGGTTCTCCTGGCCGCGGTAACGGGCGTCCGGCCTGACCAGGCAGGGGTCCTCGTCGGCGTGGTCGGGACGCTCGCTGCGGGCGGCGAGGCGTGCGGTGGGCGCGGCCTGCTTCTGCGCCCACTTGTCGAAGGCGGCCCGCACGACCTCCTTGGACGGGTCGGTCTCCTCGATGTCCAGCGCGGCCAGCGACAGCGGCAGCACCTGCCAGACGACCTTCACGCGGGCGGCCGTGTCCGGCATGGCGGCGCCGAGGGCGACCTCGCGCAGGGCGGGGTCCTCGGCGGCGGAGACGGCGCGCTCCCACACGTTCAGGTAGACCACGAACGGCGTCTGCGCGGGCGAGGGCAGCCGGTCACCGGGCTTCTCCGGGTCGCGGAAGCCGTCGGGCTGGTCCCAGTAGGTCCAGTACGCGGGCGGTGCCGCCGTCTCCTGCTCCTCGGCGTCCTCGTCCGGGACCGGCACACCGGGCGCGGGGCGGGTCGCATCCAGCAGGATGCCGTCGACGTAGTAGCGGCCGCCCTGGATGTGGAGGGTGTCGATGTCGTGCTTGCCGCCGACGTACTGGACCTTGAAGCCCGCGGCGTCCCGCGGACCGCCGTGCCGGCCGATCAGGTCGGCGGCGAGAGTGCGGGCCTGGTGCAGCTGGATCGCGGTCTGCTCGTTGATGTCGGCGTCGAGCTGGACGCGGCCCTGCTGGGCGATGACCGCCGAGTACCGCCGCTGCGGGCGGAACGTGAGGCGGGAGAGATCAGCGTGCATGAAAGGGGTCCCCCTGGTTCAGGAAAGTGCGGGTGGGGCTTACGGCGGCGGCGCGCAGGTCTTGGCTCATGTCCCGCCTCACGTCACGAAGAAGATCCCGGCGTCGGTGCCCGCCGGGGTGTACTCCGCGAGCCGCGCCCTGAGGCCGTCCTCGCGCTGCGGCCGGTACAGGTCGTGGAAGGCGCCCATCTCGGCGCCGTCGTCCGAGCCGCGCCGGATCCCCTCGGGGCACCGGTCGGCGAGCAGCCCGTACCAGGGCGTCCCGTAGCGCTCGGAGGTGAACAACGGCCGTACGTGACCGGCCTGTTCGGGACCGGCCAGGTCGGGTTGGCAGCGGTACCGGCGCGGGGTGCGCGACCCGGGCGGCACGTAGGAGTACCGGATGCACCCGATGCCGCGCCGGGCCACGTGCAGCCGGCCGGTGAGGACGCAGTTCTCGGCGATCCGCACGGCATGGGTGAAGATCTCGCCGATGACCGTGGTGCGGTGCAGGTGCAGCACCGCGTGGGCGTGGCGGCAGTCCGGCGCGGACAGGGCCTCGCGGCCGGGGCCGGTGGCATCGAGGACGCTGTCGCGCAGGTGGATGTCGAGGGGCTCCTCGCTCACCTCGTCGCCGATGACCTCGATCGTGCCGAGGATGCTGTGCTCGATCTGGAGACACGCGGTGGTGCTCTCCAGGACGATGCTGGGTTCCTCGGGCGAGTGCGGGTCGCACTCGGGCTCCAGCGACCAGCCGGGCACGAGCGTGGAGTGCCGTACGACGACGGCGCCCATGGGACCGGTGACGTTGATGCCGCGTCCGGCGACCAGCAGGCCGTCGAGGACGATGCGGGGCCGCTCGTGCGGGGCGCAGTCCTCGGACACCGCACGGATGTTGAGGGCGTCGGGACGGTTGCTGTACCAGTCGAGCAGGCGGATCACCGGCCGGGTGCCCTCGGCCGCGCGGACCTCCAGTCGGTCGCCGGGGTCGAGGTCGAAGTCCAGCTGCTCCTGGTAGGCGCCGCTGTGCGTGATCTCGATGATGCCGTCGGGGCCGGTCCGGTCCGCGCGCCGGTCGTGCTGCCAGGCCCGGTAGGCGTCCATGATCTGGCGGTGCGGCTGCCCCGGTCCGACGCGGTACACCTCGGCCTCGGGGCGCGGCTCGCGGTCGGGGCGGTCGTACTCGCCGCCGCCCATGTCCGCGCCGAACGCGTGGTGGTAGTCGACCCACACGCCCTGCCGGGGCGCCGACCGCGACCCGAACGCGATCCGCCCGAGTTCCGGGTCGACGGCGACCTGTCCGCGCTTCGGCCGGTAGCGCCAGTCGGACAGGTCGGCGACCACGATGTCCTGCGGCGGTACGGGCCGGTCCTCGCCGTCGCGCCGGATGACGAGGCTCTTGCCGGGGCCGTAGTAGTCGGTGAGCCGGTCGTGCAGTCGGCGGCGGGTGACGAACGCCGGGACGTTGTCGACGGTCGCGATGTGCGTGGGCGACGGCTCCGGGAAGGGCTTGGTGACCAGCGGGGTGTCGTTGCCCAGGATCGAGAAGGTGTACAGGTGGCGGGCACGGTCGATGCAGTACGCCGGGGACCGGGTGAGCGAGTGCGCCTTCAGCCGCCAGACGAACAGCGCCACGCCCGCCGGGGTCCAACCGCCCTGCCGGTGCCGTGAGCCGGCGCGGCGGACGTCGGCCGTACGGGCCGTCGCGCCGAACGGCCCGCCCGCGAGGTCCAGGGCGGAGTTGTCGCGCAGGTCGACGAGCCGGCCGCGGCCGCCGCGGTGGACGCCCGTGTCGCCGTGCAGCTTCACGGGCTGGGTGTGGGAGACCTGCCGGGACAGCTCGACGGCGCGGGCGGGCCAGCCGGTGACCTGGTCGGAGAGTTCCTCCAACAGGTGCAGGGTGCCCTTGCGGCGGCGGTTGGCCACGGTGGCGGCCACGTCGGCGCGCGGGGCGACGGCCTCGGCGAGCGCGGCGCGGCCGCCCTCGTGCAGACCGGTCGTCAGGACGCGCTCGTAGCCGGGCAGGGTGCGGTAGCCGACCAGGTCGCCGAGGTACGGCAGCACCCAGGGGGCGGCCGTCTCCACGAACAGGTCCTCGTAGCCCTGCTCGACGCCGTCGCGGACCCGGTCGAGCTGCTCGGCGATCACCGCGAGCAGCGCACGCAGCGGTTCGCCCTCCTCGGCGTCGCGCAGCAGGTGCCAGCGCGGCAGCAGCGCGGCGAGACCGTCGGGTTCCCTGGACGTGGCCGCCGGGGAAGCCGTCTCCAACTCGACGTCCGGGGACATCACTTGACCTCCGTCAGAATCAGGGTGTCCGCGGCCCGCGGCGACAGCATCGCGAGCTGGGCCGGGCGGACACCGCGGAAGACGAACACCGAACGGCCCTTCGCCAGGCGCCGGGTGTCGGTGATGTCGGGGTTGAGGCGCAGGAGTTCGGCGAGCGGGACGCCGAACCGGGCGCAGATCTCGGAGAGCGTCTCCCCGTCGGCGGCACGGACCGTGTGGGTCTTCTCGTCGTACGTCGCCGGACGCGCCGGGACCGATGCCCTGGGCGGGCCGGGATCGGTGAGGATTCCGGTCAGCTCCTCGGGTGTGGCGGACGCGGGGACGCCGGTGAAGACGTCGACGTCCACGTAGTCGACGCCGGGCACCGAGTGGGCGGTGGCGAGGACGTCGGAGAGGCGCGCCGGTCGGCCCAGCTCCCGCCCCTCGTAGCCGAGCCGGGTCAGCAGCGCCTTGCGCAGCCGGGGTTCCACGATCTCCCAGGCGTGGTCGGGGGCGACCTTCACCTTGGCGGCGACGAGCAGCAGGACGAGCTCCCGTACGTCCACCCGGACGGGGAGGTTCATGTCCCCGTACTCGGTCAGGGCACCACGCAACGCGCGCAGTGTGTCCGAGTCGCCGTCGATCGGCACGTCGTCGGTACCGGCGACCGTCACGTGCAGCACGCGCCGGCGCCCGTCGAAGAGTTCGCGCGCGGCGGCCCGGCCGATGCCGGCGCGGGAGCGGGCGAAGTCCTCGTAGTCGGACGCGGAGACCAGCCGGTCCAGCGCCGACACCGCGAGCGGGATCGTCCGGCGGGTCAGCCCGGGTCCGTCGGCGTCCGCGCCGCCCTTCGCCGGGCGCGGGTTGGTCACCTGGGTGACGCCGAGCGGCCGGGTCAGGGGCTGGGTGACGCGGTCGGCGGCGACGTTGGCGGCCTTGCCGGTGCCGAAGCGGTAGCGGGCCCGGATGTTCTCGTGGCCGGAGGGCAGCCGGGCGCCGTTGACGCCGTCGCCGAAGGTCACCGTGGTGCGGCCGTCGGCGGTGGAGCCGGTGATGTGGACCCGCTCGCCGGGGCCGCGTCCGGCGAGGCTGTCGACCTCGTGCCAGAGCACCCCGTCGACGCGGATCTCCAGGACCGGAGTGGCGCCGAGGGGGTTGTCGTCGGCGATCCAGGTCAGCGGGGACTGCCACAGCGCGAAGGTCTGGTTCACCCGGTCCGAGTCGCCGCTGCCGATGGCCTCCTCGCGGCTCTCGCCGTGGGTGGCCTCGACGACGTTGCCGAGGACCTTGACCGTCTCGCGCCGGTAGCGGTGAGCCAGATCGGCGGTCAGGGTCAGGCGGGTGTGGACATGGTCGCCGGGCAGCCGCGGATCGACGGCCGGGTCCGCGGCGGCGATGACGACGACCTCGGTCGCCCGCACGCCCGCGGTGCCCGGGATGTCGCTGCGCTCACCGCTGACCATGAGGGTACGGCCCGGCCGCAACCCGTCGTACAGGTCGGCGAGTTCGATCTCGTTGCCGTGCACGTCCTCGCCGAGCGGTTCGTCGGCGAGGCGCAGCGGTTCGCCGGCCGCGTGCACGGTGGTGTCGCGGATGTGGGAGAGCAGGACGTCGAACTCGTCCAGCCACGGGTCGGCGAGGGTGAGTTCGGTACCGCGCCCGGTGATGCCGTAGTTCGAGTACGCCGCCGTACGCGCCGCGACGACCTGGGTGGTGACGAACGCGAGCGAGGCGTTGCCGGGGATGCCGTCCTGGGCGCCCTTGGCGGGACGCTGTACGGCGACCCAGCTGCCGACGGTGATGCCGGTGTGCACCGTGTCCAGCTGGAGGACGCGGCGGTTGAGCGGCTCCGGCTTGCTGGCGATCACGACCTCGACGTTCGGCTCGGTCGTGCCCACCGTGTACTTGAGGCTGATCTCGTACTCGCCGTGCGTGACCTGCTCGTTCGCGCCCGGCCGCAGCGGGATCTGCACGGCGGTGCCGTTGTGGACGCCGACATGGACCAGGCCCTCGTCGTCCGGGCGGGACACGAAGAAGGTGCGCTCGGGCAGGCCCGCCTGGAAGCGCGCCGTGACGCCGGGGTCCTGGGAGTCGGTGGGGCGCCGGTTGAGCCAGTTGAGGTCACGGTCCTGGCCGGAGCGGACGGACAGTTCGACCTGGCCCGTGCCGAGCGGGAAGGTCAGCGGCTGGGCGACGGGCAGGTTCTCCGCGCGCTGGTCGGAGCTGCTGCCCTCGACGTACTGGAACTCGGCGCGGACCGGCGTCCGGCCCGAGGTGTCGTAGACGACGCGCATGCTCGCGAGGACCGCACCGGTGAGCGGCCAGTCGGCGGTGCGGATGACCCGGCCGCGGTCGTCCTGGACCGGCTTGAGCGGGGCCGTCGCGCCGAAGGGGGCGGCGGTGACCCGCATGGCGAGCAGTTCGCGGA
This sequence comes from Streptomyces sp. Y7, assembly GCF_043195415.1. Taxonomy (NCBI): domain Bacteria; kingdom Bacillati; phylum Actinomycetota; class Actinomycetes; order Kitasatosporales; family Streptomycetaceae; genus Streptomyces; species Streptomyces sp. Y7. The sequence goes on from NZ_JBIDDQ010000027.1 coordinate 77,732, forward strand.
GGAGTTGGGGGGTGCCGGGGACGGCGGCGGTGCGCCACGCCGGGTACAGGGTGCCGAGGGAGGGGTTGAGGGCGGAGAGCAGCCGGGCGGTGTCACCGCCCGGACGGGGCGAGCCGGCGCCGCCGCGCGGGCCGGGCGCCGAGGTGCGCAGGGCAGGAAGGACATCGCCGAGGGCTTCAAGCGCGGCGGTGCGCGCATCGCCGCTTCCCGGGGGCGTGGGGGGCTGCGCGACCATCCCCCGCGGCGCCGCAGGCGAATCACTCTGCGCGGGCGCCAACTCCAAAGCGCGCTCGGCGAGTTCCGCCAGCACCGCCTCCAACCGCTCGAACCAGACGGCGACGTCCGCGTACGGTTCCGCCAGCACCTGGGCCTCGCCCAGACGCGCCACGGGCTCCGCGAGCCGAGCGGCCAGCCGCTCTGGACTCTTGATCCCGTCCAGATCCCCCCGCAGCGGCGCGAGCACCTGGTCCTCGAAGTCCTCGATGAGCCGGCTGACCGGCCGGGGGTTGGGCACCTCGGGCGTGGGCGGTTCATCGCCCGGCTCCCCCGGCGCGACCGGCGCGGCCGTCCAGCGCCGCACCTCGTCGACGAGTTCCCTCAGCGTCGGCGGAGCCGACTTCGGCAGGGAGATCGCCGTGATCTCGTCCTCCCGGTCCGCTCGCGCCTTCGCGACCGGCAGCAACCTGCGTTCGCCGCCGGCCTGTTCACCGAAGACGAAGAGCAGCTGGTCGCCGGTCTGGAGCGAGTTGGCCGTGCCCTCGACGAAGATCTCCGAGCGGCGTTCCAGGTCCGCGGGCGTGACGAGGGAGGGTCGCCGGCGGCGCACCTTCAGCTCGTTCCAGTCCCAGCGGGCCGTCAGGTCACGGCTGGTCTCGAAGGTGAGGGACTGCTCGTCGGCCGAGGCCGGCACGCTGTGGCTGCGGGCGCCGCGCGGGATCAGCACGGGCAGCGCCTCGGCACGCGGGTCGCGCTCCAGGGTGTACGCCAGGTGCGTGGCGGCGACCACGCCGGGACGCGGCCGGTGGCCGACGAGCCGGCCGAGCAGCACCAGGGAGCGGTGCTCGTTGGCCGTACGGACGTAGGCCTCGTCGGCGATCCGCTCGGAGTGGAAGGTGAGCAGGTCACCGAGGACGGCGGTGGCGTCGAGCAGGCCGATCGCCGGGTCGTCCGGGGTACGCACCGTGAGGCCCCGCAGGGCCGGGTACGCGGGTGAGGCGAGCCGGTCGAGCAGGGCGGCGCGGAAGGAGCCGTACTCGCCGACGCGGTAGTCGAGGGCGGTGCGGCCGGGCGGGTTGTGCACGGGAGCCGGGGCGAGGCGCTCGTCGTGGCCGCCGTGGCAGGCGCCGCCGCAGCCGCAGTCGTCCGTGATCGGGACCTCGGTCATCGCGCGCCTCCCAGGGATATCGCCAGCCGGCCGTTCTCCGGCCGGTCCGGGTCGTTGTCGCAGGTGGCGATCTCCAGCGGGCCGAGCCGCAGCACGCCGTCCTCCCTCTCTCCTCGGTCCGGTTCGAACAGCCTGCGCAGCCGGGTGACCTGGACGCTCTCCACGCCGGGCACGGCCGCGGCGACGGCGACCAGCCGGCTGAGCCGGACCGGCTCGCCGAAGGTCAGGGCGTCCGGGTGGAACAGGCCCCGCGCACCGCTGCCGAGCACGCGGTACAGCTCCGCCAGGATCTGCCCGTGCTGGTGGCCGGGCGTGGCGCAGACGGTCAGCGCGATGTCCAGCGGCACCGGGCGGGCGGCGCCGACCACGAGGTCGTGGCCGATGCGCCGGTACGGCTCCAGGGCCTGCTCGACAAAGGCCAGCAGCTCGGCGGACGGTGCGCCGCCGCCGTGTGCGTCGATGGCGATGTGCGCCTCCTGGACGCTGCCGGTCCAGCGCAGCGCGGCCGCCGCCCGCTGGACGCCGGGCAGGGCACCGGCGAGGTTCGCGTAGTCCTCGGCGGTGACCGCGCGCAGCCGGGTGCGGCGCAGGTCGAGCGGGGCCAACTGGCGTACCTGCTCGACGGGTTCGGGTTCCGTGCCGCCGACGGCCGGCAGCGGGTTGCGGACCACGGCGGCGGGCGGGGGCGTGCAGTCGGACTGGACGACGAGGTGGTTGATGGCCTCCGCGCCGACGTTTCCGGCGGTGCCGCCGCCGAGGCGGTAGTGCGCGGCGAGCCGTGCCCCCGGCGTGGGCCTCGCGCCGTGACGTCCGTCGCCGAAGCGCAGGGCGAGCCGGCCGTCGTCCTCCAGCTCGCCGACGAAGTGCCGGTCCCGCAGGCCGCTGCCGAGCAGGTCACGGCGCGGCTCCCAGGTCCCGTCCTCGCCCTCGTCGAGGCGTACGGCGGGCAGGGCGCGCCGCGGGTCCTGGTCGAGCGCGGCGGTCGCGGAGCCGCGCAGTCCCGTCTCGTCGGGGTGCAGCCCGGCCGCATGGGAGGGGCCCCAGCTGTGGGCGATCTCCCAGGCGATGTGGCCGTCGAGGACGGTGCCGGCGCGGGCGCGGGCCGTCAGGACCTCGATCCGGCGCAGCTTGGCGTCGAGCAACTGGTCGCTGCGGAACAGCAGTTCCCGCAGGGCGCGGACGGGATGGCGGCGCAGCTCGATGCGCTCCAGGATCCGCAGCCCGTAGATCACGGTGAGCTCGGCGATCTCCTCGTCGGCGAGGCCGTCCCGGTCACGGGCGCTGCGCCACAGCTCCACGAGCCGCTGACGCACCAGGCCCGGGATCGCGGCGATCCGCGCGGCCTGCGCGGCTGCGACGGTGGCCGGCTCGGGGAACGGCACCGCCTGCACGACGGGGACGCGCCCGAGGACGGGGCGGAAGCGGGGAAGGATGCCCGGGTGGACGGACTGGGCGAGCAGCGTGCGCAGGGCGGCGGCCTGGGCGTAGGCCGTGCCGGGCACGACTCGCTCGTGGCGCTGGCCGGCGCGTTCCAGACCGAGACCGGCACGGTTGGTGGTGGCCTCGCCGACGACCTCGAACAGCTCGCGGACGTCGTCGGCCGTCAGCGCCTCGCCCGACTCCGACTTGTCGGTGAGGGCGTTGATGAGCCGGGCGGGTGCGTTGCCCTCCTCGCGGTCGTGGCAGCCGAAGGCGGGCCCGTCGCAGGGGGCGACCTCGGCGGGGACCTGCGGGACGGTGAACGTCTCGGGGAGCCCGTGCAGCGTACGGCCGTGGTCGACGAGGACGACGTTGCCGCGGGCGAGGGTCACGTCCTCGACCGGCAGGCAGTCGCGGCCGCCGCGCGTGGTGAGGCAGAGCGGGAAGCGCAGGGCGTCCTCGGCGGCCCAGGTGATCTCCAGGACCGGCTGGTCCTCGATGCGGTCCACGGCCGGGGTGACGGACGTCAGGCGGACCGCCTGCCGGTGCGCCGGGTCGGCGTCGCCCGGGGTGCCGGTGCGCGGACCCCTGACCTCCTCCAGGACGATCAAGTCGCCCGGCCGCAGCTCCAGTCGGCGTTCCCGGCAGGTCTCCTGGTCGACCCACTCGTCGCGCAGGGTGGCGGAGGTGGCGCCCTGCGGCAGGGTGCGGACCTCGCCTCCCCACGTCCACAGCCGGATCGCGTTGTGCGCGACGCGCAGCTCCAGCGGGGCCTCGGTGACGACGGGTTCGAAGACCTCCACCGAGCCGCGCTCGTCGAGGTCGCCGAGGTCGGCCTCGTCGACGACGGTGCCCGGCTCGGGGCGGTCGTGCGGGTCGAGGGTGCGCACGTCGACGGAGGCGAAGCGGAAGGTGCCCGGGGCGAGCGTGTGGTCGCCGGCGGTCTCGACGGCGACGTAGGCGCGGGCCGTGCAGCCGTCGTGCATCGCGTAGTCGATGAGCCGTACGTGCCGCCGCACGGAGACCCGACGCCGGGCGGTGTCGAGGTAGGCCTCGGTGGCGACCGCGTCCTGCTGGTAGCTGATCTGGTCACCGGTGTACGCGAGCAGCTCGACGAGGGTCACACCCAGGTCGGCGGGGTTGCGCTCGACCCAGTCGGGCGTGGTGAGCGCGAGCCGGTCGAGGAGCAGCTTGCGGATGGTGTCGTAGTCGCGGGCGGTGTAGTCGATGACGGGCGCGGACGGGAACTCCGGGGCGTCGTGCCCGTCGTCCTTGCAGTCGAAGGGGGTCGGGCAGTCGGGCCGGAAGACGAAGGTCGCGCTGTGGTAGCGCTGGTCGAAGCCGCGGTACGGCTCCGTCCCGGGCCGTCCGTACGGGTCGGTCTCGACGAGGGAGAGCCGGTAGCGGGAGGTGTCGCCGGCCTTGTCGAGGGTGACGTACAGCCGGTCGTCGAGCTCGGGGTCCTCCTCCCGCTCCACGCTGACGTCCACGGCGGTGATGCCGGTGATGCGGCGGCCGCCGTCGATGCGGACGTTCTCGGGGCCGAGGCCGTGCGGTGCCTTCCCGAGGAAGCTGACGGTGAGCAGCAGGCCGTCGTCGCCGACCTCGACGGAGTCGACACCGTTGAGCTGGGCGGCGCGGACCTTGGCCCGGCGGGAGCTGACGGTCGTGCCGGTCATGCCGCGGCCCTCCCTTCGAAGACGTCGTCACGCCGGGCGCCGTCGGCGCGCACGACGTACGACAGATACACACGGACGACGTTGTCCTCACTGATCACGTCGAGGGCCTCCACGTCGATGAGGTCGCCGAGCCAGCGCTGGAGGGACGCCTGGACGGAGAGTTCGAGGGTGCTGATGAGTTCCGGGCTGGTCGGGGCGAAGACCAGGTCGAGCAGTCCGCAGCCGAAGTCGGGCCGCATCACGCGTTCGCCGGGGCTGGTGAACAGCAGCTGCTCGATGAGGTCGTGGACGTGCTCGCCGCGGGTGGCGTGCGCGGTACGGCCCCGCCGGTCGGCACGAAAGGGGAACGCGATGTCGCTGCGGGGGCGCCCGCTCGGGTGGCGGCTCATCGGACGGTGACCTTTCGCCGCGCGGCCTGGACGACGGGCGGTCCCTGGGGCACCAGGGCCGCGCTGAAGCACTGGGCCGCGGAGGTGTCGAGCAGCACGGGCCGGCCGTCGACGGTGACGCCGCCGCCGTCGGCGGTCCAGCGGACCGTCACGCACGGCGCGGGCACGCCGCCGACGGTGTGCGGGCAGCCGGTGACGACATAGCTGTGGGCGGCCGTGGCGACGGCGGCGCCCCCGAGGCGTACGCCGCCGGAGGTGGTGGTGGCGGGCGCGACACGGCCGCCGTGCGGACAGCCGATCACGGCGTCGGCGTCGAGCAGACTCCCGGACATGGTTCGTGGTCCCCCGTCTTCCTTCGTCACTGTGGCCGCAGGTACGGCCTTCTTCGCTGCTGTGGCCGCTGGTTCGGCGGTCATCGCTGCTGTGGCCGCTCGTGCGGCCGTCATGGCTCTCGTCGCGTCGAGCGCGTTGATCGCATCCATCGCCTTGATCGCATCCATCGCGTTCATCGCGTTCGTCGCGTTCATTGCTTGGAGAGCACGGTCAACTGGCCTTCGTTGATGGTCACTTCGTTGCCGCGCAGGAGGATCTCGGCGCCCGCTCCGGTCGAGATGACCACGGCTTCCTTGGTGATGCGGATGTACGCGCCGCCCTGGGCCTGGAGCAGGATTCCCTGCTCGGCGCCGGCGGTGTCGTTCAGGACGAGCTTGTGCGCCTGCGGCGTCTGCACGACGACGGGCTTGTTCGGCGAGCCTGCCTGAAGCTCCCGCCGCGCGTCGGGCGGCAGTTCCTCCGCCGCCCCGTACCAGCAGCCGGTCCACACCGGGAAGCTCGGATCGCCCTGCTCGAACTCCACCCACACGCCCGCGCCCGGCGGCGGCACCACGAACTGTCCCGACTGCGGCCCGGTGAACGGCAGGCAGGGCAGCGCCCAGGTGGACGGCTCGTTGCCGAGGACGTCCGGGACCTCGACGGTGATACGGCCGATGCGCAGCGGGTCGTCGTTGCTGACGACCCGGCCGCGGAACTTGCCGAGGTAGCGATTGCTGGGTGCCGCCATGGTGGGAATGCTCCTGGTCGGTGGTGTCTTACGGGTGGTTACGGCCGGACGTGGTCGCTGCGCGCTTCCAGGCCCTCCCTGGAGAGGGTGAAGTTCTGCTGGTAGGAGCCCGGACGCAGGTTGTGCGTGACGGACTTGACGAAGTAGTCGCCGTCGTACGCCCGTCCCGAGCCGCGGACGCCGACGAGCTGGCGGGGCTGGAGGATGTAGCCGTGCCGGATGACGTCGAGCGAGCCGGAACCGGAGACGACGTCGGCGGACACGGCGGCGCGGGCGAGGAGTTCGGCCTCGGCCTGCTCGCGCTGCTGCTTGGCGGTGCCGGAGAGCGTCCGGCGCTTCAGGGCCGGGGTCGGCCGCTTGCCGAGGGGCGGGCGCAGCGGGCTGATGGACGGCTGCGGGAGCAGGTCCGAGAGCCGGGTCTCGGGGTTCTGCCAGCGGGCCTGCGGCTCTTCGCGTGCGGTGCCGTCGTAGGCGAACGTCAGCTGGTCCACCGTGGAGTTGGCGTCCATGTTGACGTTGAGGGCGTGCTGACGGAGGCCGAGGCGGACCTCCGGCCCCCAACGAGCGCTTGACTGACCGGGGTTGGGGCCGGGTTCGAGATAGAAGGTGTAGCCGTTCGCCCGCGCGAGTTCGGTGACGTACTGCAGGTCGGTGCCGGTCTGGTAGTGGACGCGGAGGTCCTGGTGCGGGGGCTGGGCGACCTTCTCGGTGTAGACGTCGGGACGGATGCCGTAGTCGGAGTACCGGCGCAGGATGGCGAGGACGCGCTCGGAGGGCGGCAGGTTCGGGTACCGGGCGGTGCGCTCCTCCAGGTCCATGAGCAGGGTCAGGTCCTCGCCGGTGACGGTGAGGGTGGAGTGGCCGGGCTGGTTGCTGGCGCCGACCTCGTGCCGGACGACGAGTCCGTCGAAGAGCACGTCCGGGGTGCCCTTGACGCTGACGGTCACGACGAGCCGGGTCTTCGGGTCGAAGAACCCCTCGGGGAGCAGCCTGCGGCTGATGATCCCGTTCTTGGTGAGATCGAAGGCGAGTTGAAACCCGCTCCGCTCTCCCGCGGTGGCCGTGATCTGCGCGGACAGCAGGGCCTCGGTCACCTCGGCCGGGACGGGCCGGGCGAGTTTGGGCCCCATGAGGAGCGTGATGTGCACGGGGCCCTGCCCCACGGGCAGATCAAACACGCCGGTCTCCCCTGCCGCCCGGGAACCCGCCGGCGAGCGGGATGTCGATGACGCGTCCGGCCTCGTCGGTCAGCTCGCGCGGATCGAGCACGGGGTTGGCGTCGGCGATCTGCCACCACTGGGAGGGGTCACCGAAGTACCGCTGCGCGAGAAGGTCGGGGCGCTCGCCGGCGCCGACGGTGTGGGGCTGGGTGAGGTCGGGGTCGGGGCCGGCCGGGTCGAGCGGGGGCAGCAGGCGGTGCTTGATGTACCGCACTTCCGTCCCGTCGGGCTGCCGGTGGATCCCGATCTCGGCGTCGTGGTAGCGGCTGGTGCGGGGGTAGGGGTGGGCGCCCGGTATCGCGTCCAGGGCGTTCTCGTAGGGCTCGATCTCGGCCATGGGTGTCTCCTCAGCCCCTTCCGAGCACGACGTTGGTTCCGGTGCCGATTCCACCCAGGCCCAGGGAGCCGAGGCTGCCGCCGCGGGCAGCCGCGGCGAGGCGTTCCTTCTGGGCGAGGTGCGCCATGTACAGGTCCGCTCCGCGGTGGCCGGCCGGGAGATCGCTGACGGTGAGGATCTTCATGCCGATGCTGAGGGAGGCACGGATCGGATTGAGATTCACGTCGAACGCCGACTCGTTGACGGACAGTTCGGTGAGCCGCACGGGCATGACCCGCTTGCTCCCCCACGTGAACAGCGTCAGCGGCATCTCGATCGGGCTGATCTCGATGGCCCCCTTCTGCGACAGCTTCATCGCCGCACGGAGCTGAGCGGTGGTCGGCTGCACCAGCATTTCGAGCGTGGCGAGCTGCGGGTGAATCCCGTCGGGCGCGGCGACCTCGAACTGATCGGTGGCGTCGATCTCGGCGGTGAACTTCCAGGTCTCCTGAGCCGGCCCTTTCAGGCGCAGGGCCTCGTTACGGTCCCCACTCCCGGTACCGCCCCCTCCCGCGTCGCCGCTGTCTCCGGCGGACTGGGGGGAGACGCTGCGCTCCAGGGTGTCCGGGTTGAACTGCAGGACGATGATGCGTTGGGGGGTACCGGTGTCGGGGTTGACGACGACTATTCCGGAGCGGATGGGTTTGGGGATGTCGGCGTAGCGGGTCACAGACGGGCCTCCAGCCGGGCCCGGAGGTCCGTGTAGTCGTGGTCGGGGAAAAGCTCCGGAAGCACTTCCAGCAAGCTGTTCAACTGGTTCACGACAGTTTCAAACTGCTGCTCGGATCTGACCGGGGCCTCGGTGAAAAGGTGCTGCCAACCGAATGCGCCCTTGGTCAGCCGCAAAGTCTCCAGGTACTGCCGGTAATCGAGGTCCATCTTCCACAGGCCCGTGTTGTCCGACAGCCATACCTCTGGGTCCTCGATCCCCGCCTGGAGCCGCAGCGCGACGTAGATACCCGAACCGGTGAACGGATGCTCATCGATGATCCTCAGCTGATCCCCCAACTCCCGCTCCCGGTCCGAGTACAAGGAGGACGAGAAGTCCGGCGGATCCTCATGCACAGCAAGCGGCAACGGCGTGAGGCTGAACTCTCCTGCGACAAATGCGGAAGAAGATACCGTCTGCCATTGACTGCCGAGCCGTTCGAAGCGAATGAAGTCGTCATGGTAAGAGGGCGCGAGTCGGATACCTTCCCACTCCTCCAGATCGTCGAAGGATGACGCATCCGCGGACGGCTCGATCTCGCCTACAAATTCGTTCAGAACCTGCACCCCAGGACTGTCACGCAACTCCTGCAGGACACTGAACCAGCCTTCTTCGTAGGCCGTCAGACCTTCCGTTTCCATCAAGACCTCCCGTCGGTCAGAAGAAGATTTTCCCGCGACTGTCAGCCTTCTTCAGGAGGCCGATCAACTGGTTTCGAGACTTTAGTCCTGCCGGTTTCACATTCCTCAACAGTTCACTCTCAAGCTGGCCCATGCCGCTGAAACCACCGGCACTGGCCCTCGCACGGAGAATCGTCTTCACCCATCGGTCGGATATTTTCAGTGCGGCTCGGATCTCGTGCTGGTTCCCCGTGTTGAGGTTCACCGAGAGCGGCGGCTGCGCGGGACCACCGCTCCAGGGCGGCGGATCGAATTGACCTTTCCACTGACCGCTCTGACCCGGACGCCGTTGCCAGTGTCCGTTGGGGTAGTGGTAGGTCCCCCAACGCATATGGACCTGGCGTGGGAATCCCGGATGCCTTTCGCGGAGCACGACATTGACGTCGTACCAGACCATGTCCTCCGAGCCGGCGGGTGCCAGCTTCCCGATGGCGCGCGCGGCGGGATGCTCAGTACCGTCCCGTGCGCCTTCATTGTCCGCTTTCCGTGCGGGCACCAAGTTGGACGTCGAGGCGTGACCGCCCAGAAGAGCCGTGAGCACATGCATGCGCACCCAGGCGGCACCTGCTCCGAGGTTCTGCGCGGCGATCCTGTTCCAGCCGAGGGGCCAGGCGTCAGGACGCTCGGTTGCCTCGGTACCCTTCTTGACCTTGTTCTGGATGTACGACGCCTTGAAGGACTGAGCCACGGTGCCGTCCGAGAACGGAGGCAGTATCGGTTCCGGCAGAGGCGGCTTTCCCGCTCCACGCGAACGCAGCTCGAGCAGTTCGGCAAGGCGTTCCATCAGCCGTTGCAGGTCGCGCAGCTGGCCGTCGAAGCCCGACCGTCCACCCGGCAGATAGATCGGTTCCCCGTAGGAGCGGCGCCTACTGCCTCTGCCCTTGCCGACCTCTCTCTCGGGCAGTCGATCCTGGGCCTCCTCCACGAACGCCCTCTGTGTTGCGGCTCGTTTCCGAGCAGCCTCCTGGGCCGTGTGAAGGTCCCGCTGCTCAGAGATGGGAGGCGAATTGTTCTCCCGTTCCCAGTCGTTGATGTACGTCGTGATCTCAGCCAGGGTGCTGCGCATGGCAAGGTCGGCGCTCTTTCCCTTGCCGTCGAAGAGCAGAGTGTGGATGGAGCCGTCCACCGTGCGGAATCGAACCGAGGGGAGTTCGTAGTCCTGCCTTCCCTCCTGTTGCTCCTGCCTTTCCCGGTCTCTCGTACGGTCCCTGTCTCGATCGCGTGAACGCTGGCGATCCTTCTTGTTCCGCCACTGGTCCCGCAGTCTGCGCAGCCGGTCGTCAAGCTTGTTGCCCAGTTTGCGGCGGGCCTTGCCGGAGAGCTTGGCGGCGGCGCGGCGGGCCCTGTTGACGGCCGACTTGATGGTCTGGCGGGCGCGGTTGCCGGGGCGGCGGTCCTTGTCTCGGTTCCGGTCCGTGTCACGGCGGTCGTCGGTGCGCTTGTCGTCGGGACGGCGGTCCTCGGGGCGTCGCTTGTCAGGGGTGCTGCGCCGGTCGGACGTACGGCGCTTGTCGTCGGTTCGTCTGTCGTCCGTGCGGCGGGAATCACTCGTCCGGCGGCGGCCGGGGCCGCGGCTGTCCGTGCGGTCCGTGTCCGGTCGGCGGCGTGACGGGGCGTCGGGGGTGCCGTCCTTGTCGTTGCGTGTGTGGCGCTCCGCGTCCCGCATCCGCTTGCGTGCGGCGTTGACCTCGCGTCCCTCCTCGCGGCGCCGCTCGTCGTCACGGCGCTTCTTCGGGCGAGTGGTGTGCGAGCGGCGCTTCTTCTCCGGGGCGGAGCGCTTGCCGGGACGCGGCCTCGTCGGGGGGCGGGAACTCTTGTCCGTGGAGGTCCGGCCCGGCGTCGGGCGGTCGTCGTCGCGGCCCGACGGACGGCCGGTCGGACGGTCCGGGTCCGGCGATCGGTCATGGGTCGGGGGCGCCGGCTCCTGGTCCTTGGGCTTGCCGGGAGCGTTCGGCTGCCCGGGCGGGGTGTCGGAACCGTCCGGCTGGTGCTTCTTCTTGCGGAGGTTCTTGAGCATGTCGCCGAGCTTGTCGGCGACCTTGCCCATGAACCTCCCGACGCCCTCGATCAGGAACTCGTAGATCAGCTCGAGCAGGGCGACGACACCGGCCGCGACCGCCTTCGCGAAGGGCAGCGCTCCGTTGCCGCTCTTGACCGACTTCAGGAAGTCCATGAACAGCCCGAAGGCCGCGAGGATCTCGCTCAGCGCTCCCCACGCCGTCTTCAGTGCGTCGATGACCGCCATGACCCAGCCGGCGCCGGGGATCAGCTTCGCGACGACCTTCTCCACGACCAGCACGCCGATGATGACCGGAAGTTGGGGCAGCGCCTCGTCCCACGCCATCTGGGCCATCTGCTCGACCGTCACGCCACCGGAGATCAACTCCTGGAAGTCCTCGATCGGGATGCCGATGATCTCCTGGACCTTCTGGTTGAACCAGGCCTTCACGGCGCTCGTGACCTCGTGGAAGAGGTGCTCCTTCGCGCCCGTCTCCGCGGCGGCCCCCGCCTTGCTGATCCAGTCGCCGGGGTCTGAGACGATGTCGTTGAAGATGGCGGCCCACTCACCGAGCCCTTCGACGACGGCGGCGCCGAACTCCAGCGCACCGACCGTGGCGCTCTCGGCGACCTCCACTGCCGCGAGCAGTCCGGTCTCCAGGACGTCGAGCCCCGCGAGCAGCGCCCCGCACAGGCCGTCGAGCAGCTTCCCGGCGATCTCCTTGAGGCCGTCGGCGATCTGGTTGACCTTCTCCACGGCCCAGTCGCGCGCGCCGTCGATGGTCCTGCGCCACTTGTCGCGCATCGCCGGGTAGTCGGCGAGGAGTTCGTCGCCGAGGGCGATCAGCGCGTCCGCGAACTTGTTGATCTTGTCGATCACCCAGTTGCGGGCGTCGTCGATGAGCTTGAAGACCTGCTGCTTGAACTTGTCGATGAGGTCGGTGACGATCTGCCGGGCCTTCTCGAAGATGCCCTTGATGGCGTTCTTGAGCCCCTCGAAGAACTCCTTCAGCTTCTCGATGGCCTCTTCGAGCCAGTTGTCGGCGTCGTCCTTGCCCTCGTCCTGCTTCTTCTCGGCCTCCTTCTCGGCGTTGGTCTCCTCATCGGTGATCTTCTTGTTGTCGTCCTCGGTCCGCTTGTCGACGTCCTTGTCGGTCTGCTCCTGCTTGCCGTCGATGTCCTTGCGGACCTCGTCGTACTTCTTGCCCTTCTTGCCGTCGATCTCCGCGGTCTTGTCGTCCTGCTCCTTGCGCCACTTGTCGCGGGAATCGGCGATGTCGGAGCGGCCCTTGTCACGGGTGTCGGACTGCTGCCTGCTGCTCTTGTCGACCTCGCGCTTGAGGTCCTGATCGTGCTTCTGCCGGTCCTTGTGCGCCTTGTCGTCCTTGGTCCTGCGCTCCTGCCCCATCCTCTGCCGGCCCTCGCCGAAGCCGGCCTGGATCTGCGGCCCGCGGTCGTGCTCGGCCACGGCGGAAGCGGACTCGATCGGGACTCCGGAGGACACGGAGCGTCCGCCGCCCTTGGCGTTCTTGCCGTTGCCGCCGGGCACCTTGCCGGTGAGGGTCTCCTTGGGCACGTCCGGGTAGATCTGGTCCTCGCCCATGGGGCGGGCCGCGTCCTCCCGACCGGAGCGGTGCAGCTCCCCCTTGCGCTCGTCGAGCTTCTGCCCCTGCTCGTCGGTGCGTTGGGGGTCCGAGTCGTTCTCCAGCGGCAACCTCGGCGCGTCACCCACCTTGGCGTTCTTGAGGCCCTCGTCCTTCGTGGGGAGCCCCAGGATCGAGTCGATCAAGTCGTCGAGCGGCAGGATCTCCTTCAGCAGCTTGCCGAAGAGCTGCGCGCCGATGGTGAGGGCGATGTCCCACCAGCTCGGCTCGGGCACATTCGCGCCCGGCACCTCGCCCTGCGGCCTCTGCTCACCACCGATCTCGGGCGTCTTGCCGGGGGTGGCCTCGGTACGGCCCACCTTGGCGTTGGTGTAGACACCCGGAGCGGCCGGTGTCGGACCCCCCGGGACCGTGCGCGGGGAGCCGGTCGGGCGCTGCTCCTTGGGTGGCGCCTTGCGCAGCGCCGTACGCTCCTTGTCGACCGAACGGCCGACCGCGCCGTTCACGCCCTTGAGCGTGTCCAGCATCTGATGCGGCTTCAGGCCCGCGGCGGTCGCGAGTCCCGCCTCGGGCGTGGCGTTCGAGACGTCCGGTGCGGCGGCTTCCTTCTTGGGCTTCGCCGGGGCCGACGCACCTGCGCGACCGCCACCGCCGCGCGCCGGTGCGGGCGCGGGGCCCGAGGAGGAGCGGCCACCGCCGCCTCTGCCGCCGCCTGCGTTCCGCGCGACCTTCCGTGCCGCCTGGCGCTTGCTGCCTGACGTCTTCGGCTGGGGGGCCGTACCGGCACCGCCGGCGCCCGAACCGCCCGCCGTCCGGGGCGCATTGGTCTTCGCCTCGGCCACGGACATGGGCGCGGGTCCGTTCCCCGGCGCCAGCTGTGGAGCGGAGCCGGGCCCCGGCGTGGAGACCTTGTCCGGACCGGTCTGCGGTCCCGGAGTGGTGGCGTTGCCGTTGCCCTCGGTGACGTCCTGGTCGCCGGGGCTCGGAGCCGGCTTCGTGCCAGGGGTACTGCCCCCTCCCGGCCCGGTACCGCCACCGCCCGCCTTGTCCTCGCCCTTGTCCGCGGGCTTGGACGGCTCTTTGTCGGTTCCGCCGTCCGGTTTCGTCTCGCTCTTCTCCTGGCCGCCCTCGGCCTGCGAGTCCTGCTTTCCCGCGCTTTCGGGTTGTCCGCCCGTGTCCGCCGTCCTGCCTGAAGCCTGAGAAGGGCCCGCGTCCTGGGCACGGGCGTCCTCGTCCGCCTTCGCGAGCCGCTCGGGCCCGGCCGGTTCCCCCTCCGGCGAGGCGGCGCCTGCTCCCGCGCCGTCCGCGGTGCGCGCGTCCTCGTCCCTGCGGCGGGCCTCCTCGTCCTCCGCGCGCTGCTCCGCCCGTGTCCTGTCGGCAGCGCCCGTGGCGGATTCCGGGGACGTGGAGGTGAGCCCGGACGCTCCGGTGGCGCTGCCCGGGGAGCCGTCGCCGGCTCCGTCCGGTCCGAGGTCGTTGTCGGCGAGAGCGCCGGTGAAGAGGTCCTGGTCGGTGTTGTCTCCGCTTCCGTCCTCGGCGGCAGTTCGTGCGGGCGCCTCCTGCACTGCGGCGGATCCCTCGTCAGCCGCAGCGTCGGGCCCGGGGCCGGCATCCGCGGACGGGAGGGCCGGCCGGGGCGCGGTGCCCTTCTTCCGCTCCTCGACGAGGCCGGGGTTCTTGGCCGCCTCCGTGTATCCCACGAGGTCGATGTCGGGGACGGGTTCGTCCGCCCGCGCCGACGGTGTGTCCTCGTCGGCGTCCGACTCCTGCTCGGCGGGCTCCGAGTCCAGCCCCAACGGGTCGTCGTCCGCGTCCTGTTCGTTCTCCGGGTCGCCCGCCGGTCGGTGGGTGCCCGTGTCGCCGCCGGTCCGGGACCGCTCCCCAGGCTCCGCACCGCTCCTGTCCACGGGCGACGGGACAGCGGCGGCGTTCGCCGCGACCGGTTCCTCGGCCTGACGCGCCTGCTGCTCGCCCGCCTGCCGCTCGGGCTCCTGCGGGGCTTCGTCCTGACTTCCGGCTTCTTCCCGATCCTCCTCGGCGGCGGCTTCGTCCCTCTTCTCGCCGTCCTTCTGCGCGCCCTCGCCCTCGGTCTGCTGCCGGTCGTCCCGGGCAGCGGAGTCCTTGTTCTCGCGGTCGGAAGTCTCCTTGTCGTCCTGCGCGGCCGTCGACCGGTCCTGGTCCCGGGCGTCGGCCTCCTCCTGGTCCTGCGCGGCGGCGTCCTCGGGGGACGTGCTGCCCTTGTCGTCACCGGGCTTGGCCGCTTCCCGGCCGGGCTCCTGCTCGCTCTCCTTGTCGGGCTGCGTCCTGCCTTCGGTGCGCTCCTGCCGCTCGCCCGCGTCAGGACGTTCGTCCGAGGCCGGCTCGCCACGACGTTCCTCGGCGACCTCGTCGGATGCCCCGGGCACGGCCAGCGGTGCCGCTGCCGCGTCCATCGGAAGCGGACCGGCCTGCTCTGTCTCCTCGACGGCCTCCAGGAGCCGGTCGAGCATGGGCGCGGGCAGCCGCTTGTCCAGGCGGTCGAACACCACGTCCTGTACTTGGGGAGACATCCGCGCCAGTTGCAGCCGCACCCGGCCGGACCGGTCCTCCGGGTCACCGCGCAGCGAACGCAGGACGGTGTTGGCCAGACGGTCGACCAGCGTCGCCGGATCCAGCTGCTCCATCCGCCGCCGATCAGCATCGACCGTCGCATACCGCAGCCACCCGGGCGTCCCCTGCCCCTGTTCGACCTCGGCCGCCCGCTCGGCGCCCTCGTTCTGCGCTCCCGCCGCGACCTCCCGCGCGGCCGTCTCCGCCTCCCGCTCGATCGCCTCCTGCGGCAGACTCACCGCTCCCAGCTCCCGCCCCGCACGCAACGTGCCCAGACCGTGCGGGTTCTGGACGGTGTGCAGGAGTTCGTGGGCGAGGAGGCGGCGCCCCTCGTCGGTGCCCGGCTTGAAGGCGCCTTCCGCGAAGAAGACGTCCTGGCCGACGGCGACGGCGTCCGCGCCGAGGAGCTCGGTCAGCTGCCCCGCGTCGCGGCCCGTGTGCAGGCGTACGCGGCCGAGGTCGTGGCCGAGGCGTTCCTCCAAGTCGCGTCGTACGCCGGGGTCGAGCGGCTGGCCGGCGCCGCTGACGATGTCCTTGGGCTCCGGCGTACGGGACTTGGCGGCGCGTTCCTTGCGCTTGCGGCGGCGCTGTTCCGCGGACTGTTCGGCGTGGCCGTCCTGGGTCTGGGAGCTCATGGGGTCACCTCCCCGTGGCCGCTGAGCCCTTCGTGCACGGCGCGGGCCAGTTCCTGGCCGAGGCGGCGGGCGGTCAGGCCGGCGGGCAGCGTGGGCAGGTCGGTGAGGGCACCGACGGCGACCGCGCCGTCCGACGCGAGGGGTACACCGTGCGCCCGGACCAGGCGGGTCAGCTCGTGCTCGAAGGCGTCCGACACCCGTTCCGGGTCCACGGCGAAGCCGTTGAGGGCGAGTTCGCCGATCTCGACCCGGATCTCGCGCGGCTCGCCGCGCTGCGGCTCGTTCACACCCATCCCCGTACCTCCCCCGGCGTCAGGGAACGCTCCAGCTTCTGGTACTCGGTGCGGGCCGCCGCCAGCATGTGGCGCATCTGGAGGCGGTCGCCCTCCTCGGCGGCCAGGAACGCGCCGGACAGCGCGATGTTGCGGATCGAGCCGCCCGCGACGGTGAGTTGGGCGAGCAGGTCCGCGTCGATGCCCTTGACCGGGGCCCGCGAGGGCAGGACCCGCCGCCAGATCTCGGCGCGCTCGTGCTCGGCGGGGAAGGGGAAGTCGACGACGAACCGGATGCGCCGCAGGAAGGCGGTGTCGAGGGCCTTCTTCATGTTGGTGGTGAGGATGGCGAGGCCGCGGTAGGCCTCCATCCGCATCAGGAGGTAGCTGACCTCCAGGTTGGCGTACCGGTCGTGGCTGTCCTTGACCTCGCTGCGCTTGCCGAACAGCGCGTCGGCCTCGTCGAACAGCAGCAGCGCGCCGCCGCGTTCGGCGGCGTCGAAGACCCGTCGGAGGTTCTTCTCCGTCTCGCCGATGTACTTGCTGACGACCTGCGAGAGATCGACGATGAACAGGTCGAGGCCGAGTTCCTTCGCCATGACCTCCGCGGCCAGCGTCTTGCCGGTACCGGAGCCGCCCGCGAAGAGGGCCGTGACGCCCAGTCCGCGGCGCAGGGTGCCGGCGAAGCCCCACTCCTGGTGGACGGTGGCGCGCTGGCGGACATGGGCGACGATCTCGCGCAGGACGCCGGTCTGGCGGTCGTGCAGGACCAGGTCGCCCCAGCCGGCCTGCGGTTCGATCCGGCGGCCCAGCTCGTCCATGCCGATCCGGGCCTCCTCCAGCCCCGCCCGCCACGCGAGTTGGGCGGCGTCGAGGTCCTCGTAGGGGAGCCTGTGGCGTACCGTCGCGGCGGCGGTCCGGATGACGTGCGGCGGCAGCTGGAACTGGGCGACCAGGGAGCGGAGTTCCACTTCGTCGAGGTCGGCGATCGGGTGCATCGCCCGGCCCCACACCTCGACCTGCTCCTCGTCGTCGAGGCGCGGTACCGCCACCCGGGCGCCGTGCGGGCGGTCCGTGCGCAGTGGGTCCTCGCTGGACACGACGACGGGTACGGCCGCTCCGGCGAGGAACGCCTCGGTCGCGGCCCGTTGGTCGCGGTCCAGGTCTCCGACCTCGACCAGCAGCGCGGCGGGCAGCAGGATCGCCTCACGCTGCCAGAGCCGGGCGAGCCGGTCGCGTTCGGCGGGATCGGTGGGCATGTCCTCGGCGCCCATGGCGTACAGCCCGAGCCCGGACCGGGCGGCCGCCGCGGCGGCGATGTCGGCGCGGCTGCGCAGATCACCGCCGGTCACCTCGACGAGCAGCGGCGCGTCGGGGGCCGCCCCGGTCGTCCAGCCCTCGGCGACACGGCTCGCCGCCAGGTCGTACGACGGCGGCAGCTGTTCCGGCACCGAGGTGCGGCGCAGCCGGCCGTGCAGGCGGGCGTCGAGGTAGGGAGAACCCAGCAGGAAGTGCAGGATCCGCTCGTCCAGGCGGAGGCGGGAGGTGGTCAGCCGGGACTCGTCGTCCAGTTCCGCCATCTGCCAGCGCCGCAGCGGGGCGACGGGGGTGAGCGCGCTCCAGTGCGGGTCGGCGAGCGCGGCCAGGGCGAGGGAGAACGTCGGGTACGCCCGCTGCGGGTCACCGCAGGCGGCGGCGCAGCGGGCGGCGGTGGTGGGGTCGAGTTCGTCGGCGGCGGCGAGGAGGATCACGTCGCGTTCGAAGGCGGTGAGGCCGAAGCAGGTGACGAGGGCGTCCAGGGGGCCGGTGCCCGGTGCCGCCGGGTTCGTGGCGGGCTCCGCCTCGGGGCTCTCGTCGACGTCGGCTGCCCGGGCGTGGGCGTCGACGCGGGCGAGGACGCGGCGGATCTCCTCGATCAGTGTCGCGCCCGTGTCGTGGCCGTCCGTCGTACGCGAAGTGGTCCCCGTGCCCGGCTCGTTCGTCCCCATGCCCTCACCTGCCCCCGTCGTTCCCATGCCGTGTCAGTTCTCGGTGTCCTCGGCTCCGCCGTCCGGCGCCGCGCCACCCGCCTTGGCCGGTCTGCCGGGCTGGGCGGTCCCCTTGCGGCCGCGTGCCGGAGCCTTGGCAGGTGTCTTCGCGGCTGCCTTGGCGGCGGGCCCGGCCGGTGCCGTCGCCGCGGTCTTCGCGGGCGCCTTGGTCCTGCCCGGGGTCTTGGCGACGGCCTTTCCCGGCGCCTGCCCCACGGCCTTCCCCGGCGCCCGCCCCACTCCGGCGTCGGTCGCCTCGGTCGCCGTACCGGAGCCGTTCACCGACGTGCCGTGAGCGGCCGCCGGCTCCGGCCCCGGGGGAACCGGCGCGCCCGGTGCCCCGAACGGCAGCACCCGCACCTCGGGCCGCTCGACCGGTTTGGCGGGCACCGGCTGCTCACGGCCGTCGATGAGGACCAGGGTGGCCTGGTACACCACCGACAGCGCGTACGGCGTCTGGTGGAGCATCCCCCACAGCTTCGACGTCTCGTCGACGTCCATCACCGTGGGCGTGAACCGCACCCGCTGGGTCGCCTCCGCGAGGTCGCTGCCCGCCAGGTGCGGGAGCTGGCCGCTCTGCTCGATGACGTCCTTCGGGAGGACCGGGATCTCGTGCAGGGTCCGTACCACGGAACCGATGAGCCGCTGCCCGACCAGCGTCGTCTCGTCGCCGTACGCGCTGATGACGTAGTGCAGGTCCAGCGCGGCGACCGGCCGCTTGACGAGGGTGCCGTCGGACGCGCGGGTGGGCAGGTCGTTGTTGCGCATCGAGGTGTTGGGGGTCACCTGGTACAGGAAGACGTTGACGGTGGGGTAGTCCGGCGGCTCCGTCGGCGGCTTGTGCGGTTCCACCTTCACGGCCTCGTCGAACTCCGGTCCCACGTTGGACGCGAGCAGCAGCGCGAGGGCCTGGGTGACATGGGCGATGGCGAGTGCGTTGCTCATGGCGTCGGTTCCTCGGTTCCTCGGTCTGTCACGTCGTCCTGCCGGCTGCGCCGCAGGCCCTCGTCCCGCTGAAGCGGCCGCATGTCACTCCCGCCCTCGCGCCAGGTAGTCGGCGAGGCTCAGGGCCGCCCCCTGGCGGCCCGCCGACGGCGTCCGCTGCCGGGTGCCGCCGGACGGCGGCGGTCCGGCCGTCACCTCCAGCCGCCCGATCTGCACCTGCACGACCTGCTCGGGCGCCCGTCCGGGGCGCCGGGCGGCGGCCTGCCGTACGGCGTCGCGTGCCGCCGCCGTGTCCGCGGCGCTGGGCCGCGGTGGGGTGGACACGGCGGCGGGGGATGCGGCGTCCGTACCCGGGGGGATGGGTACGGGCGCCGCGCTCTGGGCGGGGCCCCGCTCGTGGCGGCCCCGGCCCGCCGCCCGCCCGGCGTCCGGTGCCGGCCGGGGGCCGGGCGCGACCGGGGCGACGGGGCGCAGCAGCGGTGTCTCGGGCAGGGCCCGGGCGGCGGGCCGCGGTGCCGGGTCGGCCGGGGTGTGTTCGGTGCGTACGACCGTCCGCTCCCGTTCCGTGTGCGGCCGGGCCACGGGCGGTGCCGGGCTCGGCGCCTCCCCCGGTCGTTCGGCGGCCGGTGCGGTCGCGGGCCACAGCAGGTCGGCGCCCTCGTCCGGTTCCGGCGCGGTGCCGCGTACCGCCTCGACCCGTTCGAACGGGCCGGGCAGCCGGGGGCGTACCCGCACCACGTCCGGGCGGGATCCGGCGGCGGCCGGGGCGTGCCGGGCGATCAGCCGGTCGAGGAAGTCGGGCACCGGCGCCCCGTCGGTGTCAGACATCCGCACACAGCTCCAGGTAGTAGCGGCGCCGCAGCGGGCTGAGCGCCAGGATCTCCGGCTCGCTCCAGCCGTACGACGTGGCGAGCAGATGGACGTCGAGCATCAGGTCCCGTGCCCAGGCGTCCAGTTCCGTCCACAGGTAGGAGGCGATGTCCAGCTCGGCCCGGGTCGCGGCGCCGCATTCGGGGCAGGCGATGGTGAGCGTCACGTCGGCCCCCGGGTCGGCGGCCTCGACGGCTTCGGCGATCCGGCGCTGCACCGGGGCGGGCAGTTCGCCGGCGGTCACCGCCGCCCCGTCGCGCGCCGCCGAGACCAGGCAGCGCGCGAGCAGGGCGGCACGGGGGTCCGCCGAACGGGCCGCGGCCGCCAGGTCGGCGGTTCCGGGCAGCCGGAACCGTACGTCCCAGCCGTCCTGTTCGACCCGCACGAGCGCTTCTCCCGGCCCGTTGAGCGACCGGGCGAACTCGCCCGCGTCCAGGTCGAACTCCATGTCCTCGCCGCACGCCGCGCAGCCCAGCCGCACCTGCATCCGCTCCCCGAACAGGGCGCGGCGCAGCGCGAACAGGTCGGCCTCGCGCTCCCCCACCGGCAGCACCGGCAGGGTCGTCGCGTCGGCGTCCGGGCGCGCCGTGCGGTGCAGCAGCAGGGCGCGCCCCGTCGGGGCCTCGGCGAGGCCCGCCTCCCAGGTGGCCAGCAGCTCGGCCGCCCCGGTGATACCCATCTCGTCCCCCCTCAACTACCCACTGCTCAAGCTGGGTTGAGGAACGACGGCTCTTCCGGCTCGGGCACCTCGTAGTCCCGCTCCCAGCCCTCGCACTCGAGCTTCAGCGACTGGATGGCCACCGCGTTGGCGTTGGCGTCCAGCTCGCCCAGGACCTGGTACTCGCTCGGCCAGGTCCGGTACAGCTTGTGCGAGACGGCGACCTGACCGGCCTCGTTGAGGACCTGGATGACGATGTCCTTGCGGAAGTCCGCGAGGGACACCTCGGAGCCGAGGCCCGCGCCGACCTGCCAGACCTTGTTGGCCCAGCGGTCGAACTCGGGGTCGTGCGTGACGCCGCGCTCCAGGGTGATGCCCTCGAACTCGGAGCGGCCCGGCGACTTCCTGGGGGACGACGGGTCGCCTCCGTGCCGGTGCTTGACGACTTCCGTCGTCCGCTTCAGCGGACTGATCTTGCTGATGCCCGCGACCGTGCGACCGTCCCACAGGACCAGGAACTTGAAGTTCTTGTAGGGGTCGAAGCGATGCGCGTTGACCGTGAACTCTGCCATCGGATTCCTTCAGTTCTCCACGATTCCCGGCGCCTAGAGCGCGAACTGCCCGGACGTCTGCTGGATTTTGACGATCACGAACTCCGCCGGCCTCACCGGCGCGATGCCGACGAGGACGTTGACGACGCCGTTCTCGATGTCCTCGGTGGTCGTCGTGTCGCTGTCGCACTTGACGAAGTACGCCTCGCGCGGGGTGCCGCCCTTGAAGGCGCCCTGCCGGAAGAGGGTGTGCAGGTACGAGGAGGCGGCGAGCCGGATCTGCTGCCACAGGTTCTCGTCGTTGGGCTCGAAGACCACCCACTGCAGGCCGCGCTGCAGGCTCTCCTCCACGTGGAGGGCGAGCCGGCGCACCGGCACGTACTTCCACTCGCTGTCGAGAGCGTCGGAGCCCTCCAGCGTGCGTGCGCCCCAGACGACCGGGCCGGTGACGGGGAACGTACGCAGGCAGTTGACGCCGAGCGGGTTGAGCAGGCCGGTCTCGCGGTCCGTCAGGTTGACGGTGAGCGAGTGCACGCCCGCGAGCCGCGCCTCGGTGCCGGCCGGGGCCTTCCACACGCCGCGCTCGGAGTCGGTGCGGGCGATGACGCCGGCGACCGCGCCGGACGGCGGGAAGGAGCGCAGCCGTCCCGTGAGCGGGTCGGTGAGCTGGAGGTGCGGGAAGTACAGGCCCGCGTGGTTGCCCCGCACGGCGTCGAAGGCGGCGAGCCCGGCGCGTGCGGTGTCGACACCGGCCCAGGTGCTCGGCGCGTCGACCAGCAGGAAGATCCGGCGCTCGGCGCACAGCCGCTGGGCGGCCGAGATGACGGTGAGGGCGTCCTCGGTCTTCTCGTACGCCGCGAGCTCGGGCAGCACCAGCAGGTTGACGTCGGCGACGCCGCGCAGCGCCTGGATGCCGGACTTGTCGCCCTCGGAGCCGATGAGGTCGCGCGGGCCGGGCGCCTCGCCGTCCTCGCCGCCCTCCAGCGGGAAGACCGGCGGGTTGACGGAGGCCTCCAGGCCGAGGTCGTTGGCGCACTCCCCGACGAAGCGGACGACGTCCTCGGGGTCGGTGGAGCCGGCGACGACCTGGATACGGCGGCCGAAGGCGGTGACCTCGGCGCCGGCGAAGGCGTGGTTGCCGGGCGCGTCGGGCAGGGCGCGCAGCTTGCGTTCGAGCAGCAGCGCCAGCTCGGCCACGCTGCACGGGGCTTCGCCGTCGCAGTCGGGGTCGTAGAGCGTGAACTCGCGCTCCACTTCGCCGATCTTGACCGTCAGGTCGACGGCGAGGTTCGGGAGTTCGTCGCCGAAGGGCTTGGAGACGGTGCCGGACGGGTCGGGCCGGCCCTCGCCGACGACCTCGACGCGGATCAGCTTCGAGCCCGCGTTGATCACGGTCTGCGCGTAGCGGCCGTGGCCGGTGTCCATGGACAGGCCGGTGAAGCTCTCGCGGGCGTCGCCCTTGGCGTCGTAGACCCTCAGGTTGAAGGTCTCGTCGGGGCACGGGGTGTCGTGGTCGACGGCGACGCGCAGACCGTTGCCCCAGACGCCGGGCTCCTTGGCGTGCACTTCGAGGACCGGGCCCTCGCTGTGGCCCTCGGTGGACTTCAAGGTGACGCAGGCGGCCTTGCCGCTGCCTGCCTTGGCGACACGGACGATCACCGCCACGGTGCCGCCGTTGCCGAAGAACTGGTGGACCGCGTAGCCGACGGCGCTCCGGGCGCTCAGGCCGCCGAAGCGGCGCTCGAACTCCGTGAAGCTGGTGACGCGTACCGGCTCGTTGAGCGGACCGCGTCGGGTGTGGCCCACGAAGGCGGTCACGGACGTGGTCAGGGTCGAGATCGTACGGGTGCTGCTGGGAAGCTCCTCGACGTAGACGCCGGGATACGTCGGCCTGGCGGCGCTCACCGCGCTCATCGGCATTCCCCCTCCTTCTAATCCCTGTCTCGGGCACCGGGACGAAGGCACCAAGAGACGGAAGAGGGAGAAGTGCCGGACGGGTGCGCGAACGGCCCCCGCGGGTCTATGGCGGCGGCTGCGCACACCGCATCAGTTCCCCCGTCGTTACCCCGGACTTGTCGGCTGTCCGGGCCAAGCAATGCGCTTGTGACTCCTGATGCTCAAGTGCTCAATCCACCTTGCTGCGTGCGAAGTTGACGGAACAAGGCGCCTTCAGGCCACCCCGGGAGGGGGTTTGGTGAAGGCGCCCTCGCGGCATCCGCACACCTCGCCTGCGCGCCCCGGCCAGGTGGTTCACAGATCCTGCACAGCGGATCGCGCGACAGGGTGGCTCCCGGGCCGGGGAGCACGCCGGAACCCCTGACCCACCCCGTTCGACTGGTCGCACGCACGTGCGACCTCCCCGAGTCGCACACATCCCTCCTTGGCCGGTTTTCCAGGGGTGACGCGAACGCACCCGTCAACCTCGCCTCCCAGGACCGCCCCTTACGCGACCGACGCGAGCGCGCACCGCGTCTGCCGCGCCGGCGACACGCGGCCATAAGGTGACCCGCGACCGCGGGACGTGAGGGGTGAGGGCGTGGGCTCGGACGGTTCGGCAGCCGTGTTGGTGACCGGCGGCAGTGGGTTCGTCGGCAGTCATCTGGTGCATCGGCTCCTGGAACGCGGCCACCGCGTCCACGCCACCGTGCGCAGTACGGCCGCCACGGCCAAGGTGCGGCCCCTGCGGGCGATGCAGGACGCCCACCCCGGCCGGCTCTCCCTGTTCGAGGCGGACCTGCTCACCGACGGAGCCTTCGACGAGGCGATGACCGGCTGCCGGACGGTGTTCCACGTGGCGTCGCCGTTCCGCATGCCGGAGAAGATCAAGGACGGCCGCCGGGAGATGGTGGACCCGGCCCTGCTCGGCACGCGCAACGTACTGGGGGCCGTCGAACGGACGCCCACGGTCGACCGGCTCGTCCTCACCTCCACCGTGGGCACGATCTTCGGTGACTACGCGGACGTCCTGAAGATGGACGACGGGGTGCTCCGCGAGCGGTACTTCAACAGCACCAGCACCGTGGAGAACAACCCGTACCACTACGCCAAGACGGTCGCCGAGCGCGCCGCGCGGGACGCGGAGGCCGCCCAGGGGCGCTGGCGTCTGGTGACGGTCAACCCCGGCCTGATCCTGGGCCCTTCCCTGACACCCGCCTCCGAGTCCGGCAGCCTGTTCCTGCTCCAGGAACTGTTCAAGGGCTACTTCTTCTACGGCGCCCCGGACTTCAGCTTCACCACGGCGGACGTGCGCGACGTGGCCGACGCGCACATCGCGGCGGCGGAGAACCCGGACGCGAAGGGCCGCTACATCGTCGCCGCCGAGACCATGACGTCGTTCCACGAGATGTCCCGCATCCTGCGCGGCCGGTACCCCCGCGACCCCCGCCTTCCGCGCACCGCGCTCCCGCACTGGCCGGTGCGATTCCTCGGCCCGGCCTTCGGCCTGACGCAGGACTACATCCGCGGACACCTCGGCATCCGGTTCCGGGTGGACAACAGCCGCAGCGTGAACGAACTGGGTGTCACCTACCGCCCGATCGAGGAGACGGTCCTCGATCACTACGAAGCGTGGCGACGCCGGCGCACGGCGCAGTGAACCGGGCCGGCGCCCCCTCGGAAGCGTCGAAGGTCACAGAAACGTATCGGACATTTAACGCCTCAACCTTCACGGCAGGCACACAAGTTGGCTAGGTTACGGATCAGGCCGCACGACGACCTCCGGCGAACCCGCCGGGACGCGCGGCCTCCGCCGAGTCCGGTGCGCTCACAGGGTTCACCGGAGCCGGGGGCCCGACCGAACTTGGGGTGAATCGGCCAACTGCCCTTCGGGGCACGGGCCGTAGGGCACACCTTCCGGAGCACACCGCCCGAACCCTCCCCCAGGGCCTGAGCGGCCTGGGGTACCCCCACCGCCCACTCGGTAGGCGGAGCACGGAAGGAGTACGTCGCCCATGGCGCCGGAAGGCACCGCGCGGCCGGGGGCTCTCAGCCTGCCCGGCATGCGCAACTCCGCACTCGCGTCGGCGGCCCTCACCTCGGTGGCGCTGCTCGGCCAGACGGCGGGCGCCGCCCCCTCGTCCGCGGACGAGGCACCCAGCCGCGAGGAAGTCAGCCGCCGGATCGCCTCCCTCTACGACCGGGCCGAGACCGACTCGGGAACCTTCAACGCCACCCGCGCGGCGTCGACAGGGCCGCGCACGCGCGGCGCCGGCCCGGCCGACTCCGGGACCCGGGCGGGCGAGGGCACCCGCAGCAACCCCGTGCTCGACACCGTCAGCCGGCAGTGGTTCGACGCCGCGCGCGAGAGGCTCGGTCCGACCGTGCCGGCCGTGCTGCCCCGCGACAGGACGCCGGACCGCCCCGTCGAGCGCAGGCCCGCGCGTGCGATGCAGGACCTCGCCCCGGCACGAGAGTCGACGGGTCGCGCGCCGCTGGAACTGCCCGCCGCGCCGGTCAGGGAGTTGACGTCCGGTCGGGGCACCGGGGCGGCTCCGGTCGCCGAGCTGACCGCCGGCCCCGTCGCCGCCCTGCCGGCCGCGCCGGCGACCCCGTCGGCGGATCTTCAGGCCACCCAGGTCCTCCCGGCGCTCCCCGCCCTGCCCGCCTCGGCCTCGGCGCCCGTCCCGGCGTTCGACTCCTCGACCGATCCGCAGACGCGGGCCTCGCTGCGCACGACCAAGGAGCAGAACCGGCGCAAGCTCGACCGGGCCCGCGAAATCCTGTCCCTGCACGCCATGGGGCGGAGCGCTCCCCAGGCGGCGATCGCCGCGCTGCCCGCGTCCGACACCTGGGGCACCACGCGGGCCCAGGCCCAGCCCTCGGCGGAGGACCGGTGGCAGGCCCTGCAGACGCAGTCGGCCGCGGACCTCACCACCGTGCCGCCCGGAGCGACGGCGCGGCCGACGACCGCACCGGCCACCCCGGCGACGGCCCCCCTCACGACCACCGTCACGGACCCCTACCTCGGCACCCTCACCACGGCCGCGGCACCGGCCACCGTGACCGACCCGCACCTCGGCACCGTCACCACGGCAACGCCACAGACCTCCACCCCGGCCACCGTCACGGACCCCTACCTCGGCACGGTCACCACAGCAACGCCGCAGACCTCCGACCCGGCCACCGTCACCGACCCCTACCTCGGCACCGTCACCACGGCAACGCCACAGACCTCCACCCCGGCCACCGTCACCGACCCCTACCTCGGCACTCTCACGGTGACGCCTCCGGCCGCTGCCCCGGCCGCCACCCCGGCGACCGCCACCGCCCTCACGTCGACGGCGTCGCACGACACCCGCGCCATCCGGGCCCTGGAGTTCGCGCGCGCCCAGCTGGGCAAGCCCTGTGTCCAGGGCACGACCGGCCCCGAGGCGTTCGACGGTCCCGGTCTCACCCAGGCCGCCTGGAAGGCGGCGGGCATCGCGCTCCCGCGCACGGCACCGGAGCAGGCGACGGCCGGGCAGGGTGTCGACCTGACCCGGCTCGAACTCGGGGACCTGGTCCTCTTCCACGCTGGGCACGTCGGGATCCACTCCGGCAACGGCATGATGATCCACGCCCCGGGGCCCGGGATGCTCGTCCGCGAGGAGTCGATCCACTACGCCGGAGAGTCGGCGATCCACAGCGCGATACGGCCGGCCTGAGCCGCTGTACGGCCGTTCAGGCGGCCTTCAGCGGGCGTCAACCTCGAACGCGGGGGCCACGCGCCGGGAAACCGGTGCCCTTCAGGTGCGCGAGCGGAGCCGGAGCCGGTAGCCGCTGGGAAAGTCGGAGAAGACGGGCTTGGCCCCACCCGTCCGCTCCGTCTCCACGGCGACGTCGCACCGCCTCGCCGCCGTCCGCGCCGGTCTTCACGACACAGGCCGGACCGGTGCTCCCCGACATGCCCCGGGGCATCAACCGCGGCGGTCCGATCTGCGCTGTGCCAGCCACAGGGCGACCTCCTCGGCGATCGGCTGCCCGGTCTCCAGCTCCACGAAGCCGAACTGGCCGCCCTGGTTGCACTCCAGGAACCACCAGATGCCGTCCTTGTCCTCGGCGAAGTCGAAGGCGGCGTAGGCCAGTCCGGCGAGGGTGACGTACTCGTGCACCGACTTGCCGATGCGGTCCGGGACCGGAACCGGCTCCCAGGCGTGCCCGGTCTCGCCGAACCGTCCGTCGACCTGTCCGGGTTCGGCCTCCTTGCGTGCGGCGAACAGCCGGTTCCCGACACAGGTCAGCCGGATGTCGGCGCGCTTGGGTACATACCGCTGGAGCAGCGCGGGCCCGGCCGCGACGGCGGAGAAGTCCGCGTCGGGCCCGATCAGGGTCGTGGGCAGGGACACGGAGTCTCCGGGCGGCGGCCCCGAGGCCGACTTGACGACCACGTCCCTGTGCTCCGCGGCGAACTCCCGTGCCAGGCGGGGTGCCGTGGTGATCACCGTCGGTGGCACCGCGAAGCCGCTGGAATGGGCGACTCTCAGCTGCCACGGCTTCAGCCGGGCCTGCTCGGCGTTGCGCGGGTGGTTCATCCACCGTGCGGCGGCGGAGTGGAGCATCCCGTACAGCGCCTGCCGGGTCTCGGCGGTGAGCCAGGGTGAGGGTTCGGCCGCGTGCGCGGCCGGCTCGCCGGGTCTGCGCACCCAGATGGAGCGCAGTCCGCCCATGCTGAGCACATGCCCGTTGACCGACAGATGGCCGTCGAAGTCGCCGTGGGCGTAGTCCGCGGCCAGCACGGCCTTGCCCGGCAGGTCGGCGGGGTCCAGCCGCAGCACGGGGGTTCCCGTCGCGTACAGTCTGGCCACCACCATGTCGGCGGTCACGTCCTCCTCGGACGTCAGGATCAGAACCGTCATGCGTGGTCGGTTCGTCAGTCGTCGAAGTGGGTCGCGGACCCGGCGGTGGACGTCGTCGTGCCGACCGCGAGCAGGAGGTCCGGGTCACTGATGGCGGGCCGGCCGTCGGGCAGCATGTTCAGCTGCCGGGCCGCGTCGAAGTGGTACGGCGTCACCGCGTGCGCAATGCCCTTGGGGAAAGCGTACTTGAGGGTGAACGGTTGCACTTTAAACCTCCGTGTCGCGTTGTTTGAGTTACCGTCACTTACGCGCTCCTTGCGTAAGGAATTCATCACTTTCCGCCACAACGGGGTGAAGGTCGTCACATCAGCCGCACCAGTTGCACGCCGTCCCCGCAATTCATTCATCGAATGGGACGCCCCAACTGTCACAGGAGCAACAACAGGTAACCGCCCGCTCACAGAGGGCCTTTGAGGAGTCGGGGTGGCCGGACCGTCCGCGCGGCGCGGCGGTCCGGCC
>NZ_JBIDDQ010000028.1:0-105734 GCF_043195415.1 Streptomyces sp. Y7
GGGGGGGGGGGGGGGGGGGGGGCCCCCCCCCCCCCCCCCACTCCTGACCGTCCGTGAACCAGTCGCCGGGGCGTCCCTTAGCGGCGGGCATATTCGCGGAAGCCGCGGCCCGTCTTGCGGCCGAGGCAGCCCGCGGCCACCAGGTGCTCCAGGAGCGGCGCCGGAGCCAGGCCCGGGTCGCGGAACTCGCGGTGCAGGACCTTCTCGATCGCGAGGGAGACATCGAGGCCGACGACGTCCAGCAGCTCGAACGGGCCCATCGGGTAGCCGCCGCCCAGCTTCATCGCCGCGTCGATGTCGTCGAGCGTGGCGTAGTGCTCCTGCACCATCTTGATCGCGTTGTTCAGGTACGGGAACAGCAGGGCGTTCACGATGAATCCGGCGCGGTCGCCGCAGTCCACGGCGTGCTTCTTGATCCGGCCGCAGACCTCACGGACCGTCGCGTGGACGTCGTCGGCCGTCAGGACCGTGCGGACGACCTCGACCAGCTTCATCGCCGGCGCCGGGTTGAAGAAGTGCATGCCGATCACGTCCTGCGGACGCGAGGTGGCACGGGCGCAGGCGACGACGGGCAGCGAGGAGGTGGTGGTGGCCAGCACCGCGCCCGGCTTGCAGACCTTGTCCAGCGTCGCGAACAGCTGACGCTTGATCTCCAGGTCCTCGGCGACGGCCTCGACGGCCAGATCGACGTCGGCGAACGCGTCGTAGCTGCCCGCCGCGGTGATCCGGTCCAGGGTCTGCGCGGCGGCCTCGGCGGTCATCCGCCCCTTGTCCACGGAACGGGCGAGGGACTTGCCGATCCGGGCCTTCGCGGTCTGCGCCTTCTCCTCGCTGCGGGCGGCGAGCACGACCTCGTACCCGGCCTTGGCGAAGACCTCCGCGATGCCGGACGCCATGGTGCCGGAGCCCGCGACACCGACGGAGCGGACCTCGCGGCCCGGCGTGAGGGCGGCGCCCTCCAGCGGCGTGAGCGCGTCCCGCACGACGGTGGCGCTGCCGGGGGCCTCGTAGGTGTAGAAGCCGCGGCCCGACTTACGGCCCGTCAGACCCGCCTCGCTGAGCTGCTTGAGGATCGGCGCGGGGGCGTGCAGCCGGTCCCGGGACTCGGCGTACATGGCGTCCAGGACCGTACGGGCCGTGTCCACGCCGATCAGGTCGAGCAGTGCCAGCGGGCCCATCGGCAGGCCGCAGCCCAGCCGCATCGCGGCGTCGATGTCCTCGCGGGAGGCGTACTTCGCCTCGTACATCGCGGCGGCCTGGTTGAGGTAGCCGAACAGCAGGCCGTCGGCGACGAAGCCGGGCCGGTCGCCGACCGCGACGGGTTCCTTGCCGAGGTCCAGGGCGAGGTTGGTGACCGCGGAGACGGCCGTCGGCGAGGTCAGCACCGAGGAGACGACCTCGACCAGCCGCATCGCCGGCGCGGGGTTGAAGAAGTGCAGTCCGAGCACCCGCTCGGGACGGGTGGAGTCGGCGGCGAGCCGGGTGACCGACAGGGCGTTGGTGCCGGTCGCCAGGATCGTCTCCGGGCGCACGATCCCGTCCAGCTCACGGAAGATCTGCTGCTTGATCTCGTACGACTCCGGAGCCACCTCGATGACCAGGTCCGCGTCGGCCGCGGCGCGCAGGTCGGTGGAGGTGCGGACGCGGGCGAGGGCGTCCGTGCGCTGGTCCTCGGTGAGCTTGCCGCGCTCCACGGCGCGGGCGGTCGAGGACTCCAGCGCGGCGACGGCCTTGGCGGTCGCGGCCTCGCTGATGTCGATGCCGACGACATCGCGACCGGCCTTGGCGAGGACCTCGGCGATGCCGGTGCCCATGGTGCCGAGGCCGACGACGGCGACGGTCTTCAGCGGGGACAGAGGGGTGTCGGACAGGGGAGTGGCCATCGCGGGACTCCAGGAATGAGGGTGACGACTGGGAGCGCGCCCGGATGCGCCGGGAGGCGCACCGGGTGCGGGGAGAAATGAGTGCGGGTGTCTGCCGGGCTACTGGCGCACACGCCCGGTGCCGTCGCCCTCAGCGTGCACACGCTTCGGGGAACGGTGGATCCGACCGGCCCTGTCCCGGAGCCGAGTCGTACTGAGGTACATGAAGTACCGAACCGACCAGCACTCGCGGCGGCTGCGTCACCAGGCCGCCGCAAGCAGATGTGCGAGTGGGTAACTCGCTCGTATGAGCTTAACCGGTGGGTAACGAGCGCGCCAGCCCTCGTCTTTGTGATGTAGGTCCCGCACGGCGGGCCGCTTGCATACGCTCGGCGTCATGGACGAAGAGTTGCGATCACTCACGGAGCGCTTACGGCAGGAGTCGGGAGCGTCGGCCGCGTACGACCGCCTGGAGGCGACCGAGGACCTGGACGAACTGGCGGACGTGCTCACCGCGCCCGGGCAGCCGTTGTGGGCCAGGGAGTTGGCCGCGTTCCGGCTGGGCCTCGCCCGGGACCGGCGGGCCTTCGAGTCGCTCGTCCTGCTGCTCAACCACCGTGATCCGGAGCGCTGCGTCTCCGCCGCCCACGCCCTCGCCCGGCTCGGCGACCCGCGCACGGCCCGTGCCGCCGCCGCCCTCGCCACCAACGAACTCCGCGTCGCCTACGCCCTGCACCCCGTCCGGCTCCTGGTCGAACTCCGTGCTCCCGAGGCCGTCCCCGCCCTGATCACCACGCTGGAGCGACGTCTGCGCCCCCACGACCCCTACCGTCGCGTCGCCCTCGCCTGTGTGGACGGGCTCGGCGCGCTGGGCGACGCGCGGGCCAGACAGGTCCTGAACGAGGCCCTGGCCCATCCCTCCCTCGCGGAGGCCGCGGTACGGGCGCTGGCGCTGATCCCCCATCAGCGCTGAGGCGGCAGCTCCCGCGCGTACCGCACCTCCGGCACCTCGACCCCCTCCACCTCGAAGGGCTCCTCGGCGCCGTCCGCCCCGAAGCCCGCCCGCTCGTAGAAGCGGCGGGCCCGGGCGTTGCCCTTGAGGACCCACAGCAGCATCCGGGTGTGTCCGGCGGCCGTGCACCGACGCACCGACTCCTGGAGCAGGGCGCGGCCGATGCCCGCGCCGTACCGCCCGGGGTCGACGTAGATGGCGTACAACTCGGCGTCCCGGGTGCGGCCTTCACCGTCGCGGTAGGGCCCGTGGCAGGCCCAGCCGACGATCTCGCCGCCCTGCTCGGCGACCAGGTCGACCACGCTCCCGTCGCCCTGCGAGAAGTACTCGCGCCGGCGCGCGGCGTCCGCGGCCACGTCCAGGGCGTCCAGGCGGGACTGCGTCATCAGGCCCCGGTAGGCGCTGCGCCAGCCGCCGACGCGGATCTCGGCGACCCGGTCGCAGTCGGCCGGGGCCATGGGGCGGATCCGTATGCCGTCGTCGTCCATGAAGGGACCCTAGGTGTGACGGCCCCGAGCCGGCGCCCCTTTTTACCGGGGCCCGGCCACGGGCGGCACGCCTAGCCGGGCAGCACCGCGAACGCCTCCACCTCCATGAGGAACTCCGGACGCACCAGAGCGGCGACCTGGACCGCCGACGCGGCGGGCAGCCGGTCGTCGGGTATGTGCGCGGCACGCGCCGCGCGGACGGCGGGCATATGGGCCATGTCCGTGACGAAGTAGGTGAGTTTGACGACGTCGTCGAAGGTCGCGCCGGCCGCGGCCAGGCAGCGCCGCAGGTTCTCGAAGACCTGCCGGGCCTGCGCCGCCGGGTCGCCCTCGCCGACGAGTGCGCCGTGCTCGTCCAGGGCGAGCTGGCCGGAGACGGCGACGAAACGGCCCGTGCCCAGCACGACATGCGCGTACTGGGCGGCGGGGGAGACTCCGTCGGGGGCGGTGATCCTGGTCAGCTCGCTCATGGGTCCATCGTGGACCACGGCACTGACAACGCCCCCGACGGGTCGTGGGCCGCTCAGTGCCGGAAGTCGAGCAGCCGGTGCAGTTCGGCGCCGCGCGACGCGGTCGCCTTGGCCTTGGCGCTCAGCGGCTTCGGGTCGGGCCGCGCGTCGCACACGGCGTCGACCGAACCCGTGCCGCGCGGCACCGTGCCGTCGGCCAGGTAGGCCGCGAGGTGCTTGTCCAGGCAGGTGTTCCCGCCCAGCGTGACGGCGTGGTTGCCGCCGCCCCGCTCGACGACCAGGCGGGAGCGGGCCAGTCTCCGGTGGACGGTGACAGCCCCGTGGTACGGCGTGGCGGCGTCGTCCGTCGCCTGGAACAGCAGCACCGGCGGCAGTTTCGCGTTGTCGATGTCCACCGAGCGCAGCGGGTTCGTCGGCCAGAACGCGCACGGCGCATTGTACCAGGCGTTGTTCCAGGTCATGAACGGCGCCTTGGCGTGCACGGCCCGGTTGTCCGTCCGCCACCGCCGCCAGTCGCGCGGCCAGGAGGCGTCCCGGCACTGCACCGCCGTATAGACGCTGTAGCTGTTGTCGTCGGAGGCGTCGGACGCGCCGAGGCTCTTGTACACCTCGGTCAGCGGCGCGCTGTTCCTCTTGTTCGCGTAGGCCGCGAACGCCTCGGCGAGGTAGGGCCAGTAGCCGTTGTAGTAGCCGCCGCGCAGGAAGGTGTCCTCCAGCTCCGAGGCGCCCACCCTGCCGCCGGCCGGCTTCTTCGCCAGGGCCGTCCGCATCGCGTACCACTTGGCCTCGATCCGCGCCGGGTCGGTGCCGAGCCGGTACCTCGCGTCGTATCTGGCGACCCAGGCCATGAAGGCGCGGTGCCGGTCGCCGAAGGCGATGTCCTGTGCCAGGTTGTCGCCGTACCAGACACCGGTCGGGTCGACGACGGAGTCCAGGGCTGCCCGGCGCACCCGCTGGGGGTACAGCTTGGCGTACACGGCGCCGAGGTAGGTGCCGTAGGAGTAGCCGAAGTAGTTGATCCGCTCCGCGCCCAGTGCCGCGCGGATCCGGTCCATGTCGCGTGCGGCGCTGACGGTGTCGATGTGCGGCAGCACGTCCGCGTACTTCTCGGCGCAGGCCCGCGCGAAGGACCGGGCGCGCGACAGGTTGGTCTGCTCCAGGCGCGAGGTGCTCGGCACGGAGGCGGGGCGCACCGGGGCGAAGTGGCGCGGCTTGCAGTCGAGCGCCGGCCTGCTCCTGCCCACCCCGCGCGGGTCGAAGCCGATGACGTCGTACTGGGCGGCCACGGCCCTGGGCAGTGCGGAGGCCACGAATCCGGCGAGCGTCAGCCCGCTCCCTCCGGGACCGCCGGGGTTGACCAGCAGCGGGCCCTGGTACTTCTTCGCGGTGTGCGGGACGCGGGACAGCGCGAGAGTGATCCGGCGGCCGTGCGGTCGCGCGTGGTCCAGGGGGACACCGAGGGACGCGCACTGGAGCGTCGGATACTTCTCGGTGCCGCACTTCTTCCAGGTCAGGGGCGCGGCGTGGGCCTGGGCGGGGACGGCCGTCACGGTCCCGGCCACGAGGACGGCGGCGCCGCACAGCAGGACTGCGCGTTTTCCCAAGGGGTCCTCCCGAGGACGGAGGGTCGCGGACCGCGCGTGCCACGGTCCTGGCCGCATCGTCCCGGCATGGGCGCCCGGAAGAACTCCTTATGATCATACTTGACCCGATTGGGTCGAGGGATGCCTCCCAATGCCCTCCGTGCTCTCAGATCAGGGAGAGTTGGGTCGGTTCGTTCGTCGCGGGACCGGCCGGCCCGGGCTCGCTGATACGCCGGGGCATCCCGGCCCGCGAGGGCCCGATGCCGTACTCCTGCGCCAGGTCGTGGACCTGACGGGTGATCCGGCGCTGGTACCACTTCGGGGCGTAGGCGCCGTCCGCGTACAGCCGCTCGTAGCGGCGCACCAGATGCGGGTGCTCGCGGCCCAGCCACGCCATGAACCACTCGCGGGCGCCGGGCCGCAGATGCAGCACCAGCGGGGTGACCGAAGTGGCCCCGGACGCGGCGATCGCCCGCACGGTGGCCCTCAGTTGGGCCGGGCTGTCGCTCAGGAACGGGATCACCGGCGCCATCAGCACCCCGCACCCGAGCCCGTGCTCGGTCAGGGTCCGTACGACGTCCAGGCGCCGCTCCGGGGCGGGCGTGCCCGGCTCCACGGTGCGCCACAGCTCGGGGTCCATGAAGCCGACCGAGACGGAGACGCCGACGTCCGTCACCTCGCTCGACTGCTTCAGCAGATCGAGGTCGCGCAGGATCAGCGTGCCCTTGGTGAGGATCGAGTAGGGGTTGGCGTGGTCGCGCAGGGCGGCGAGGATCCCCGGCATCAGGCGGTAGCGCCCCTCCGCGCGCTGATAGCAGTCGACGTTCGTGCCCATCGCTATGTGGTCGCCCTGCCAGCGCCGCGAGGACAACTGGCGGCGCAGCACCTCCGGCGCGTTCACCTTGACCACGATCTGGGAGTCGAAGCCGAGGCCCGTGTCGAGGTCCAGATAGCTGTGCGTCTTGCGCGCGAAGCAGTACACGCAGGCGTGCGAGCAACCGCGATACGGGTTGACCGTCCACTCGAAGGGCATGCGCGAGGCCCCCGGCACCCGGTTGAGGATCGAGCGGGCCCGGATCTCGTGGAACGTGATCCCGGCGAACTCGGGCGTGTCGAAGGTACGGGTGACCACGGCGTCCGCGCCGAACAGCGCGGAGTCGGCACGGCTGTGGTCGGACTCCAGGGTGAGGTTCTCCCAGCGCATGAGGCCTCCTCGGTAGCACTGCCCCCAGAATAGAACACATGTTCCCTTGATCGTGCGACCTCTTGCCGTGCTTCGTTTTCGATCACTGTGCGACCGGTTCGGGGAAGAGTTCGGGACCCCGATTTGGGCGGTCCGGGAGCGGGGTGGTTGGCTTGCTCCAACCCCCGAGAATTCTGGTCCTGGAGGAAGTCAATGGCGCAGGTCGAGGCCACTACGGAGCGGGTCGTCGCGGCGGACGCGGAGAAGGTGTTCGACGCCCTCGCCGACTACAGCGGCACCCGGCAGAAGCTGCTGCCCGAGCACTTCAGCGAGTACGAGGTGCGCGAGGGCGGCGACGGCGAGGGCACCCTCGTCCACTGGAAGCTCCAGGCCACCAGCAAGCGGGTGCGTGACTGCCTCCTGGAGGTCAGCGAGCCCACCGACGGCGAGCTCGTCGAGAAGGACCGCAACTCCTCCATGGTCACCACCTGGCGGGTCACCCCGGCCGGCGAGGGCAGGTCCCGGGTCGTCGTGACCACCACCTGGCAGGGTGCCGGCGGCATCGGCGGCTTCTTCGAGAAGACCTTCGCGCCCAAGGGCCTGGGCCGGATCTACGACGCGCTGCTCGTCAAGCTCGCCACCGAGGTCGAGAAGTAGCCCGGGCGGCCACCTCCCGGAGGCACTTCAACCCGTCGGTCCCCGGCGGTCGTTGGACCCCTCACCGGATCGAGTGGATCTCATCGCCGACCGACCCGGTTCCGTAACTCGTCGCGCTTGCTCGTAGTTGTTCGCTTACGCGGGAATTGTGCAGCAGCGCGACGAGGGGAGCGGTACGTGGGCGGGAGCACTCTGGTACAGGACGAACCGGCCGCGGCAGCGCCGGACGTCCTCCCTCCCGCACCGGCCCGGGCGGGCGAACTCGGCCCGCGCCGCGTGCGGTTGGTCTTCTTCGGGCTGATGCTCGCGCTGCTGCTGGCCGCGCTGGAGCAGATGATCGTCGCCACCGCGCTGCCGAAGATCGTCGGCGAGCTGCACGGCCTGGACAAGATGTCCTGGGCGATCACCGCCTACCTGCTCACCGCCACCGTCGGCCTGCCGGTCTACGGCAAGCTCGGCGACCTCCTCGGCCGCAAGGGCGTCTTCCAGTTCGCCATCGTCGTCTTCGTCATCGGCTCCGCGCTCGCCGGCCGGGCCGAGACCATGGACGAACTGATCGCCTGTCGCGCGGTCCAGGGCGTCGGCGCGGGCGGGCTGATGATCGGCGTCCAGGCGATCATCGCGGACATCGTGCCGCCCCGCGAGCGCGGCCGCTACATGGGCCTGATCGGCGCCGCGTTCGGCCTCGCCTCGGTCGCCGGACCCCTGCTGGGCGGGTACTTCACCGACCACCTCTCGTGGCGCTGGTGCTTCTACATCAACGTCCCCTTCGGCCTGGTCACCCTCGTCGTGGTCGCCGTGGTGCTGAAGCTGCCCAAGCCCGCCGTCCGGGCCCGCCTCGACATCCTCGGCTCGCTGCTGCTGGCCGCCGCCTCGACCTGCCTGGTCCTGCTGACCAGCTGGGGCGGCACCGAGCACGCCTGGGACTCCCGCGTCATCCTCGGCCTCGGCGCGGGCGCCGTCGTCGCCACCGTCCTCTTCCTCGTCGCCGAGCACTTCGCCGCCGAACCCCTCATCCCGCTGCGGCTGTTCCGGGACTCCGTCTTCAACGTCACCGGCCTGGTCGGCCTCGTGATCGGCGTCGCCCTGTTCGGCGCCGCCAGCTATCTGCCGACCTTCCTCCAGATGGTCGACGGCGCCTCCGCCACCGAGTCGGGCCTGCTGATGCTGCCGATGATGGGCGGCATCGTGGGCGCGTCGATCGTCTGCGGCCAGCTCATCAGCCACACCGGCCGGTACCGGATCTACCCCGTGCTCGGCAGCGCCCTGTCGGTCCTCGGGATGTGGCTGCTGTCCCGCCTGGAGATCGACACACCCCGGCTGCACTACAGCATCTGGATGGCCGTGCTCGGCGCCGGCATCGGCATGGTGATGCCCGTCCTGATCCTCGCCGTGCAGAACTCCGTGCGCCCCACCGACCTCGGCACCGCCACCAGCGCCAACAACTACTTCCGGCAGATCGGCGGCAGCGTCGGCGCGGCGATCTTCGGCACCCTGTTCGCGGCCCGGCTCACCGACGCCCTGGCCGAACGGCTCCCCGCGCACGCGGGCGCGCGCCTGCCCGAGCCCGAGTCCATCACCCCGCAGCTCGTCCACTCGCTGCCCCCGGCGCTGCGCGACGCCTACATCCAGGCCTACGCCGACGCCATGCCGAGGATCTTCCTCTACCTCGTGCCGGTGCTCGTACTCGGTCTGCTCATCGCCTGCTTCCTCAAGGAGATCCCCCTCGTGAACAGCGCCGCGTCCCACGACGCACCCGCCCCCGAGACGGCGCACACGGCGCACTCCGCGATCCCGCAGGCCCGTTCCGCGCACGCCCCCTCGCTTCCCGTCCACGGCACCGTGCAGCACCCCGACGGGACCTTCGTGCCGCACGCGGCGCTCACCCTCATCGACGTCGCCGGGCAGCAGGTCGGCCGCGGCGCGAGCGGCCAGGACGGGCGGTACGCGCTGGCGGCGCCGGGCGCGGGCGCCTACGTCATGATCGCCGCGGCGGGCGGACACCAGCCGCAGGCCGTCACCGTGACCGTCGGCGAGCGACCCGTCGAACTGGACATCGTCCTCGGCGGCGCCGGGCGCCTCGCCGGGACCGTGCTCACCCCGGACGGCACGCCCGTGGACGCCACCGTCACGCTCACCAACGTCCAGGGCGAGGTGGTCGCCACCACCCGCAGCGGGCGCGAGGGCGGCTACGTCATCACCGAACTCGTCGCCGGTGAGTACACCCTCGCCGCGAGCGCGCCCGCCTTCCGGCCGGCCGCCGTCCCCGCCACCGTGAAGGCGGCCCGCGAGACCCGCCAGGACATCGAACTCGCCGGCGGCGCCCTGCTGCGCGGCACCGTTCGGGCGGGGGGCGGACGGCCCGTCGAGGACGCGCGCGTGACGCTGCTGGACGCGGCCGGCAACGTCATGGACACGCTCACCACGGGACCGGACGGCACCTTCCGCTTCGTCGATCTCTCCTGCGGCGAGTACACCGTCATCGCCGCCGGTTACCCGCCGGTCGCCACCGTGCTCCAGGTCGCCGGCGGAGGCCGAACGGAACGCGATCTTCAGCTCGGACACGAGGACTGAACCGGAAGCACCGCACCTGGGCTGTCCTGCGGGGACGCGGCACGGCCGGGCACCGGGCCGGCCCGTCGGCCGGCGATGCTCCCGATACATCAATTCCCTTATTGCGGCACATCATCGAGGCCCGGAGCCGTACGGTGGTGAGGGCGCGCAGATCTTGCGGAGCCTTGGGGAGAGAGGGCCTGGGCCATGGACCGTGGCACCGAGAGGGACGGCGCGGTGACGGAACACGCCGCGTCCGGACGCATCCCGCTGGCCGTGGTCGTGGTGGACCGCGACGGCCTGGTCTCCCACTGGAGCTCCGGCGCACGCCGTCTGTTCGGCGCCGCCAAGGAAGAGGCACTCGGCCGCCCGGCCGTCGATCTGCTGCCCGTCTCCGGCGCGCTGCCCGAGGACGACGACCCCTCGCCGTACGGCGCCTACGGGGCGTACGACGGACTCGGGCACGACCTGGAGACGTCCCTCGACGGACGGCTGTACTACCCCGCCGCCGGCCGCGCCCGCCTCACCGTGCCCGAGCGAGGCGAGACGGGGGCACCCGCGCCCGAGGGGCAGGGGAGTGACCGCGTCGACGTGCTGTGGTGGGCCTACCCGCTGATCGGTCCCGGACCGGAGCGGCTGCTCGTGCTCGGCGCCGACGTGGGCCGCCTCCAGCAGGAGGCGCAGGACGACGACCCCGGCTACGAGCGCGTGGCGCCCGCCTTCGCCCTGCACACCGACTTCCCCGGCGCCGAGGAACTCGCGAACAAGCTCCCCGAGATCCTGCCCAGCATGAGTGTCGAGGAGAGCGCCCGCATCGCCGGGCAGATCCTCGAACTGGGCTATCCCGTCCTGGAGTTCAGCCAGAACGACCGGGTGCCCGTCACCCCCGACTGGGGCGTGCCCCGGCGCGTGGAGCGCAGGGCCCGCCGCGAGCGTGCCGCCCGGGCGGCGGCGCACGGCTTACCTCTCCCGCCGGAGTACTCCGACGAGGCCGAGGACCTCGAATACGTCGCCGTCCGTGAACGCCTGGAGTTCCTCAACGAGGTCAGCGGCCGCATCGGGACCTCCCTCGACCTGTCGCGGACCATCGTCGAGGTCAGCAGAGCGGTCGTGCCCCGCTTCACCGACGTCGCCGGCACGTATCTGCGCGAACAGGTCGTCGCCGGCGAGGGATTCCCCGACGGCGCGCCCGACACCACCACCCTGTGGCACCGGGTCGCCATCGAGCACACCGACGAACCCGGCCGCTGGGACGACGTCGTGCCGGTCGGCGAGGCCATGCCCTTTCCGGCCCACACCCCGTTCTTCCAGTGCATGACCAGCGGCGAGCCCGTCCTCGTGCCGCGGATCAGCGAGCAGATGGGCCACGCCATCGCCTCGCAGTTCGAGAAGCGGGACATCCGGCCGCTCATCACCGGCCGTTCCATGCTGGTCGTGCCGCTGAAGGCCCGCAACGTGGTGCTGGGCTTCATGATCCTGCTGCGCCACCCCGAGCGCGTCGAGTTCAACGACATGGACCGGGTCACCGGCGCCGAACTCGCCGCTCGCGCGGGCCTCGTGCTCGACAACGCGCGCATGTACACCTACCAGGAGAGCGTCGCCGAGACCCTCCAGGACAGCATGCTGCCGCACATCCCGCCGCGCATGGCGGGCTGCGACATCGCCACCCGCTATCTGCCGGGCACCCTGCTCGGCCGGGTCGGCGGTGACTGGTTCGACTCCGTCAAACTGCCCGGCGCCCGCACCGCCCTCGTCGTCGGCGACGTGATGGGCCACGGCCTCAACTCCGCCGCGATGATGGGCCAGTTGCGCACGGCCGTGCAGACCATGGCGGCCCTCGACCTGCCGCCCGCCCAGCTTCTGCGCAACCTCGACGACCTCGCCCAGCGCCTCGGCGACAGCTACCTCGCGACCTGCCTGTACGC
The DNA here is from genome assembly GCF_043195415.1 of Streptomyces sp. Y7. Lineage (NCBI taxonomy): Bacteria > Bacillati > Actinomycetota > Actinomycetes > Kitasatosporales > Streptomycetaceae > Streptomyces > Streptomyces sp. Y7. Next base: position 11,734 of record NZ_JBIDDQ010000028.1, read on the forward strand.
CGTCTACGACCCGATCGCGAGCGAACTGCACATCGCCAACGCCGGTCACATACCGCCCGTCCTGGTCCGCGCCGGCGACGGACGCAGCGAACTGCTCGACCTGCCGACGGGAGCGCCTATCGGTGTCGGCGGGGTGCCCTTCGAGGCGGTCCGTGTGCGTGTGGAGCCCGGCGACCGGCTGGTGATGTGCACCGACGGCCTGGTCGAGATGCGCGGCGAAGACATCGGTGTCGGGCTCGCGACCCTCTGCGAGTCCGCCGCCCACCCGGCCGCCTCGATGGACGACGCCTGCGACACCATCATCCGCGCCCTCAACACCCGCGGTGGCCGCAAGGACGACGTGGCCCTGCTGATGGCCCGCCTCAACGGCATCGAACCCGGCGACGTCGCCTCCTGGCGTGTCGGCCTCGACCCCGAGGAGGTCGGCCGGGCCCGCGCCGTCGTCCGCGAGCAGCTGCACGACTGGGGTCTCAGCGGGCTCACGTACACCGCCGAGCTGCTGGTCAGCGAGCTCGTCACCAATGCCGTACGGCACTCCCACGGCCGCCCGCTCGAACTGCGCCTCGTCCGCGGTGACACGCTGCTGTGCGAGGTGGACGACGACGATCATGATCTGCCGACCCTGCTCAGCGCCGGTCCCTCCGACGACACCGGGCGCGGGCTGCGTGTGGTGAGCATGCTCGCGCGCGAGTGGGGCACGAGCCGTACGAGTGCCGGCAAGACCGTCTGGTTCGAACTCACGCTCCCGCGACGCTGACACCGGGGTCCGACGACCCGAAGGACGTACGACCTGTGCCCCGAGGGGCGTACAACGGCGCACGAGTGTCGAATGCGGAGTGAAGGAATGCGCCATGCGCTTGAAGCCGCGACGCGGCCGCGATAGACCGTACTCGCCCGTCACCTGACGGCGGGTCGGCAGCGCTACCTGGGGAGTCGGTCATGAGCGTGACGAGTCGGTACCGGGAGGCCTGGGAGGGCTTCTGGCGTGAAGCGCCCGAGGAACAGGGGTCGGTGTTCTGGGACTCCGAGCCGGCCCTGACCGCCGGACGTCATCTGGCCCTGTTCGAGGCCCATCTGTCCGATCCAGGGCTGGCGATGGTGGACCTGGGCTGCGGCAACGGCACCCAGACCCGGTTCCTCGCCGACCGCTTCCCGCGTGTCGTCGGCGTCGACCTGTCCGCCGCGGCCGTGGAGCACGCCCGCCACGCCGACCCCGCCGGGCAGGCCGCGTACCGGCTCTTCGACGCCGTGGAGAAGACCGAGGCGGAGACGCTCCACGCCGAGCTCGGGGACGTCAACGTCTATATGCGGGGCGTGCTGCACCAGGCCGAACCCGACGACCGGCAGCAGATGGTGAACGGCATCGCCACGCTGGTCGGCGAGCGCGGCCGGGCGTTCCTGGTCGAGCTCTCCCAGGACGCCAAGCCCGTCCTCATGGGCCTGGCGCAGAGCCCGTCGGGGCCGCCGCCGAAACTCGCCCCGATCTTCCGGCACGGCATCGCCCCGGGCGAGGTGTCCGACGACGCGGTGCCCGAGTTTCTGCGCGCGGCGGGCCTCGGCATCCTCGCGAGCGGCGAACTGCCCCTGATCACCGCGGAGTACGGGCCCGACGGCACACGCATCGAGCTCCCGTCGAAGTGGGTGGTGGCGGGCCGCACCGTCTGACGGACCCGTCGAACGGCGAACGCCCTCCGGCGCGAACCGGAGGGCGAACTCACGGGCCCGGGGGATCAGTTGGCGTTTCGGCCCTTGCGGTACGCCACCCAGGCGGCGGCGAGCAGGGCGGCCGCGAGCGCGGCGACGGAGAGCACGGTCACCCCGGTCGAGGCGAGGCTGCCGCCCGCGGTGGAGGTGCCAAAACCCCCGGTCGAGGAGGCCGTACCGCCGCCGCCGGAGGCCCCGCCCGTCGTGCCCGCGCCGTCACCGCCGCCGGTGCCCGTGCCCGTGCCGCCGGAGCCGCCTCAGCCGCACCGCCTCCGTGCACCGGATCCTGGACCCGGGCGCCGGCCCCCTCATCGCCGTACGTCTCAACATCCTCACCCGCAAGACCCTCGGCGGCCTCCAGACCGACCTCTCCGGCCGGGTCCTGAACGCCGCCGGCACCCCGATCGCCGGGCTGTACGCCGCCGGTGAGGTCGCCGGGTTCGGCGGAGGCGGCGTCCACGGCTACCGCTCGCTGGAGGGAACCTTCCTCGGCGGCTGCCTCTTCTCGGGCCGCGCCGCGGGGCGGGCGGCGGCAGCGGCCACCGCGAGCTGAGCGGTACGGCGAGGGCTCACGGTTCGGTCGGCACGCACAGCACCGGAGTGCGCGCCAGATGCAGCAGCTTGTGGGGTGTGGCGCCCAGCAGGGCCCCGCGCAGCGGGCTCTCGCCCCAGCTGCCGACCACGATGACCCGCGCCGCATGGCGCGTCGCGGCGTCGATCAGGGCCTCCGCCGGCTTCTGGTCGATGACCTCGACGGTGGTGCGCACTCCGGCCTCGTCGGCGACCTGGACGGCGTGCGAGAGCGCGGTGCGCCCGGCCTCCCGGACGGCGTCGCGGTGGGCCGCGTACTCCTCGCCGAGCGCGCCGGGCGCCGCCGCGCCGTAGACCAGCACGAGCGGTTCGTCGAACGCGGCCGACACCTCCACGGCGACGTGCAGCGCGCGCACCGCGCCGGGGGACTCGTCGTATCCGAGAACGACCGTCATCTCAGGGCTCCTTGTGGCCGGGCACGAGTGCGGGGTCGGCCACCTCCGGGCGCTCCGACCAGAAGACGGGGGACACGAACCGCCACACCACCATGAGGATCACCCCGGCGAGGGCGATCCCGATGCCGATGACCAGGGGCGGGCCGACGCCGAACCACGAGACGCCGCTGTAGGAGTTGGCGGGGTCGGACATGTCACCGACCGACTCGACCAGCAGCCATGCCAGCAGTCCGGCGCCGACCAGCGGGCCGAGCCCGATGAGCAGGAAGTTGTGGACGCTCTCGGTGAGATGGCGGCGGTAGTAGACCGCGCAGGCGAGGCCGGTGAGCGCGTAGTAGAACGCGATCAGCAGCGACAGCGCGGTGAGCGAGTCGAACAGGGCGTTCTCGCTGATCTGGCGCACGACGAGGTACCAGGCGATGGCGATGGCGGCCACCCACCAGGTGCTCACGTCGGGGGTGCGGAACCGTCTGTGGATGTGCCCGAAGTGCGCGGGCAGCGCATGCCGGCGTGCCATGGACAGCGCGGTGCGCGAGGCCGGGATGATCGTCGTCTGCGTCGACGCGAGGCCGGACGTCGACACCGCCAGCAGCACGACCCAGTCCCAGGTCCCCATCGCCTCGTCCGCGAGCAGGGCGAAGATGAACTCCTCCTCCGAGGCGTTCTCGGCCAGGTACGCCGGTCCGGCGTAGGCCACCACCGCGTAGGCGACCGACACGTACGTCACCAGCAGGATGACCGTCGACCAGACACCCGCCCTGCCGGGGGCGGTGGCGGAGTTCTCGACCTCCTCGGTGAGGTTGACCGCCGACTCCCAGCCCCAGTAGATGAACACGCCCAGCAGCAGACCCGCCGTCAGCTCGGCGCCGCCGGCCCCGAAGGGATTGAGCCAACTGAACGCCGGATCGACGGAGTCGAGCGAACCGGTGTCGGCGTAGACCCGGTAGATCGCCACCACCGCGAACGCGAGCAGACAGGCGACCTGCGCCAGGATGAGGGCGTTCTGCACCCTGGCCGACACCTCCGTGCCGATCACGCACAGGGCCGTCATGACCAGGATGACCAGCACCGTCAGCGTCTGGCGCACGAACTCGTTCTCGACCCAGCTGTCGAGGCCGAAGGCCATGAGTGCGAACGTCACCGCGACGTCCGCCAGCGAGCCGACCACCAGGACGCCGGTCATCGTGATGGCCCAGCCGCCGAGCCAGCCCGCCCACGGACCCATCGCCCGGGTGACCCAGGAGAAGGTCGTCCCGCAGTCCTGGTCCACCCGGTTGAGGTAGTAGAACGCCGACGCGATCAGCAGCATCGGCACGAACGACGCGAGCATGACGCCGGGGGCGTAGACACCCACGAGGGCCACGACCGGTCCGATGGCCGCGGCCAGCGAGTACGCGGGCGAGGTGGCGTTGAGCCCGATGACGAGGGCGTCGACGAACCCGATCGCGTTGGCCTTCAGCCCTTCGGGCGGGCGGGTGTCCTCGGTGGCCTCGGCCATGCTGCCTCACTTCGGTCGTGCGTGACCTCATGAAACAGGCAACCGCGCGGTCCCCCGGGCCTTTGGTGTCCGCCGGCGGGATGTATCACCCGTGTGCCCAACGCACGGGTGTCTCAGCCGTCGGCCGGAATCGTCGGGGTGGTGGGTGCCGCCGCCAGGGCGGCCAGCTCGTCCGCGTCGCGCGGACCCGGCGCCGAGTCGTCCAGCAGGCCGTGCGCGCGCAGCAGTCGGGCCGCCGCGACGCCCCACGGCAGCCGCAGCCCGGCCTCCCGCAGGAGTTCGGTGCGGGCCAGCATGGTGGCCGCGGGTCCGGTGCGGACACCGGACGGGGTGAGCAGCGCCGCGTCGTCGGCCCAGCGCAGTGCGAGATCGACGTCGTGCGTGGCCATGACGACCGTGGTGCCGTTCGCCCGCAGCCCGCCGAGGGTGGTGAGCAGGCGCTCCTGGCCGTCGGGGTCGAGCCCGGCGGTGGGCTCGTCGAGGATCAGCACGCGGGGCCGCATCGCGACGGCCCCGGCAATGGCCGTGCGCTTGCGCTGCCCGTACGACAGCAGATGCGTGGGCCGGTCCGCCAGCCGGGCGATGTCCAGCGCGGCCAGCGCCTCGTCGACCCGCGCCCGCACCTCGACGTCCGGCAGACCGAGGTTGAGCGGGCCGAAGGACACGTCCTGCGCGACGGACGCGGCGAACAGCTGGTCGTCGGGGTCCTGCACCACCAGTTGCACGGTCGTCCGCAGCCGGGTCAGCCCCTTGCGGTCGTAGGAGACCGGCGTCCCCTCGACCGACAACCGGCCCTCGTGCGGCCTGAGTCCGCCGCTGAGCAGCCGCATCAGCGTGGTCTTGCCGCTGCCGTTACGGCCCAGCAGTGCCAGCGCCCGCCCTTCGCGGACGTCGAAGTCGAGGCCGCTGAGCACGACGGGGCCGTCCTCGTAGGCGTAGGCGGCGCCCCGCAGGGCGACCAGCGCGGTGGGCTCGCTCATGGCAGGGCCCTTTCCGGTGCGGGGGTGGGGGTGGCCTGCGTCGTGAGTGGGGAGTGGCCCCCGGCCATGAGCGCGCCGGCGCCGGCCCGGCAGGTGTCGGCGGCGCCCCGCAGGGCGACCGGCGCGGTGGGCTCGCTCATGGCAGGGCCCTTTCCAGTACGAGGGTGAGGGCGGCCAGCGCTGCGAGCAGAGCGCAACTCGCGGCCGTGAAACGGACGGAGACCTTCGCCTCGGGTACCAGGACGCGCAGGGTTCCGTCGTAGCCGCGCCCGGCGAGCCCGGCCTGGAGCCGCGTGGCGCGGTCGAAGGACCGCACGAACGCGGTCGCGCCGAGCCCGGCCAGCGAACGCCAGGTCGCGGCCCGGGTGGTGTGCCCGAGCCGCGCGGCCTGCGCGTCCCGCACCCGGCGCATCGAGTCCAGCAGCAGGAAGCTCATGCGGTACGTCACCAGCGCGACGTCCACGACGGGCGCGGGCACCCCGGCCTTCACCAGCCGCGGCAGCAGGTCCGACATCGGTGTGGTGAACGCGAACAGCAGCACCCCGAGCGAGGCCGCCGAGGTGCGCAGCAGCAATTCACCGGCGCGCAGCGGCCCGTCGGCGGCGAGGGACACCAAGCCCTGCCCGCCGCCGACCTGGACCAGCAGCGTGGCCGCGCCGGTCACACAGAAGCCGAGCGGCACGCGATACGCCCGCCACAGCCGCCGCCCGGGCACACCTGCCGGACCCAGCAGCACGGTCAGCGCGGTGAGAAGGACCAGCGCGGCACCCGGCCAGGGCGGCAGGGAGATCGCGAGCACGGTGAGACCGAGCCCGAGCACGGCCTTGTCCACGGGATGACGGCGGCGCCAGCGACTGCTGTGCGCCGCCGCGTCGATCGGCAGCACGTGTCAGACCCTGTCGGCCTTCGACTCCTCGGCGGCACCGGCCGCCGCCTCCTCGCCGACCCGCTCCAGTGCCCGCTGCTCGCCCTGCCTCCGCCCGCGGTGCAGCCCGAAGTAGTACGCGAGGACACCCGCGCCGAGCGCCGCTTGGAGGGAGAACAGGGCCGACTCGATCTCACCCGAGGGCGGCTCGTACAGCGGCGAGAACCACGGCTCGTAGTCCGGCTCGATCTCGGTGATCGCCGACTCCGCCTCGCCGTCGGCGCCGGTGAACGGCTCCTCCTTGTGGTCGCCCAGGCCGAGCGCCAGCGGCAGCACGGCGAGCGCGGCCACCACGAGCAGCAGCAGGACGTTGATCTTCGTGTTCCTGCTCACCGGGCCACCGCCTCCGTCTCGCTCTGGGACTGCTTCTTGGCGAGGAGCACACCCAGCCGGGTCAGTTCTCCCTTGCTGGACTGCACCAGCAGCCGCATCACGAGCACGGTCAGCAGGCCCTCGCTCACCGCCAGCGGGATCTGCGTGATGGCGAAGATGGAGCCGAACTTGCCGAGCGCGCCCACGAATCCACTGCCCGGGTCGGGGAACGCCAGCGCCAGCTGGACACTCGTCACGCAGTAGGTGGACAGGTCCGCGACGAACGCGCCGAAGAAGACGGCGACCATCAGCGGCACGTCGTAGCGCCGCAGCAGCCGGTAGATCGCGTAGCCGGCCCAGGGCCCGACGATCGCCATCGAGAACACGTTCGCGCCGAGCGTGGTCAGACCGCCGTGCGCGAGCAGCAGCGCCTGGAACAGCAGGGTGATGGTGCCCAGGACCGCCATGATCGGTGGCCGGAACAGGATGGCGCCCAGGCCCGTGCCGGTGGGATGCGAACAGCTGCCGGTCACCGACGGCAGCTTCAGCGCGGACAGGACGAAGGTGAAGGCTCCGGAGGCGCCGAGCAGCAGTGTGCTCTCGGGATGCTCCCTGACCTCACGGGTGAGTGACCGTACTCCGTGTACGACGAACGGCGCGGACGCGACGCCCCAGGCGACCGCGTGCGCCGGGGGCAGAAAACCCTCGGCTATGTGCATGGCTCAGCAGACCCTCTCCAGCACCTCGTGGATGGTTGACGTGCCTTGGCCGGTCTCCTGGCTGACGGGTGACACCGCCCGTGCTCCGCCTTCCCGGGTCCCGAAGGACCCAGTGGCCGCCCGTGAGGGCCGGAGCCGGACTTCCCGATTCACAGTGGCGAGGGCCGCACCGGCATCACACCGGATTTCCCGTTCACCAAGGCGTGGTGACAGTAGTGCCCGCGGCGGGTGGCTGACAAGTACACCCCAAAGGTGTGAAAGTGGCGTTCGTCCGCTTCGTGGCGGGTTCCCTCCCGGGCGCGTAACGTGATCGGGCATGAAGATCCTCATCAGCGCCGACATGGAGGGCGCCACCGGCGTCACCTGGCCCGGAGACGTGCTTCCCGGCACTCCGCAGTGGGAGCGGTGCCGGAAGATGTTCACCTCGGACGTCGACGCCGCCGTGCTGGGATTCTTCGACGGCGGAGCCGACGCCGTCGTCATCAATGAGGCGCACTGGTCCATGCGCAATGTGCTGCTCGAACAGCTCGACGAGCGCGCACAGATGCTCACCGGCCGACACAAGGCGCTCTCCATGGTCGAGGGCGTGCAGCACGGCGACATCGACGGCCTCGCCTTCGTCGGCTACCACACGGGCGCCGGCATGGAGGGGGTCTTCGCGCACACCTACCTCCCCAACTCCATCACCGGGGTGTGGCTGAACGACGTACGGGCCAGCGAGGGTCTGCTGAACGCGCACGTCGCCGCCGAGTACGGTGTACCGGTGGTGCTCGTCACCGGGGACGACCTGGCCTGCGAGGACGCGCTCGGCTACGCGCCCGAGGCGCTGAAGGTCGCCGTCAAGGACCATGTCTCGCGGTACGCCGCCGTGTGCCGTACGCCGGCCGCCACCGCCGCCGAGATCCGTGCCGCGGCCACCCGGGCGGCCGGGCTGGCGGTCCGTCACGAGCCGGTGCGCGGGGGGCCGTTCACCATCGCGGTCGAGTTCGACGCCGAGCACCTCGCGATGGCGGTCACCGTCGTTCCCGGCGTCGAACGTATCGGCGAGCGCAAGGTGGCGTACACCAGCGAGCGGATGTACGAGGGAATCCGTACCTTCAAGGCGGTCACCACGATCGCCTCGGCCTCGGTGGAGGAGCAGTATGGCTGACGGGCAGGCACGGGACGAAGTCGTCACGTTCACCTCCGACCTCATCCGCATCGACACGACCAACCGCGGCGGCGGCGACTGCCGGGAGCGACCGGCCGCCGAGTACGCCGCCGCGCGGCTCTCCGAGGCGGGTCTGGACCCCGTCCTGCTGGAGCGCACCGAAGGCCGTACGAACGTCGTCGCCCGCATCGAGGGCACCGACCCGGCGGCGGACGCGCTCCTCGTGCACGGTCACCTGGACGTGGTGCCCGCGCAGGCCGACGAGTGGAGTGTGCACCCCTTCTCCGGGGAGATCCGCGACGGCGTCGTGTGGGGCCGGGGCGCGGTCGACATGAAGAACATGGACGCGATGATCCTCGCCGTCGTGCGGTCCTGGGCCCGCGAGGGCGTACGGCCCCGCCGGGACGTCGTGATCGCCTTCACCGCCGACGAGGAGGCCAGCGCCGAGGACGGCTCCGGGTTTCTCGCCGACCGCCACGCCGGGCTGTTCGAGGGCTGCACCGAGGGCATCGGCGAGTCCGGGGCGTTCACCGTCCACGACGGCAACGGCCGGCAGCTCTACCCCCTCGCCGCCGGCGAGCGCGGCACCGGCTGGGTCAGGCTCACCGCCCGCGGGCGCGCCGCGCACGGCTCGCGGCCCAACCGGGAGAACGCCGTCACCCGCCTCGCCGCGGCCGTCACCCGTATCGGCGCCCACGAGTGGCCGCTCCGGCTCACCCCGACGGTGCGCGCCGCCCTCACCGAACTCGCCGCGCTGTACGGCCTCGACGCCGACCTGGACGACGTGGACGGCCTGATGCAGAAGCTCGGCCCTGCCGCCCGGCTGGTCGAGGCGACCGTCCGCAACAGCGCCAACCCGACGATGCTGGAGGCCGGTTACAAGGTCAACGTCATCCCCGGGGAGGCCGTGGCCTATGTCGACGGCCGTTATCTGCCGGGCCACGAGGACGAGTTCCGCGCCACCCTTGACCAGCTCACCGGACCTGACGTGAACTGGGAGTTCCACCATCACGAGGTGGCCCTCCAGTCGCCCGTGGACTCGCCGACGTACGCCCGGATGCGCGCGGCCGTCGAGGAGTTCGCACCCGAGGGGCACGTCGTGCCGTACTGCATGCCCGGCGGTACCGACGCCAAGCAGTTCTCACGGCTCGGCATCACCGGCTACGGCTTCTCACCGCTGAAGCTGCCGGAGGGCTACGACTACGGGGCCATGTTCCACGGCGTCGACGAGCGGGTGCCCATCGAGGCACTGCATTTCGGCGTCCGCGTGCTCGACCGTTTTCTGCGTACGGCCTAGGGGAGTTGGGGGAGACAGTGCGGACGCTGGCGTACGGTTCCTGGCCCTCGCCCATCGACGCGGCCGTCGCCGCGGCGCACGAGGGGCGGCCCGACTTCGTGGGGTTCGTGGGGGCGGAGGCGTGGTGGACCGAGGCCCGGCCCACCGAGGGCGGCCGGTACACGCTGGTGCGGCGCCGCGCCGACGGCGGCGAGGAGCCGGTGCTGCCCGCCCCCTGGAACGTGCGCAGCCGGGTCATCGAGTACGGCGGGCAGCCGTGGGCCGGCGCGGTCGCGGACGGCCGGCCGCTCGTCGTCTTCGTCGACTTCGCCGACCAGCGGCTCCACCTCTTCGAGGAGGGCGGCCAGCCGCGTCCGCTCACCCCCGTGTCCGCGGTCGGCGGTGGACTGCGCTGGGTGGAGCCGCAACTGCGCCTCGACCTCGGCGAGGTGTGGTGCGTGCTGGAGGAGTTCACCGGACCGGAACCCACCGATGTACGGCGCGTGCTGGCCGCCGTCCCGCTGGACGGCTCGGCGGCCGAGGACCGCGGCGCCGTACGCGAACTGACCGACGACGGACGGCGGTTCGTCACCGGCGCGCGGCTCTCGCCCGACGGCCGGCGGGCGGCGTGGCTCACCTGGGACCATCCGCGCATGCCGTGGGACGGCACGGAACTGCTGGTCGCCGAGGTCGCGGCGGACGGCACCCTCGGCAGCCCGCGGACCGTCGCCGGCGGCCCGCAGGAGTCGATCGCCCAGGTCGACTGGTCCGGGGACGGGCGGCTGCTGTACACGAGCGACCGCAGCGGCTGGTGGAACCTCTACCGCGACGGCGTACCGCTGTGTCCGCGCGAGGAGGAGTTCGGCGGGCCGCTGTGGCAGCTCGGCCTGCGCTGGTTCGCGCCGCTGGCGAGCGGGCTCGTGGCGGTCGTGCACGGCCGTGGGGCCACGGCGCTCGGGGTGCTCGACCCGGAGACCGGTGAGGTCGTCGACGCGGCCGGCCCCTGGACCGAGTTCGCGCCCACGCTCGCGGCGCACGGCGATCGCGTCGTCGCCGTCGGGGCCAGCCCGCGCAGCGCCTACGAGGTCGTCGAGCTGGACGCCGCCACCGGCCGCACCCGGGTGATCGGGGCGGAGCACGACGACGCCGTGGACCCCGCGTACTACCCCGAGCCGCAGATCCGCACCTTCACCGGACCGGGCGGACAGGACATCCACGCGCACATCTACCCGCCCCACAACCCCGCCTGCGTGGCCCCCGGCGACACCCCGCCGCCCTACGTCGTCTGGGCGCACGGCGGCCCCACCTCCCGGGCGCCCCTCGTCCTCGACCTGGCCATCGCCTACTTCACCTCCCGCGGCATCGGCGTCGCGGAGGTCGACTACGGCGGCTCCAGCGGCTACGGCAGGGAGTACCGCAACCGGCTGCGCGAGCAGTGGGGCGTCGTCGACGTCGAGGACTGCGCGGCCGTCGCGCTCGCCCTCGCCGACGAGGGCACCGCCGACCGGCGGCGGCTGGCCGTCCGGGGCGGCAGCGCGGGCGGCTGGACCACGGCCGCCTCGCTCACCACGACCGACGTCTTCGCCTGCGGCACGATCCTCTACCCGATCCTCGACCTGGCCGGCTGGGGCACGGGCGAGACCCACGACTTTGAGTCCCAGTACCTGGAGTCCCTCGTCGGACCGCTCGCCGACGTGCCGGCACGGTACCTGGAGCGCTCGCCCGCGGAGCACGCCGAGCACCTGACGGTGCCGTTCCTGCTGCTCCAGGGCCTGGACGACGTGATCTGTCCGCCCGCCCAGTGCGAGCGGTTCCTGGCCCGGATGGAGGGGCGGCGGGTGCCGCACGCCTACATCGCCTTCGAGGGAGAGGGGCACGGGTTCCGCCGGGCGGAGACGATGGTCCGCGTCCTGGAGTCCGAACTCTCCCTGTACGCCCAGGTCTTCGGGCTGAACCCGCCCGGGATCCCGAAGCTGGAGCTCGCCAAGTGACACAGCCCGTCCGGCCACTGCACCGACCCCTCCGGCTCGCGCCCGGCGCCCGGGTGGCCGTCGTCGCCCCCAGCGGACCGGTGCCCGAGGAACGGCTGCAGGCCGGGCTCGACGTGCTGCGCGGATGGGACCTCGACCCGGTCGTGGCACCCCATGTGCTCGACCGGCACGGCCGGTTCGGCTACCTCGCGGGCACCGACGCCGACCGGGCCGCCGACCTCCAGGGCGCCTGGTGCGATCCGTCCGTGGACGCCGTGCTGTGCGCCCGGGGCGGCTACGGCGTGCAGCGGATCGTCGACCTGCTCGACTGGGACGCGATGGCCGCGGCCGGACCGAAGGTGTTCGTCGGCTTCAGCGACATCACCGTGCTGCACGAGGCCTTCGCCGTGCGGCTGGGCCTGGCGACGCTCCACGGGCCGATGGCGGCCGGCGTCGACTTCATCAAGAACGTGCGGGCCCAGGAGCATCTGAGGGCCACGCTCTTCGATCCGGAGTCGGTGCGCACGATCGCCTCCACCGGCTCCGCGCTCGTCCCGGGCCGGGCGCGCGGTGTCACGCTCGGCGGCTGCCTCTGTCTGCTCGCCGCCGAGGCGGGCACCCCGCACGCCCGCGCCTCCGCCCGCGGCGGGCTGCTGTGCCTGGAGGACGTGGGCGAGGAGACGTACCGCCTCGACCGCTATCTCACCCAGCTGCTGCGCGCCGGTCTGTTCGAGGGCGTGCGCGGCGTGCTGCTGGGGTCGTGGCAGGAGTGCGAGCCGTACGAGCGGGTGCGTGCGCTGCTTCTGGACCGACTGGGTGGCCTCGGTGTGCCGGTTGTGGAGGAGTTCGGGTTCGGGCACTGTGAGGGGGCGTTGACCATTCCGTTCGGGGTGAGCGCCGAACTCGACGCCGACGCGGGGACGTTGACCCTCGACGAGCCCGCTCTGCGCTGAACACGATTCACTGAATCTCCGTCAAGAAACCTCCGTCACGGCGATTGACCTCGCCTGACACGTGTCACACCATGTCAACCGGCCAGTACTTACTGGTCGGTATGCAGGGCTGTCCCGATGTGCCTCAGTGTGGAGGTCTCCGTGTCCCGTCGTGTGCCCAGATTCCGAGCCGCTCTTGCTCTCGTCCTCGGCGCCACGCTCACCGCACCCCTCGCGCTCACCGCACCGGCCGCCGCGGCGACCGGCCAGTACACCGTCACCGCCCTGAAGTTCACCGTGCGGGCGGGCGGCCGCACCTGCACGGTCGACGCCGATCTCTACCGGCCCGCCGGCGTGGACCGGACCCACCCCGCACCCGCCGTCCTCGCCACCAACGGCTTCGGCGGCAGCAAGTCCGACGGCTCGACCGACGTCATCGGCAAGTCCTTCGCCGAGCGCGGATACGTCTCCCTCGTCTACTCCGGGCTCGGCTTCGGCAGGTCCGGCTGTCTGATCTCGCTCGACGACCCCGCCATCGACGGGGTCGCCGCCTCCGGGCTGGTCGACTTCCTGGGCGGCCGGCGTGCCGCCGACGACGGCACGAGGGCCGACTACGTCACCCTCGACGCCCCCGGCGACCCGCGCGTCGGCATGATCGGCGGTTCCTACGGCGGGGCCGTCCAGCTCGCCACGGCCGCCGTCGACCGGCGCCTGGACGCACTGGTGCCGATGATCACCTGGAACAACCTGGCGTACTCCCTCGACCCGAACAACGCCGTCGGCAGCGGCAGCGTCCCGGGCTCCTTCAAATGGCAGTGGGCCAACGGCTTCTACCTGATCGGTGAGGGCCAGCCCCTGCTGGAGCCCAACCTCGACCCCTCCCGCATCAACTCCATGGCCTGCCTGCACTTCGTCACCCGGGCCTGCGAGACCATCCGCACCCTCAACTCCGGCCGCTACCCCGCCGAGCAGACCGCCGACCTGCTCGCCTACGCCCGCAGCGTCTCGCCGGTGTCGTACCTGAGCCGCGTCAAGGCGCCCACCCTCCTGGTCCAGGGCCAGGCCGACAGCCTGTTCAATCTCAACGAGGCGACGGCGACGTACCGGACGCTCAAGGACCAGGGCACCCCGACCAAGATGATCTGGCAGTCCTGGGGCCACAGCGGCGGCATGAGCGACCCCGCCTCCGGCGAACTCAACCTCGGCCAGGGCAACCTGGAGACCAGCTATGTCGGCCGCCGCGTCCTCGCCTGGTTCGACCGCCACCTGCGCGGGCAGGCCGTCGACACCGGACCGGCCTTCGCCTACTACCGCGACTGGATCACCGACCCGGACCACACCTACGCCACCGCCGACCGGGTCCCCGCGCTCAGCCGGACCCTCTACCTCTCCGGCGACGGCAAGCTCGTCGACGACCGCCGCAAGGTGACGCGCGGCAGCCGCACGTACACCAACTGGCTCGTCCCCACCAGCCACTCGGAGAGCTCGCTGGCCGGACTCCTCGGCCTCCCGGACCCGGCACCCTACGACACCCCGGGCACCCACCTCGCCTGGACCAGCGAGCCCCTCACGCGCACCACCGACATCGTCGGCGCGCCCCGGGCCACGCTGCGGGTCGTCTCCCCGAAGGCGGAACGGACCCAGCACTCCGGGGACGCCGCCGACAGGCTCGTGCTCTTCGCCAAGCTGTACGACATCGCCCCCGACGGCACCCGGACACTGGTGCACCGGCTCGTCGCACCCGTGCGGGTGCCCGACGTGACCAGGAGCTTCACCGTGACACTGCCGGGGATCGTGCACCGCTACGAGAAGGGGCACCGGCTGCGGTTCGTGATCGCGGCGAGTGACGACGCGTACTTCGGCAACCGCGGGATCAAGCCGGTCACCGTGGTCAGCGCACCCCAGGACACCGGGGTGCTCCAGCTGCCGGTCACCGGGTAGCGCCCCGGCGTGCCGCTCACCGTGCGTGATCGCCGCTTCGGGAGCATCCTTGGTGGTATGACCGCGAAGACGTCGGAGAGCGGCACGAAGGCCGGCGGGAAGAGGGGTGGCCTGGCCGGGGCGATGACTCCCGGCCGGATCACCGTGCTCGTGCTCGCCGCCCTCGCCCTGGTCTTCATCTTCGAGAACACCCGCAGTACCGAGATCCGGCTGCTGATCCCCCTGGTGACGATGCCGCTGTGGGCGGCGCTGCTGGCCGTGGGCATCATCGGCGCACTGTTCGGGGGCTACTTCATGCGACGGCGCCGGTAGCGGGTCGTAGGCTGGCGCAATGCCGCAGCCCCCGTCCCGCTATCTCGCCGAAGGCCCCCGCGTGGGCATACGTCACTTCACCCACGAGGACGCATCCGAGTTCACCGCGCGTGCCCGGGAGAGCAAGGAACTGCACCACCCCTGGCTCTTCCCGCCGGACAGCGACGCCGCCTACGCCGCCTATGCCGGGCGGCTGATCGAGGATCCCGCCAAGGCGGGCTTCCTGGTCTGCGCGAAGGACGACGGCGGGATGATCGCCGGGTTCGTCAACATCAACAACATCGTCGAGGGCGCCTTCCAGAGCGGCGCCCTCGGCTACGGCGCCTTCGCCCACGCGGCCGGCCGCGGCCTGATGCGGCAGGGCCTGGACCTGGTCGTGGGACACGCCTTCGGCCCGATGCGGCTGCACCGGCTGGAGATCAACGTCCAGCCCGCCAACGCCGCCTCCATCGCCCTCGCCCGTGCCTGCGGTTTCCGGCTGGAGGGCTTCTCGCCGAAGATGCTCTTCGTCGACGGGGCCTGGCGCGATCACGAACGGTGGGCGATCACCGCCGAGATGCAGACTTGAAGTTGATCTTCATCGTGTCCAGGTCCGTGACCGTCGACTTCAGCCCGCCGAAGCCGTAGCCCAGCTCCCGCAGCGCGTGCTCGGCCCGGTCCTCGGCGATCGCGCCCGCCATCTCCTCGCCGTCGGCCGCGTCGGACACCACCACGTAGCGCATCGAGAAGTGCTTGAGCGGGGACGGCTCGTAGGAGAGCGATCCCTCCTCGGTGAACCGCATGCTGGTCATCCCGTGCTCGCCCGCCTCGGCGAGCAGCCGAGCCCGGGCCTCGTCGGTGAGCCCGTCCCAGGTGCCCCGGACGATCACCCGGTAGGTGTGCTGCTCGCTCATGTTCCCGCTCCCGTGCCTCGGCATTGAGGCTCGACTGTACGTCGGCGAGGATGGCGCGCATGCGGAATATCGTGGTGCTCGACGCCCCCTCCAACCTGGGCCTGCGCCCGCCCGCCCCCGGTACCGTGCCCGGCTGCCACAAGCTCGCGGGCGCCCTGCGGGAGCAGCGGATCCTACAGCGGCTGCGTGCGCTGGAGGGTGGGGTCGTGGTGGCGCCGCGCTACGACCGCGGGGACTGGCGGGAGGGCGACGGCGTCTTCAACGCGGCCGCCCTCGCCGGATACACGCGCAAGCTCGCCGACCGCATCGAGCAGCATGTGCGCGCCGGGGACTTCCCGCTCGTGCTGGGCGGCGACTGCTCGATCAACCTGGGCGCCGCCCTCGCGCTGCGGCGTGTAGGCCGCTACGGGCTGGCCGTCGTGGACGCCTCACCCGACTTCCGGCACCCCGGCAACTCCGAGCGGGTCGGTGCGGCGGGCGGCGAGGAGGTCGCCCTGGCCACCGGGCGCGGCCAGGAGGACCTGACGGACCTGGAGGGGCTGCGGCCCTATCTGCGGGACGAGGACGTCCGGTACTTCGGCATCCGCGACTGCTTCGAGGAGGAGCGCGCCGAACTCGCCGACCTGAAGATTCCCACGGTGACCGTCGGGGACCTGCGCACATGGGGCGCGGAAGCGCTGGCCACCGCCACCCGGCAGACCTTGGAGATCCCGCAACTGGACGGCTTCTGGGTGCATCTGGACGCCGACGTCCTCGACCCGTCCGTCATGCCGGCCGTGGACAGCCCCGACCCGGACGGCCTCACACCCGACGAACTGGTCGCGCTGCTGCGGCCGTTGCTGGCCTCCGCGCACTGCGTCGGTCTCAACGTCACGATCTACGACCCCGATCTGGACCCGGAGGGCACGGCCGGGGCGCTGCTCACCGACGTGGTCGTGGCGGCCCTGGGCTACGCCTGACGGTCCGCGTACTCGTAGATCGCGCCGTCCGGGTGCATCGCGATCAGAGTGCGCCCCGCCGGAGTCGCCACCGGCCCGGCGACGATGTGGGCGCCCAGCTCGCTGAGCACCTGGCGGGTCTCCTCTACGTCCTTGACGGCGATCGTCGCGGCGACCTTGCGCAGCACCTCAAGCTCGGCGGCGGGGCCGCTCATCAGCAGGAAGCAGCCGATCGCCGCCACCTGGACACCGCCGCGTTCGAAGCGGAGCGCTCGGCCGCCGGCGAGGCGTTCGTAGAAGGGGACCGCGGTCTCCAGGTCGTCGACGCATACGCGCAGCGTGGCTCCCAGAATGTCCATGCGGGAAGCCTAGTTGGGAGCGGCCGGACACGGAGATCGTTTCACGTGATCCCCTCACTCCCCGTTATGCCCATGCGGGCAGGGGTACCCGGTGCCCATGGATCGCCTGGATCATCTTGAGCATCTGGACAAGCAACTGGTCGACGAGCTGGCGCAGGTGGCGCGGGAGACCGTGCGCGACGAGCTGCGCGAGCAGACGCGCCGGCAGCGCCGCCGGGCCATGCTGTACGCCGGGTCCGGAGCCGTCGCCCTGTACGCGGGCGCGGCCCTCGCGCTCGCGCTGGGACTCGGTCTCGCCGCCGCGCTGCCCGACTGGGCCGCGGCGCTGATCACCGCGGTGATCCTCGGTGTGCTGGCGTACCTGCTGCGCGGTGCGGCACGGCCGTCCGCGTCCGGGCCGTCGTCGGACACGGCGGCGCGGGCCGCGCACGGCGACACCCTCGGCGGCACCCCGCCGAGCGGGCCCGGCGTGCCGGCACCGCCGATGCCGCCGGGGCCCCCGGAGGTGGGGGTGCCGGGCACGACCGGGACGCGGACGCCGCCCGCCGGCGACATCGACCCCGAGCAGCCGCACCACCGGGCGTGACCGGGCTGCGACCGCGGCCCTAGGCCCTGCCGAAGCACGGCAGGGCCGTCGTCGTGACCGGCGAGCGCTTGCCCGGCCGGTCCGTCACGCGACCCGGTACTGCTCCATCTCCTCCGTCCGCAGTGTCAGCCCGTGCCCGAGGCCCCGGACCGGGGCGACCGTGCCGCCCGTCGGGTCCAGGGCACCGGTGAAGAACATGTCCTCCAGGCGCACGTGGTCGTGGAACCACTCGATGTGCCGCAGATTGGGGATCGCGGCGGCCGCGGCGGCGTGGGCGTGCGGGGCACAGTGGGCCGAGACCTCCAGGCCGTGGGCCTGGGCGAGGGCCGCGGCGCGCAGGAACTCCGTGAGACCGCCGCAGCGGGTGGCGTCGATCTGGAGGCAGTCGACCGCGCCGGCCGAGATCATGCGGGCGAAGTACGGCAGGTCATAGCCGTACTCACCGGCTGTGACGTCGCACGGCAGGCTGTCACGGACGAGCCGCAGCCCCGTCAGGTCGTCCGAGGACACCGGCTCCTCGAACCAGCCGACGTCGTGCTCGGCGAGGCGGTGGCCGACGCGGACCGCCTGCTTGCGGGTGTAGGCGCCGTTGGCGTCCACGTACAACTCCGCCTCGGGACCGATCACTTGGCGTGCCGTGCGGACGCGGTCCAGGTCGCGCGGGGCCGCAGCGCCCCGGTCCTCGCCGATCTTGATCTTCACGCGTGGAATGTGCTGGCCGTGCACCCAGCCGTTCAGCTGCGCGGCCAGATGCTTGTCGTGGTACGTCGTGAAGCCGCCGCTGCCGTAGACCGGGACACGCTCCCGGCAGACCCCCAGCAGCCGCGCCAGCGGCAGCTCCAGGAGGCGGGCCTTGAGGTCCCACAGGGCGATGTCCAGGGCCGAGATCGCGCACGCGGCGACGCCCGGCCGGCCCGCGTCGCGGATCGCGCGGCACATCGCGTCGTGCGCCGCCGGGATGTCCAGGGCGCCACGGCCCTCGATCAGCGGAGCGAGATGGTCGCGCAGGAAGTCGCCGACCGCCGCCGGACCGTACGTCCAGCCGGTGCCGGTCTCGTCGCCCGAGCTCACCTCGGCGATCACGACGGTCGTGGCGTTCCAGCTGAGGGTGCCGTCCGCCTCCGGGGCGTCGGTGGGGACCGTATAGACGGAGATGACGGGGAGACGGAGTTTCATCGCGCCGGCCCGTCCGCCGTCACCACCGCGGCGCAGGGGCGCCGGGGGCGGGTGGTACGGCACCGCGGGCTCGCCGTGACCTGGCCGTACGCGGGCATGCGGGACACCTCCGGGACATCTGCCGGGACTGCCGCCCAGGCGGCGCGGACGGATCGCCGTCCGGGTACCCGCAGGCCCCGCCGGAAACCGCGCCGGCCAGGGCGGCGGCGCCGAGGTCCGAGGCTGTCCGGGCGGACGTTTGGCGGCCCCGGCCCGGGGGACGCGGAAGTCTCCCGAGGTACGCGACAGCGTCGGAGGCGCACCGTGAGTCGACCCCGCATCGTGATCGTCGGCGCCGGATTCGCCGGGTACCGGGCGGCCCGCGTCCTGTCCCGGCTCACCCGGCACAAAGCCGACATCACCCTGCTGAACCCGACCGACTACTTCCTGTATCTGCCCCTGCTGCCCCAGGTCGCCGCGGGCATCCTGGAACCACGCAGGGTGACCGTCTCGCTGACCGGCACCCTGCCGGACGTCCGGCTCGTGCTGGGCGAGGCCGACGCGATCGATCTCGACGGGCAGACCGTGCGGTACACCGGCCCCGAGGGCGAGGGCGGCACCCTGCCCTACGACCGGCTGATCCTGGCCGCGGGCAGCGTCAACAAGCTGCTGCCCATCCCCGGCGTCGCCGAGCACGCGCACGGCTTCCGTGGCCTGCCCGAGGCCCTGTACCTGCGGGACCACGTGACCCGCCAGATGGAGCTGGCGGCCGCCGCCGACGACCCCGCGAGCTGCTCGGCCCGCTGCACGTTCGTCGTGGTCGGCGCCGGATACACCGGGACCGAGGTCGCCGCGCAGGGCAAGCTCTTCACCGACTCCCAGGTCCGCAGGCGCCCCCTGCGGGCCGGCGTGCGGCCGCGCTGGCTGCTGCTCGACATCGCCGAGCGCGTCCTGCCCGAACTGGACGAGAACCTGTCGCGCACCGCCGACCGGGTGCTGCGTCAGCGCGGCGTCGAGGTGCGCATGGGCACCTCCGTCAAGGAGGCCACGCATCGCGGGGTGCTGCTGACCGACGGCGAGTTCGTCGACACCCGCACCCTGGTGTGGTGCGTCGGCGTACGGCCCGATCCGCTCGCCGAGTCGCTCGGACTGCCCCTGGAGAAGGGCCGGCTGCTCGTCGACCCGCACCTCCAGGTGCCGGGCCGGCCCGGGCTGTTCGCCGCCGGGGACGCCGCCGCCGTGCCCGACCTGGAGAAGCCCGGCGCGTACACGCCGATGACCGCCCAGCACGCCTGGCGGCAGGGCAAGGCCGTCGCGCACAACGTCGCCGCGTCGCTCGGTCTGGGGGAGCGGCGCGCCTACCGCCACCGCGACCTGGGCTTCGTCGTCGACCTCGGCGGCGTCAAGGCGGCCGCCAACCCGCTCGGCATCCCCCTGTCCGGAGTGGCCGCGGGCGCGGTCACCCGCGGCTACCACCTCGCCGCGATGCCCGGCAACCGTGTGCGCGTGGCCGCCGACTGGCTCTTGGACGCCGTACTGCCGCGGCAGGCGGTCCAGTTGGGACTCGTACGGTCGTGGTCGGTGCCGCTGGACACGGCCTCGCCCGAACTGGCCCGGGTGCCGGGGAGCCGCGAGAAGGCCGGCGCGCCGCGCGAGGGGAGCGGGCCGCACGCCGGTGAAGGAACCGAAGCGGCGGACCGTATCCAGGACCCGCACGCCGCCGAGCACTCCGAACCCCCGGGTCCCGTCCGGCAGCCGGACCTCCCGGAAGGCCACCAGCCGATACCGGCCGGCGGCCCGGCGGACCCCGCTCCGCCCACCGGCGGCCCGGCGGATCACGATGCCCGGTCCGACACCGGGGCGGGTGGCGGCCTCGCCTCCTCCGACGCCCCGGCCGTCCACAAGCGGCGTCCCGACGAGCCCATGGCCCCCGCCCCGCCGAAGCCCGCCTCCTCGGAAGGAGACACATGAACACCGCCGAACTCACCGAGCTCGCCCAGCAGTTGCGGGTGGACAGCGTGCGGGCCTCCGCCGCCGCGGGGTCCGGGCATCCGACGTCGTCGATGTCCGCCGCCGACCTGATGGCCGTTCTCCTCGCCCGGCATCTGCGGTACGACTTCGAGCGGCCGGCACACCCGGGCAACGACCGGTTCGTCCTGTCCAAGGGGCATGCCACGCCGCTGCTGTACTCCGCCTACAAGGCCGTCGGCGCCATCGAGGACGGCGAACTGCTCACCTTCCGCAGGATCGGCAGCCGCCTCGAAGGCCACCCCACCCCACGCCGGGTGCCCTGGGTGGAGACCGCGAGCGGCTCGCTGGGGCAGGGGCTGCCGATCGGCGTCGGCATCGCGCTGGCCGGGAAGCGGCTGGACCGCGCCGGCTACCGGGTCTGGGTGCTGTGCGGGGACTCCGAACTCGCCGAGGGCTCCGTGTGGGAGGCCGCCGAGCACGCGGCGTACGAGGATCTGGACAACCTCACCGCCATCGTCGACGTGAACCGGCTCGGCCAGCGCGGCCCGACCCGGCACGGCCACGACCTCGACGCCTACGCCCGCCGGTTCCAGGCGTTCGGCTGGCACACCGTCGAGGTCGACGGGCACGACATCGACGCCGTCGACCGCGCCTACGCAGAGGCGCGCTCCACCACCGGCCAGCCCACCGTCATCCTCGCCCGCACCCTCAAGGGCAAGGGCGTCCGCGACGTCCAGGACCACGAGGGACTGCACGGCAAACCGCTGCCCGACGCCGACGCGGCCATCGCCGAACTCGGCGGACCACGCGATCTGCGGGTCCGCGTCCACGAGCCGCCCGCGACCCGCGCCCTGCACGCCGTGCCCGCCGGACACCTCGAACTGCCCCGCTGGGAGAAGGGGGAGGAGGTCGCCACCCGCAACGCCTACGGCGAGGCGCTCGCCGCCCTCGGCTCCGCCCGTTCCGACGTCGTCGCGCTCGACGGCGAGGTCAGCGACTCCACCCGCGCCGAGTTCTTCGCCAAGGCGCACCCCGAGCGGTTCTTCGAGTGCTACATCGCCGAGCAGCAGATGGTCGCCGCCGCGGTGGGGCTCGCCACGCGCGGCCGGGTGCCGTACGCCTCCACCTTCGCCGCCTTCCTGACCCGCGCCTACGACTTCGTGCGGATGGCCTCGGTCAGCGGCGTCGGCGTCAACCTCGTCGGCTCGCACGCCGGCGTCGCCATCGGGCAGGACGGGCCCAGCCAGATGGGCCTGGAGGACCTGGCGATGATGCGGGCCGTGCACGACTCGACCGTGCTGTACCCGTGCGACGCCAACCAGACCGCGAAGCTCGTGGCCGCCATGGCCGGGCTGGACGGCATCCGCTACCTGCGCACCTCGCGCGGCGCCGCCCCGGTGATCTACGGCCCCGACGAGGAGTTCCCGGTCGGCGGCAGCAAGGTGCTGCGCGCCGGGGACCAGGACCGGCTGACCGTCGTCGCGGCAGGCGTCACCGTGCACGAGGCGCTCGCCGCCGCCGACGTCCTGGCCCGCGAGGGCATCTTCGTCCGGGTCATCGACCTGTATTCGGTCAAGCCGGTCGACCGGCTCACACTGCGTCAGGCCGCCGAGGAGACGGGCCTGCTGCTCACGGTGGAGGACCATCACGAGGAGGGCGGCCTCGGCGACGCCGTCCTGGACGCCTTCGTCGACGGGCGTCCGGTTCCCCGCCTGGCCCGGCTCGCCGTGCGCACGATGCCGGGCTCGGCGTCCCCGGACGAGCAGTTGCACGCCGCCGGCATCGACGCCGCGTCCATCGCGGCCGCCGGCAAGCTGCTGGTGGAGGAGGCGGTCGTCCGGTGACGGAGGGCGGCACGAGGAGCGTGCGGGCCGGCCGTCGTACCGTCGAGGTCAAGCGGGCCGACAAAGTGCTCTTCCCCGGGGGCGAGGGCGCGAAGGAGTACACCAAGGGCGACCTCGTCGACTACTACCGGTCCGTCGCCCCGTTCATGCTGCCGCACCTGCGGGGCCGCCCGCTGATGCTGGAGCGGCACCCCGACGGGCTCGACGGGCCCCGGTTCATGCAGAAGAACACCCCCGAGCACTACCCGGACTGGATCACCCGCGTCGAGCTGCCCAAGGAGGGCGGCACCGTCTGCCACACGGTCTGCGACGACACAGCGACCCTCGTCTACCTCACCGACCAGGCCAGCCTCACCCTCCACCGCTGGCTCTCCCGCACCGGCAGCATCGACCGGCCCGACCGGATGGTCTTCGACCTGGACCCGTCCGACGACGACTTCGAGCACGTCCGTGAGGCGGCGGGGCTGCTCGGCGAGCTGCTCGACTCGCTGAAGCTGCCGTCGGCGCTGATGACCACCGGCTCGCGCGGGCTGCACGTGGTCGTGCCGCTCAAGGGTCAGGAGGACTACGACGAGGTGCGCGCGTTCGCGCGGGCCGTCGCCGAGGCGCTCGCCGACGCCCACCCGGACCGGCTCACCACCGCCGCCCGCAAGAAGGAACGCGGCGACCGGCTCTACCTCGACGTGCAGCGCAACGCCTACGCCCAGACCGCGGTGGTGCCCTACACCGTGCGCGCCCGTCCCGGCGCCCCCGTGGCCACGCCCCTGACCTGGGACGACCTGGACGCGCCCGACCTCGACGCCCGCCGCTGGACCATCGCCGACGCCGTGGACCAGGCGCGCACCGATCCGTGGGCCGGTCTGCTGCGCCGGGGCCGGGCGCTCGGACCGGCCCGGCGCCGGCTCGACGCCCTGCGGGGCTGAGGTGACGACACCGCGGCCCGAAGAATCCGTGCCGCGGGTTTGGCCGGCGCCACTGTGGCCACTCGGCGTAGGAGGCGCCCATGAATGATTCACAGAACACACAGAAGTCATCCAGACGGCAGACGGGCGGGGCGGACGGAAAGCCGGCCCCCATGGAGGTCCTGCGTCAGGCACGGACCCAGCTCGCCGAGCTCACCGGTGCGGACGCGGAGAAGGTGACGTCCTTCGAACAGACGGAGGACGGCTGGGCCCTCGAGATCGAGGTCCTGGAACTGTCCCGCGTCCCCGACACCATGAGCCTGATGGCGAGCTACCAGGTCGAACTCGACCCGCAGGGACAGCTCACCGGTTACCGGCGCGTACGCCGCTACGAGCGTGGGCGTTCCGACGCACACAGGCAGGGCGGCCGCTAGGTCGTCCGCCCACGCCAGGAACACCGTCGTAAAACAAGGAGGAACGGCTGGTATGACCGTTGTCCCGGCACAGCAGAGCGGCGGCGGAGGCGGCAGCAGCGGCCTCTACGACGTCCTCGAGCTCGTACTCGACAGGGGACTCGTCATCGATGCGTTCGTGCGGGTCTCCCTGGTCGGCATCGAGATCCTCAAGATCGACGTCCGCGTCGTCGTGGCCAGCGTCGACACGTATCTCCGCTTCGCCGAGGCGTGCAACCGGCTCGACCTCGAGGCGGGCCCGCGCAAGGACCCGGGGCTCCCCGACCTGGTCGGCGAGATCACCGAGTCCGGCGCGCGCGGCAAGTCCAAGGGGGCGCTGTCCGGTGCCGCCGAGACCATCTCGGACGCCTTCAAGCAGGCACGTGACGAAGGCGAGGAGCGACCCAGGCAGCGCACCCGCAAGTCCACGACGTCGCGCAGGAAGGAGGAGCAGGAGTGAGTACGTACGTGTACGGCATCACCGCGAGCTCCCACCCCGCGCTTCCCGAGGACATGGGCGGCGTCGGTGACCCGGCGCGCCCGGTGCGCGTACTGAAGCAGGGAGAGCTGGCCGCCCTGGTCAGCGAGGCGCCCGAGGGACTGCGTCCCAAGCGCAGGGAACTGCTCGCCCATTCCAACGTGCTCGCCGAGGTGGGGGCGGCCGGCTGCGTGCTGCCCATGCGGTTCGGCAGCGTCGCCCCCGACGAGGACACCGTCGCCTCCGTGCTCGCCGAACGCGCCGAGCACTACAAGGAGCGGCTGACGGC
Source organism: Streptomyces sp. Y7 (assembly GCF_043195415.1). Taxonomy (NCBI): domain Bacteria; kingdom Bacillati; phylum Actinomycetota; class Actinomycetes; order Kitasatosporales; family Streptomycetaceae; genus Streptomyces; species Streptomyces sp. Y7. The sequence continues at coordinate 36,306 of NZ_JBIDDQ010000028.1, forward strand.
CCTGGACGGCCGGGTCGAGTACAACGTCAAGGCGTCGCACGCCGAGGAGGCCGTGCTGCACCGCGTCATGTCGTCGAGCCCCGAGATCCGGGCCTTGACGGAGGCCAACCGGCAGGCGGGCGGTGGCACCTACGAGCAGCGGCTGCAGCTCGGCGAGATGGTGGTGGCCGCCGTCAGGGCCCAGGAGGTCGAGGACGCGACCGATGTGCAGCACACCCTGGAACCGGCCGCGGACGCCGTCAGCGTCGGCCCCGAGTCCAGCGGCTGGCTCGCCAACGTGTCCTTCCTGGTGGCCCGCGACGAGGCCGAGACCTTCCTCACCGCTGTGGAACAGCTGCGCAAGGGCCACCCGCATCTCGAACTGCGCGTCAACGGCCCGCTGCCGCCGTACAGCTTCGTCGAGCCCGGCCCCGCCGAGCCCGCCGGCACCACGGTCGGCCCGGAGAGCGCGGAGGAGTGAGTTCCGTGGGACTGATCGGAGAAGTGCTGCTGCTGCCGTTCGCCCCGGTGCGCGGCAGCGGATGGGTGGTCAGACAGGTGCTGCAGGAAGCGGAACGCATCTACTACGACCCGAACGCCGTGCGCGCCGAACTGGCACGGCTCGAGGAGCGGTTGAACGCGGGCGAGATCGACGAGGAGGAGTTCGACCGCCAGGAGGACGAACTCCTGGAGCGCCTCGAGACAGGCCTGCGCGCAGGGTACGGGAACAGTGACGGGACGGCATGATGAACCGAGTGGGACTGGGCCTCGCCGTAGGGGCCGGATACGTCCTCGGACGTACGAAGAAGATGAAACTGGCGTTCGCCCTGGGCACGTTGGTGGCGGGCAAGCGAATGAATCTGAGCCCGCGGGCCGTCGCGGACCTGGTGTCGCAGCAACTGCAGAACAACCCGCAGTTCAAGGAGATCGGCGACCAGCTGCGTGAGGACCTGCGGGGCGTGGGCAAGGCGGCCTCGGGCGCGATGGTCGAGCGTCAGCTCGACGCGTTCGCCGACCGGCTGCACGGCCGTACCGCCGAGGTGCGCGAGCAGCTGACGGGCGCGGTGCCGACGCCGGATCTCGGCTCGGACGAGGAAGCGGACGAGGAAGCGGACGAGGACCGTGCCGAGCCGGAGGCGGCGCGGGAGGAGTCCGAGGAGGACGACGACCGTCAGGAGCCGTCCCGCAAGCCGACGGCGAAGAAGGCCACGCCGAAGAAGACAGCGAAGAAGGCGGCCAAGAAGGCCCCCGCGAAGAAGACGACACCCGCGAAGAAGGCGGCCGCCAAGCGCACCGGCGCTCCCAGGTCGGCGGCCAGGAAGACGGCCGCGGCACGTCGGTCGAAGGGCGGTGACGGGTCATGACCGAAACACTCGGATCCGCGGGCTCCGCGGCCCGCGACACGGCGAAGCAACCCCTGTCCGGCCTGGCCAACAGCGAAGCGGCCGACCGGTTGAAGGCCGAGCTCCAGGAGTACCTCGCGGCACAGGCCACGCGGCTGCTGACCGGGGCCGGCCGCAAACTCGGCGAGACCACGGTCAAGCTGAACGACATCGCCGAGGGCCGCAGCCCCGGCTTCGCCCAGCTCGCCCTCGACGGCGGTCGCAAGCTCGCCGAGGGCAAGGGACCGCTGCGCAGCGCACTGGAACTGGGCGCCACCCGTGCAAAGGACAACGTCGTGAACGCCTTCAAGAACCTCGGAGGGGGCGGCAAGGGCAAGAACAAGGGCGGGGCGGGCAAGAAGCCCACGGTCATCATCGAGTACATCGACGTCGGTGTGCCGCTGCGCACCGCCTACGACCAGTGGACGCAGTACCAGGACTTCAGCACCTTCGCCAAGGGCGTGAAGAGCGCGAACCGCGCCGACGACACGACCTCCGACTGGCAGATGAAGGTGTTCTGGTCCAACCGCAGCTGGAAGGCGCACACCACCGAGCAGGTGCCGGACCAGAAGATCGCCTGGACTTCGGAGGGTGGCAAGGGCACCACGAAGGGTGTCGTGTCCTTCCACCAGATCACCGAGGGCCTCACCCGGGTCCTGCTGGTGATCGAGTACTACCCCAAGGGCCTGTTCGAGAAGACCGGCAACATCTGGCGCGCCCAGGGCCGCCGGGCCCGGCTCGACCTCAAGAACTTCGTCCGCTTCATCACCCTCAAGGGAGAGGCCGAGGACGGCTGGCGCGGGGAGATCCGCGACGGCGAGGTCGTCCGCAGCCATGAGGACGCGGTCGCGGAGGAGGACGAGGAGGAGTACGAAGGGAACGAGGAGGACGAGGGCGAGGGCGACGAGACCGGCGAGACCGACGAGTACGCCGAGGACGAGGAGCCCGAGGGCGAGTACGAGGACGAGGAGCAGCCCGAGGACGAGGAACCGGAGGGCGAGTACGAGGACGAGGAGGAGGCCGCCGAGGGCGAGGAAGAGCCTGAGGACGCCTACGACGAGGAGCCCGAGTACGAGGACGAGGACGAAGCCGAGTACGCGGGCGGTGGGAGCCGACGATGACGATGTCCAGCAGGCTGCCCGAGCCCTACAGCCAGGGCAGCAGCGCGAACCTCGCGGACATCCTGGAGCGGGTGCTCGACAAGGGCATCGTCATCGCGGGCGACATCCGGATCAACCTGCTCGACATCGAGCTCCTGACCATCAAGCTCCGCCTCATCGTCGCCTCCGTCGACAAGGCGAAGGAGATGGGCATCGACTGGTGGGAGGACGACCCCGCGTTGTCCTCCCGCGCCCGTCGCAACGAACTCGCACGGGAGAACGCCGAGTTGCGTGAGCGCCTGGCCCAGCTGGAGCCCGCCCGCGAACAGCAGCAGGAGGAGACCTCGTGACCGCGCTGCGCTATGTGTACGCCGTGTGCCGCCCCTTTCGCTCCGCCCTCCAGGCCCAGCTCACGGGCGTCGCCGGCGCGCCGCCGAAACAGCTGACGCACCACGGCCTGGTCGCCGTCGTCAGTTCGGTGCCCGAGGCGGACTTCGCCGAGGGACCGCTGCGGGCCCATCTGGAGGACCTCGACTGGCTCACGGTCACCGCACGCGCACATCAGCAGGTCATCGACGCGCTCACCGCCGTCACCACCCCGCTGCCGCTGCGGCTCGCCACCGTCTTCCGGGACGACAGCGGCGTACGGACCATGATGGAGGCCCGCGAGGAGGACTTCCGGCGCGTCCTGGACCGGCTGGAGGGGCGGGTGGAGTGGGGCGTCAAGGTGTACGTCGACAGAGAGCCCGCGGAAGCCGCCGAGCCCGCCGAGCCCGGCCCGCCCGAGCACGGGGCGGGGTCGGGCCGTGACTATCTGCGCCGGCGCCGGATGCAGACCCGCGCTCACGAGGACGTGTGGCAGCGGGCCACGGAATTCTCCGGCCGACTCCACGAAACGCTTTCCGCCTTCGCCGAGGATTCCCGGCTGCATGCCCCGCAGAGTGCCGCGCTCTCCACCGCGTCCGGCCAGAACGTGCTGAACGCCGCCTATCTGGTGCCGCGCGCGGATTCCGAGGAATTCGTGGAACTGGTGGACCGGGAAAAAGACGACGTCCCCGGAATCCGGGTGGAACTCACCGGGCCCTGGGCGGCCTATTCCTTCACCGCGGAGTTCGCCGAGGAGACGGGGGTGGAGCGGTGACCGTCGTCGAACGCCGTGAGATCGCCCTCGTGGACCTGCTCGACCGGCTGCTCGCCGGCGGCGTCGTGGTCACGGGGGACATCACCCTGCGCATCGCCGACGTCGACCTGGTCCGCATCGACCTGAACGCGTTGATCAGCTCCGTCAACGAGAAGGTCCCGTCCCCCTGGGAGGAGTTGACGTGACTTCACATCGCAACCGGATGGATCTCGACCCCGACACTGTGGAACGCGACCTCGTCAAACTCGTCCTGACGGTCGTGGAGTTGCTCCGCCAGCTCATGGAGCGCCAAGCGCTGCGCCGCTTCGACGAGGGCGATCTGAGCGAGGAGCAGGAGGAACGGATCGGGCTCACGCTCATGTTGCTCGACGACCGGATGACCGAACTGCGCGAGCGCTACGGGCTGCGGCCCGAGGACCTGAATCTGGACCTCGGGCCGCTCGGACCGCTGCTCCCCAGGGAATGAAACCGCGGGGAATGAACGGGGAATGCACTCCCACGACATGACCGGGGAGCGAAATCAACTCACCACCGATACCAACGGCCCCTGCCGCCTGCTGTGGTCGTGCCACGCATCACGAATCCCAGAAGCCATACGACGAGCACCACGACCGCGATCCACCACAGGGCCTTCAGTGCGAATCCGGCGCCGAAGAGAATCAGCGCCAGCAGCAGCACGAGCAGAATAGGAATCATAGTCCAACCTCCTGCTCGTCGGGTTTCCAGAAATGCGCGACTCAGGCTCCTTTACGGCACAGAATCTCCCCGTGCGGGACACTGAACCAGCCGTCGTCGCGCCGCCCCCACTCCCGCCAGGACTCCGACACCGCGCGCAACTCCTCGGCGGTCGCGTGTCCGCCCTCCGTGGCCCGCTCGGCATACGCCGAGGCCAGGGTGCGATCCGCCCACAGCCCGCTCCACCAGGCCCGTTCCTCGTCGGTCGAGAAGGTCCAGGTGCTCGATGTCGCCGTGATGCCGGTGAGCCCCGCCCGCAGCGCCCAGGACTTCAGCCGCCGTCCGGCGTCCGGCTCGCCGCCGTTGGCGCGGGCGACCCGGCGGTACAGGTCCAGCCAGTCGTCCATGCCCCGGGACGGCGGGTACCAGGCCATGGCCGCGTAGTCCGAGTCGCGGACCGCGATGAGGCCGCCCGGCCTGGTGACCCGCGCCATCTCGCGCAGCGCGCCCACCGGATCCCCGACGTGCTGCAGCACCTGGTGGGCGTGGACCACGCAGAACGTCCCGTCCGGGAAGTCCAGGGCGTGCACGTCCGCCACCGCGAAGTCGACGTTCGTCAGACCGCGCCCGGCGGCCGTGGCCCGGGCCTGCTCCAGGATCCCGGGGGCCCGGTCGACGCCCGTGACCCGCCCGTGCGGGACCCGGGCCGCCAGGTCCGCGGTGATCGTGCCCGGACCGCAGCCGACGTCCAGGATCCGCATGTGCGGCTTCAGCGAGTCGAGCAGGTAGGCGGCCGAGTTGGCCGCCGTGCGCCAGGTGTGCGAACGCAGCACGGACTCGTGGTGCCCGTGCGTGTAGACGGCGGTCTCCCGCCCGTCGGAGTGTGCGTCCGGCCGTGCCTTCGACATGCCTGATCCCCTCGCCCTCGCAGGACACACGGCCTCGCCGTGCGGTACTCGACACCGTACGCCCGCATGTCGAATGCTGAGACCTGCGTATTGCCATGCGGACTGACAGGGCGTCAGGACGGTGGGACCGCGGCTGCCGGGAGCGGATCAGGAGCCGGCCAGCGGACGGTAGACCGTCAGCGCCTCCGGCAGCTTCTCCAGCGTCACCTCGCCCCCCACCTCGGTGACTTCACCGTCGTAGGCGAGCAGCGCTCCGGGGGTGACACCCGTCAGCCGCAGCCTGCCGACCTGGACCGCCGCGTGGGCGGGGGAGCGGGTCAGGGGGCCCGCCACGGCCGCGGCGAGCAGACGCAGCGCGGGCCGCCGGCCGCCGTGCACCACCCGTACGTCGAGCACGCCGTCGGCGAGGTTCAGCCGGCGCGCGGGCGCCAGACCCAACCGGTGATAGGTGCCGTTCCCGGCGAACAGCAGCCACAACGGGTGCGAGCGGCCCGCCACTTCGGCCTGGAGCGGATGACGGTCGCGACGCAGTACGCGCAGCGCCGCCACCACCCCGGCCGGCCAGGACCCGATCCGGGGCGAGAAGCGGTCACGCTCGCGCACCAGCTCCGGATACACGCCGAGACTGCACGTGTTGAGGAACAGACCCTGCTGGGCCCCGGACCTGAAACGGCCCACGTCCACGCGGACGGCCTCGCCGCGCTGAATGGCCCGGCCGAGATCGCGTTCGCCCTCCACACCCAGGTCGAGGGCGAAGTGGTTCAGCGTGCCGCCGGGCAGCACGGCCAGCGGCAGACCGTGCTGCAGCGCGACCTCGGCCGCCGCGTTCACCGTGCCGTCGCCGCCGCACACCCCGAGCACCCGGGCGCGGGCCGCCGCCTTGCGCAACTCGGCTCCGATGTCCGCCGGTTCGCACTCGACGAGCTCGGCGCGCGGCAGCAGGTCCAGCAGGGCGTGCACCCGTTCGGAGGTGCCCGCCGCCTTGTTGGCCACGACGATCAGACCGTCCCCCTCCGTCAGCGCCGGGACGTCCGTCCGGGGCCGGGCCGGCGGGACCTGCCGGGCCCGCGTGGGCACCATGGCCCGGACGGCGAACGCGGCGCCCGCGCCGAGCGCGGCGCCCGCCAGGACGTCGCTCGGGAAGTGCACGCCGGTGTACACCCGCGACAGCGCGACCGACCAGGCGATCGGGGCCACCACCAGACCCCAGCCGGGGGACTCCAGAGCGACGCCGGTGGCGAACGCGGCCGCCGAGGCGGCGTGCCCCGACGGGAACGAGGTGGTGATCGGCTGCCGCTTCAGCTGACGGACCAGCGGCACGGGGTCCAGCGTGGGCCGCGACCGGCGCACCGACCGCTTGCCGACCGTGTTGATGGTCAGCGAGGCCAGACTCAGCGAGGCGAGGCCCCGGACCGCGGCCCGGCGGGCCCGCGGTGTGCGGCTGGCGGCGATGACGGCACCCGTCGCGAACCACAGCAGACCGTGGTTGGCGCTCCTGCTCAGCCGCGGAAGGATCCGCTCGGCGTACGGCCAGTGCTGCTCGGCGGCGAACTCGAACAGCCGCGAGTCGAGGGAGAGGAACCGGTCGCGCAGGGCGTGCCGGCCGGGCTTGAGGACGGTGAGGTCGACGTCTGGGCTCATACAGGGGTGGGTACCCTGAAGTGGCCGGTTGCTGTCCGGCCGGTGGTGACCGACACACGGAGGAACCCGTAGATGCGCCTGCTCCTCGTCCGTCACGGCCAGACCCCGACCAATGTGGACTACCTCCTCGACACGGCCGTCCCCGGTCCGGGCCTGACCGAACTCGGCGAACGGCAGGCGGCCGCGCTGCCCGCCGCGCTGGCCGGCGAGGACATCGAGGCGATCTACGCCTCCACCCTGGTCCGTACCCAGCTCACCGCCGCCCCGCTGGCCGCCGCCCGCGGACTGGACGTGATCGTCCGCGCCGGCATCCGCGAGGTGTTCGCGGGCGACCTGGAGATGCTGCCGGGCGACACGGAGGCCGGGCACGCCTACATGCGGACGGTGTTCGCCTGGGCGGCGGGCGACACGGAGCTGCGCATGCCGGGCGGCGAGAGCGGCGCCGAGGCGCTGGCGCGCTACGACACCGTGGTCGCGGAGGCGGCGGACAGCGGGGCCCGGACGGTGGCCCTGGTCAGTCACGGCGCCGCGATCCGCATGTGGACGGCGGCACGGGCGGTCAACGTCGACGTCCCCTTCGCGGCCGCGCACCCGCTGGACAACACCGGCGTGGTGGTTCTGGAGGGGTCGCCGCAGGACGGGTGGAAGGCGCTGTCGTGGGCGGGGGCCGTGGTGGCTCCCGCCGGTGAGAGCGGCCCGGCCGGGCAGGTCGTCGACGAGGACGCGCCGTAGGGCGCCGGTCCGGGCGTCGGGCGCGCGGGACACCTCGGGGGCGCGGAGAAGGCGCCCGACCAGCCACGACGAGCCCGCACCCGACGGAATAAGCGCTTGCCCGGCCTCCCGTGCGGCCCGCACAATCCGCTCCATGGGACATCTGGAAGCCGCGCACCTCGAGTACTACCTCCCCGACGGGAGGGCGTTGCTCGGCGACGTGTCCTTCCGGGTGGGCGAAGGCGCCGCGGTGGCGCTGGTCGGACCCAACGGCGCGGGCAAGACGACCCTGCTGCGGCTGATCTCCGGGGAGCTGAAACCGCACGGCGGCACCGTCACCGTCAGCGGCGGCCTCGGCGTGATGCGCCAGTTCGTGGGATCCGTACGGGACGAGACGACCGTACGCGACCTGCTGGTGTCGGTCGCGCCGCCCCGGATCCGTGCCGCCGCGCAGGCCGTCGACACCGCCGAGCACGCGATCATGACCGTCGACGACGAGGCCGCCCAGCTGAAGTACGCGCAGGCCCTCGCCGACTGGGCCGAGGTGCGCGGGTACGAGGCCGAGACGCTGTGGGACATGTGCACCACGGCCGCGCTCGGCGTGCCCTACGACAAGGCGCAGTGGCGGCAGGTGCGCACACTGTCCGGCGGCGAGCAGAAGCGGCTGGTGCTGGAGGCGCTGCTGCGCGGCACCGACGAGGTGCTGCTCCTCGACGAGCCCGACAACTACCTCGACGTGCCCGGCAAGCGGTGGCTGGAGGAGCGCCTGAAGGAGACCCGCAAGACGGTCCTCTTCGTCTCCCACGACCGTGAGCTCCTGTCCCGTGCGGCCGAGAAGATCGTGTCGGTGGAACCCTCGCCGGCCGGAGCGGACGCCTGGGTGCACGGCGGCGGCTTCGGCACCTATCACGAGGCCCGCCGCGCCCGGTTCGCCCGCTTCGAGGAGCTGCGCAAGCGCTGGGACGAGAAGCACGCGCAGCTCAAGAAGCTCGTGCTGACGCTCCGTCAGGCAGCCGAGAACAGCCCCGACATGGCCTCCCGCTACCGGGCGGCCCAGACCCGGCTGCGCAAGTTCGAGGAGGCGGGTCCGCCGCCGGAGCCGCCGCGCGAGCAGGACATCCGGATGCGGCTCAAGGGCGGCCGCACCGGAGTACGGGCCGTCACCTGCGAGAACCTCGAACTCACCGGGCTGATGAAGCCGTTCTCGCTGGAGGTCTTCTACGGCGAGCGTGTCGCCGTCCTCGGCTCCAACGGCTCCGGCAAGTCGCACTTCCTGCGTCTGCTGGCCGGCGAGGACGTGGCGCACACCGGGCAGTGGAAGCTCGGCGCGCGCGTCGTGCCCGGACACTTCGCCCAGACCCACGCGCACCCCGAGCTGCTGGGCCGGACCCTCCTGGACATCCTGTGGAAGGAGCACGCCCAGGACCGGGGCGCCGCGATGTCCCGGCTGCGCCGCTACGAGCTGACCCAGCAGGCCGAGCAGACGTTCGACCGGCTCTCCGGCGGCCAGCAGGCCCGCTTCCAGATCCTCCTGCTGGAGCTGCAGGGCGTCACGGCCCTGCTCCTCGACGAGCCCACCGACAACCTCGACCTGGAGTCCGCCGAGGCCCTCCAGGAGGGCCTGGAGGCGTTCGAGGGCACGGTGCTCGCCGTCACCCACGACCGCTGGTTCGCCCGCTCCTTCGACCGTTACCTGGTCTTCGGCAGCGACGGACGAGTACGGGAGACCGCCGAGCCCGTGTGGGACGAGCGGCGAGTGGAACGGGCGCGCTGACGCCCGGGCGCCGGCCGGTCCGAGGGCCGGCCGGCGCCCGCGGACGCCGCACGACCGCTCACGTCCAGCGCAGCAGCGCTCCCAGGCCGCCCGCCGGGTCCTTGTCCGGGGCCGCCGGGGCGACCGAGACCGCCTCCGCGCCCGTCGCCACAGCGCAGCGGATCAGCGCGTCGTCGGCGCGGGCCGACCAGGAGTGCTGCTCGCCGAGGATCTTCAGCTCCGTCCGGCGCACCGCCAGCTGGTCCGCGTCCTCGCCGACCCACACCTCGCGGTGCGCGTCCGGGGCGTCCGGGCGGATCAGGAGCTCGTCGATCCGGTGCTCGCGGGCCGCCTCGACCAGCGCGGGCACGCCCTCCACCGCCCCGGCGCGTCCGTCGTCGTCCGGTGCGCGGGCCGCCAGGAACCGGTCCAGCTCGTGCGCCGCCCGCCGCCGTACATGATCTTCGCGGGCCTGTTCGACGTCCTCGTCCAGCAGCCTGCTGCCGGTGCCGTGCGGGGCCTCGACCACCATGCCGTGCAACCGCCGCGGCAGCCGTTCGTGCACGCTCCGCCGCTCCCGGTCGTCACCGACGAGGATCAGCAGGTCGGCACGGGTCTCGTCCTGGCAGACGGTGAGCGCGTCCGCGATCTCGGCGGCGTTGTGCTCCCAGGTGTTCTCCACCTTCAGCTGGAAGTGCCGCTCGGACCAGTCGGACGTGGTCGTCCGGTGCACCGGGTGCCGGCGCCCCGACACCGAACCGGCGTCGTGCCGGCCCAGCGCCGTGCGCAGCTCGAAGTCGGCGCCCTTGCGGTCCACGTAGGCGACCAGGCAGGCCGGGTCCTCGCCCGCCAGCTCCAGCAGCGGCGCGGTGTGCGGCAGTGGTGCCCAGTGGGCGCTGTCGCTCAGCGGGGCGCGGGCCAGCCGCGGATCCAGCACGACCTCACCCGCACGGGCGAAGATCGCGCGGCCGTGCGGTTCGGGGGAGTGCTCCAGTGCCTCCAGCGCGTCCCGTACGGCCTCGCAGGTCGCGTCGTCGCACCCCTGGCGGGCCAGCTCCCCGGAAAGGGCCTGGGCCGTCAGGTGCCGCTCATGCGGCGTGTCCTCCGTGTGCCGGGACGTGTCGACGTACACGGAGGCCCAGGGGCCCGGGTCTTCGTACAGTGGATGCAGAAAGGCGAGATCCATCGCTGTCTCCCGTATACCGCTCGGGTGCTCTGTGCTCCACGGGCGGGTACCCGGACCGCATGGTTGAACACGACGAGCGGGGCACCACCATGACCGGAGTCGACCCCAGCCGGCTGGACGACCAACAGCTCATGAAGGAGCTGGAGAACATCCACCGGACGCGCCACGACACGCTGCTGTACGGCTCGAACGACGCGCTTCGGGCCCACAACGAACGGATGGCGCAGCTGGAGGGCGAGTATCTGCGCCGCAACCCACGCCGCACGGTGGCCTCGGGCCGGACCCGCGAGGGCGCCCGCGACCGGACAGCCGGAAGCCCGACACCGGCCGAGCCCTAGGGCCCGGCCGGCGGATCACGCCGACGCCGGGCGGACGGGCTCCCCGCCCGTCCGCCCGGCGCGTGGCCTCAGACGGCCTCCTTCGACCTGCCCGACTCCCGGGCGAACACCTCGAGGAACGTCTCGCAGAACGCCTTCAGGTCGTCCGGCTTACGGCTGGTGACCAGCAGGTTCGGGCCGTGGTCGCAGATCCGCACCTGCTCGTCGACCCAGGAGCCGCCCGCGTTGCGGATATCGGTCTGCAGGCTCGGCCACGAGGTCAGCACCCGCCCCCGTACGACGTCCGCCTCCACCAGGGTCCAGGCCGCGTGGCAGATCGCCGCGACCGGCAGACCCCGGTCGAAGAAGTCCCGTACGAAGGCGACGGCCTTGCTGTTCGTCCGCAGATAGTCCGGGTTGGCGACCCCGCCCGGCAGCACCAGCGCGCCGAAGGAGCCGGCCGACGTCTCGCCCACGACCTCCTGCACGGGGAACTTCTCCGCCTTGTCGAGATGGTGGAAGGCCTGGATCGTGCCCGGTTTCGTCGACACGAGCACCGGCTCGTGCCCGGCGTCGACCGCCGCCTGCCACGGATCGGTGAGTTCGATCTGTTCGACGCCCTCGGGGGCGCTCAGGAAAGCGATACGCATATCTCGACGTCCTTCCGTGGCCCCGTGACGGGCCTCGTACGTGTCCTCGCCGACTACGGGTTCCTCCGGCCGGCGGCGGTCCGCCGCTCACTCCCGGTCACGGCCTCGGCCAGCTCCTGGACGTTTGCATAGTGCGACGTCCGCGACAGCCGCTCCAACGACTCGACCAGGGCGTCGGGCGCGTACCCGCGGCGCAGCTCACGGATCAGCTCCCTCGGAGTGGCCGGGAAGGCGCTGCGGCCGAGGAACCGCGCCAGCTCCAGCCGGACCGTCGCCAGCGACGCCGCTGACGTCCCCGGAGCCACCGGACCACCCGCGACCTGCGGATCGTCCTCGGCGGACGGCTCCGGATCGTGCCACTCCTCGGTCCTGGTCGGATGCCCGGACCGCAGCAGCCCTTGGAGTTCGTGCTTCATCTCCTCGTCGCGGTGAACGCTCAGCCGGTCACTGCCTCGCTGCATGACTTTCTCCAGATCTTCGGGGCTGCGGTCCGCGTACCCGATGACCGGGTGCCGACACAGGGTTTGCACCCCCGAAGAAGGGAGACCCGCACTGGCACCACCCCCCACGAACATTTTCCGGGGAAGGACCAGGCCATGGCACTGCTCGCCGTGCTCCTCCCGCTTCTGATGCTCGCCGTGGTGCTGGCGTTGGGGCGGTACGAGGAGCTCGTGTTTCCCAAGATCCAGGACGAGGACCAGCCGGAAGGCGCGATGCTCAGGCACTGAGAGGCCGGGCACCGCGCCTTCCGGCTGGTACGTGAAGCGCGGCGGGGTCGTCAGCCGCGCTTCTTCTCCCGCCCCGGCAGGAACTCCTGCACCTTCGCCTTGAAGCCCTGGCGGATCATCGAGCCGCGGTCCGCGTCGCCCTTGAGGATCGAGGAGGCCGTCGCCTCCATCTGTTCCCAGGTCGCGTGCGGCGGGATCGGGGGTACGGCCGGGTCGGTGACGAACTCGAGGACGGCCGGACCGTCCGCCTCCAGGCCCGCGCGCCAGGCCGACTCGACGTCCTCGGGCTTCTCCACGCGGATGCCGGTCAGGCCGAGGGAGCGGGCGAAGGCGGCGTACGGGACATCGGGGAGTTCCTGCGAGGGGAGGAAGGACGGAGCGCCCCCCATGGCGCGCATCTCCCAGGTCACCTGGTTGAGGTCGTGGTTGTTGAAGACCGCCACGACCAGCCGCGGGTCCTCCCACAGGTCCTGGTACTTCGCGGCCGTGATCAGCTCCGCCATGCCGTTCATCTGCATCGCCCCGTCCCCGACCAGCGCGATCGCCGGACGGTCCGGGTGGGCGAACTTGGCGCCGATCGCGTACGGCACCCCGCAGCCCATCGTCGCGAGCGTCCCGGACAGCGACGCGCGCATACCGGGCCGCATGGTCAGGTGGCGGGCGTACCAGTTGGCCGCCGAGCCCGAGTCGGAGGAGATGATGGCGTTGTCCGGCAGCAGCGGGTCCAGGGCGCGCGTGACGTGCTCCGGGTTGATCGGGTCCGCCGCCAGACCGGCGCGCCGGTCCATGATCTCCCGCCAGTGCACCACGTTGTCGCACACCGTGTCGTACCACTCGCGGCCCCGCTCCTCGGCGGCGATCAGCGGGATCAGCCGCTCCAGCGTCACCTTCGCGTCGCCGACGAGATTCACCTCGTACGGATACCGCATCCCGACCATGTGCGGATCGATGTCGATCTGCACCCCGCGCGCCTTGCCGAAGTCCGGCAGGAACTGCGTGTACGGGAAGGAGGACCCGATGGTCAGCAGGGTGTCGCAGTCGCGCATGAGCTCGTACGACGGCCGGGTGCCCAGCAGCCCGATCGCGCCGGTGACATAGGGCAGTTCGTCGCTGAGGACGTCCTTGCCGAGCAGGGCCTTCGCCACGCCGGCGCCGAGCAGTTCGGCGATCCGCTCCACCTCGGCCCGCGCGCCGGCCGCGCCCTGGCCGACCAGGATCGCCACCTTGTCCCCGGCGTTGAGGATCTCCGCCGCCCGCTGCACCGAGTCGTCCGAGGGAACCGCCGTCCAGGAACCGCGGTCCAGGCTGGAGGGCACCATCTTGAACTCGTGCGTGGGCGGCGCGTAGTCGAGCTCCTGGACGTCGCCGGGGATGATGACCGCCGTGGGGGCGCGGCGCGCGTACGCCGTGCGGATCGCCCGGTCCAGGACGTTCGGCAGCTGCTCGGGAACCGTCACCGTCTCCACGAAGTCCGAGGCGACATCCTTGAACAACGTGTGCAGGTCGACCTCCTGCTGGTACGAGCCGCCCATCGCCGTGCGGTGCGTCTGGCCGACGACGGCCAGGACGGGCACATGGTCGAGCTTGGCGTCGTACAGGCCGTTCAGGAGGTGGATCGCACCCGGACCCGAGGTGGCCGCGCACACACCGAGACGCCCGCTGAACTTGGCGTAGCCGACCGCCTGGAACGCGGACATCTCCTCGTGCCGCGACTGGATGAAACGGGGCTGGTTCTCGGCCCGCCCCCAGGCGGCGAGAAGGCCGTTGATGCCGTCGCCGGGGTAGCCGAAGACATGCTCCACACCCCATTCGCGCAGGCGTTGAAGGACGTGGTCGGCGACTTTCGTGCTCATGCGGGACCTCCCGGTCCGATCGAGGGCTGGGCATCCGTGCGGGAGTGTGCGGTTCCGCTACGAGTGACCCCGGGCGCAGGCGGAAAACCCGCGCGGGCGTTTGGAGACGCTGAGTGAGGGCAGGCGGACCAACAGTGCTTCGGACAGGAGGCACGTCCGTGGGATGGGCGATTCCCGCCACGGGTGTGTCCGGTTCCGGTGCGCGCCCGCATTCCCACGGTGACCGTGCAAGTCAGAGCACGACCTAGGGAGTTGCGGCGCACATGCCCACACCAGTGAGCGCGAAGCACCACCCGCACGACGACGCCCCCGACACCGCCGAAGACTTCCGCAGGCTCGCCTCGCTGCCGGAAGGGCAGCAGCGCGACGCCCTCCGCGGCCGCATCGTCGAGGCCTGGCTGCCCATGGCCGACCGCCTCGCGGGACGCTTCCGCAGCCGCGGCGAGAGCTACGAGGATCTGCGGCAGGTCGCCGCCCTCGGGCTGGTCAAGGCCGTCGACCGATACGACCCCGAGCGCGGCAACGCCTTCGAGAGCTACGCCGTGCCCACCATCACCGGCGAGATCAAACGGCACTTCCGCGACCACATGTGGACGCTGCACGTGCCTCGCCGGGTCCAGGACCTGCGCAACCGCGTACGGTTCGCCGTCCACGACCTCCAGACCGTCTCCGGCCGCATGCCGACCAACGCCGAGATCGCCGAGCACGCGGACATGAGCGAGGCCGACGTCCGCGTCGGCCTCGAGGCGCTGGAGAGCTTCACCGCCCTGTCGCTGGACGCGGAACTGCCCGGCAGCGGCGACGGCTACTCGCTCAGCGACGCGCTCGGTTCGGCGGATCCCGCGCTGGACACCGTCGTCGACCGCGAGGCCGTCAAGCCGCGGCTCGCCGCGCTGCCCGAGCGGGAGCGCGCGATCCTCTACATGCGGTTCTTCGGGGACATGACGCAGAGCCGGATCGCCGAGCAGCTGGGGATCTCGCAGATGCACGTGTCCCGGCTGATCAGCCGGTGCTGCAGCCGGGTGCGGGAGCAGGTGCTCAGCGACGTGGCCTGAGGGCCGCTCCTAGGGCACTTCGCCCGCCGCCAGCGACATGTGGCGGGACATCGTGTCCAGGGCCCTCGCCTCCGCCATGGAGAACGGCGGGCGGGCACCGCACCGGAAGAGGGTCAGCGTGCCCCGCACGGTGCCGTCGACCGTCAGGGGAGCGCACAGGAGTGACGTGACGTTCGCCTGGACGAGGACGGGGGCGCCCTGAGGGTCCCGGCCGAAGGCGTCCGGGTCCTCGGGACGCACCCGGAGCGCGGGGGATCCGGTGCGTGCCGTCTCGACGACGAGGGGGCACGTGGCCGGATCCTGCGCCGCCAGCGCCGTCGCCTCCTCGGGCGACGGCGCCAGCACCGCCGTACGGGACATCGGCGCGGCGGTCGCGTCGGCGATCACCCAGTCGGCGAAGCCGCCGTGGAGCACCTCGGCCGCCCGCCGCAGCACCGTCTCGAGGTCGCCGCGCGGCGCCGCCAGCAGGGCCGTGGTCATCGCGTCCAGCAGGTCCATCAGGGTCGCGTGCCGGGTCGTCTCGGCCAGATCGGGGATCCGGGTCGCGGCCGGGGCCGGCCGGGCCGGTGGCTCAAGCGCCCCGAGCGGGCCGGGCTGCATCACCACCAGGACCGTGGGATGCGGCTCCCCGCTCGGGCGTACGGCGGTCAGGGTCGCGTGGACCGGGTCCGACGGGTGCTGCTGGAGGTGTACGGCGAGGCTGCGGTCGCCGTCGCCGCGGGCCACGGCGGCGGTCTGGGAACGGAACGCGGCACGGTCGGCGTGGGCGAGGAGACCCGACAGCGGCCGGCCCGTCGCATAGCCCGACCGGGCACCCGTGAAGGCGGTCGCCGCGAGGTTCAGCCGGCGCACCACCGCCTCCCGGTCCACCAGTACGACGGGGAGCGGGAACCGCTGGAACACCGCCCGCAGCAGATGCTGCTCCTGACGTTCCGCGGACGTCGTCCGGGGCAGCCCGGCCGAGGACATGCGCTCGTACCAGGGCCACAACTGGTCGGCCACATGGTCGAGTTCGAAGATGGCGGCATCCAGGACCGTCGGCAGGTCCTCTCCGGTCACGGACCGCGCCGCCTTCAGCTCCGCGACGCGGCGCACGAAATCCGCGAGCTCTTCACCGAATCCGTCCGTCTTCTCCATGGCCATGAACCTAGCTCGCGGTGACGCGTTCCGGGGCGGCGGGGGGCCAAACCGGTTCCTGCTTGTTCTACGGCCGTTTTCCCCGGCCGGGGCCGGGAACGCGCAGAATAGAGGGAGGAGTTGACGATGCCCGCACGCGACCACGTGGGTCACTGGGGAGACGAGTCCGCCGAAGCGGCCCTGCCCGGGCGCCGCTTGTCGGCCCTGGCCGAACAGGCCGCGCGCTGCGCCGCCGACTGCTGCGGGGCCAGCAGCACGGTGGCCGAGGCGGGAGCGGACCGGCCCGCCGCCGTCACCCACCCCGACCTGGCCGGACTCGTCTCCGTGCAACTGCGCTCCGGGGACGGGCCCATCCCGGCCGCCCTGGAACGCGGCGAGCCGGTCGACTCGGCCGACCTGCTGCGCGACGAGCGCTGGCCGGAGTACCGCGCCCTGGCCCTCGACTCCGGCGTGCGCTCCAGCGTCACGCTGCCGTTCCGCCGGTCCGGCCTGACGGTGACGCTGAGCCTCTACAGCTTCCGGCCGGGCGCCTTGGAGGACGCCCGGCACGGGCCCGTGCACGCGCTCGGCGAGTTCGCCGCGAGCTGCCTCGTCCGCGACCGTTCCTACCGCGCCGCCCTCACCGAACTCGACCACCTCGGCGCCGCCCTGCGTTCACGTCCCGTCGTCGACCAGGCATGCGGCATCGTCATGCACGTCCTCGGCTGCGACGCCGACACCGCCTTCGGCGTACTGCGCCGCATCTCCCAGGGCACCAACCGCAAGCTCTCGGACGTGGCGGCGGGCGTGGTCAGCCGACGGGGGCGGGGGCTGGAGCGAGATCTGGCGGCGTTGCTGAACTGAGGGGTGGGGTGGGGTGAGGGGTGGGGTTGCGGGGGCGCGTTCGTGAGGGGTGAGTGCGGGCGGGAGGCGTGAACTGCGCGCCGAAGGGGTGACGGGGCGGAGCGGACCGAGGGTGGGTGAGCGGGGGCTTGGGCCGGTGCCATCTGCCGACCGGTGTGGGTGGAGATCGGTGAGGGTGCGGGCGCGGCGTGAGCGCGGGGCTGTCGGCGGCGTCGGTGGGTGCTGGCCTGGGCGGTGATGTGTGAGCGCGGCGGTCCGCGCGGTGACGGGGGCTCGGGCGGGCGTGGTGTGTCACCCGCTCGGCCCTCCCTCGTCGCGCGAATGGGGCCCGGCCGCGCGCGCTCGGGCCCCCGGCGGGCTGTCATGGCTGCGGGGGCACGACCGCCGTTCCCCCGCAGTCGGCCGAAGGAGCTCACCCCATGCGCCGCACCGCCCGCGTCCTGTCCGCCGCCGCTCTGGCGGGTGTCGCCCTGGGCAGCCCCGCCTCGGCCGCACCAGCGGACCCGGCCGCGGAGGTCAGCCCGGGCACGGTCGCACCGGGCGGTGACGTGACCGCCTCGGTTACCGGAGGCAGCGCCTCCGGAGGGAGCGACGCCGGCGAGGGCAAAGGCAGCGACGCGGGCGGCAAGGGCGGCGTGGACGGTGGCAAGGGCGGCGTCGACGGCGGCAAGGGCGAAGAGAGCGGCGGCCATCAGGGCGGCAGCGGCGGCACCGGCGGTACCGGAGCCACCGGAGGTTGGAGTGGCGATACCGGCGGCACCGGAGGCTGGAGTGGTGGTACCGGCGGCACCGGAGGCGGTGGCCGTACCTGTAAGGACCCCCACTCCGGCTGGACCGGAGCCGAGAAGGCCGAGCCCTACGCGGGCGAGTCAGCGGCCGGCAAGGCCGAACCCGAGTGGAACGGGACCGAGACCGGAGGCACTGCTGCCGACGGGACCAACACCGGGGGCACGGCAGCCGACGGGACCGACACCGGAGACACAGCGGCCGAGGGGACCAAGTCCGGCGGCCTCGGGGACACCGGTGCCGAGACCGGTGGCCTTGGGGACACGGGGACCGAGACCGGTGGCCTTGGAGACACAGAGACCGGCACCGGTGGCCTGGGAGACACCGGGACCGAGACCGGTGGCCTGGGAGACACCGGGACCGGCACCGGCGGGCTCGGTGACGAAGGGGTCGACGGCGGTGGGACGGACGCCGGAGGGACCGGAGCCGACGAGACCGACCTCGGCGCGACGGATACCGGAGAGACCGGGGCCGACGAGGCCGGCGCCGGAGGAACCGGAGCGGACGGAACCGGCACGGAAGCAGCCGACGGCACCGGCGTGGCGCCCGAGTGGGACACCGGAGCCGGGGCGGCGGAGACCGAGCCTCGCGCGGACGCGACCGAGCCGAAATGGGATGGCGGTGGGGGCCACACGGGCGAGGGCGAGGCCGGGGCGGAGGACTGCGGCGGAGGGACCGACCAGCACGGGGTCCAGGCCGGGACCGGCGGCACCTTCACCGACTCCGTCCCCGCCCTGGTCGCCGGCGGCGTCCTCATCGCGGGCGCGTTCGGAGGCGCGGCGTACCGACTGCGCCGCAGGACCCCCACCCCGCAGGACTGATCCGTACGGCCGCCCTGTGACCCGCGCAACCCCGGTGGCCGTTCATGGAGTTGCGCCACCATGGGTACGCAGAGCGCGGGGCACGCGAGCACCGGGTGCCCGACACACACCGTAGGCAACCTCTCGGCCCGCACCACCAACCCCACACCCCACCCCCCCCACGACACCAGCCCGCGCGGAGCATCGGACGACGTCGACCCACCACGGCACCAGGCACAGCGGAGGCACGGATGCGCCGGACGGACCCCGAAGGCCACGGCCCCGTCCGTTACGGGCCGCCTCTCCCCGACGACGGACTGCCGGTGCTGCCCGAGGTCGCGGCCGTGCTCGCCGCCGCCGCGGGCCGGGCCGAGAGCGAGCCGGTCGGTGGCGGCAGCGCCCTGCTGGAGGCGGCGTGCGGCTACTGGGGCCGGCGCGGACTGCCGACCGAACCCGAGCAGGCGGTGGCCGGCCCCGGCGCGCCCGCCCTGCTGCTGGGCCTGACCTTCGCGCTCGGCGGCGACGTCCTCGTGCCACGCCCCTGTGCGGCCTGGTGGGCGCCGTACGCACGCCTGTTGGGCAGACCCGTCTTCCACGTGCCGACACCGGCGGAGTGCGGCGGCGTCCCGGATCCGTACGCCCTTCTGGAGACCGTCCGCCGGGTCCGGGACGAAGGCGGTGACCCCCGGCTGCTCGTGCTGTCCGTCGCCGACGACCCCACCGCCACCGTGGCGCCGCCCGAGGTGCTGCACGAGACCGTGGAGGCCGCCGCCGGCGAGGGCCTGTACCTGGTCAGCGACGAGACCTGGCGCGACACCGTGCACGCCCCGCACGACACCGTGCTGGTCAGCCCCGCCGAGATGCTGCCCGAGCACGTCACCGTCGTCACCGACCTGGCCGGGGCGCATCTCCCGCCGGGCTGGCCGGCCGCGGTCGCCCGGTTCCCCGCGCACCACGCCGGCAACGGCCTGCACGCGCGGGTGCTCGACGTGCTCACGGCGCTCGGCGCCCGCGTCGCCGGCCCGGTCGCCCTCGCCGCCGGGTACGCGCTCGGGGAGCCCGAGCCGGTCACCACGCGGATCGCCGACACCGTACGCCTGCACGCGCGCGTGGCCGCCGCCGCGCACGCCGCCGCCGTGGGCGCCGGCGCCCTGTCCCGGCCCCCGCAGGCCGGGCGGCACCTGTACGTCGACCTCGGCCCGCTGCGTGCCGGGCTGTCCTCGCACGGCGTGGGCGACGCGCAGGACCTGGAGGACTTCCTCGCCGCCCGGCTCGGCATGCCCGCGCCGGGCGGACACCGCTTCGGCGACGACCTCGCGGCGTTGCGCGTACGGCTGTCCACCGGCGCGCTGCTGGCGGGCACGGACGAGGAACGCGCGGAATGCATCGGTTCACCCACGCCGTTGGAACTGCCACACGTGCAACGCGCGTTGATCCACTTGAAGTCGGTCTTCGACGATCTCCGAGACGACGCTCAGCGATGGGAGCCTCCTCGATGACGCAGCAGTCCGAGTCGACCACAGGGCGCACCACCACGCGCTCGGCCAGCCCGCGTACGACCACCCCGCGTACGACCACCGAGGAAACCGACGACCCGACCGACCACCCCGCGGCCCTCGCGCCCCCGCTCCCTTCCGTCGCCGACCCGCGTCCGCTGGGCGAACGCCGCGTCTGGCCCCGTTCCTTCCACGACCGGCTGACCGCCCCGCTGCCCGGCATCAAGGCCCTCGCCCGCTTCGCCCGCGAGGGCGCCGTGCGCCCGGGCCGCGAGGGCCTCGCCGACATCCCGCTGCTGCCCTTCGAACCGGGCCCGGTGCCCCGCGTGGACGCCCGCACGGTCGCCGTCTCCTGGGCGGGGCACGCCAGTTGGGTCGTGCAGATCGGCGGACTGACCGTGCTCACCGACCCGGTCTGGTCGCGCCGCATCCTCGGTACCCCGCCCCGCATCACCCCGGTGGGCGTCGCGTGGAACTCCCTGCCGCGCGTGGACGCGGTCGTGATCAGCCACAACCACTACGACCACCTGGACGCCCCCACCTTGCGACGGCTCCCGCGCGAGACCCCCGTGTTCGTGCCGGCCGGCCTCGCCGGCTGGTTCCGGCGCCGGAGGTTCACCCAGGTCACCGAGCTGGACTGGTGGGAGGCGGCCGAACTGTCCGGCGTGCGCTTCGACTTCGTGCCGGCCCACCACTGGTCCAAGCGCACCCTCGTCGACACCTGCCGCAGCCTGTGGGGCGGCTGGGTGCTCACCGCGCCGGACGGCCTGCGCGTGTACTTCGCCGGCGACACCGGCTACGGCCACTGGTTCACCCGCATCGGCGAACGCCACCCCGGCATCGACCTCGCCCTGCTCCCCATCGGCGCCTACGACCCGCGCTGGTGGCTCAGCGACGTGCACTGCGACCCGGAGGAGGCGGTCCGCGCCGCCCAGGACCTCGGCGCACGCCGGATGGCCCCGATGCACTGGGGGACGTTCGTCCTCTCGGCGGAGCCGGTCCTGGAGCCCCTGACCCGCGTCCGGGCGGCGTGGGAGAAGGCGGGCCTGGAACGGGCCGACCTGTGGGACCTCCCGGTGGGAGGATCACGCGTACTGAACCCACAGTCGGCCGGCCGGACGACCCAGGGACGCGAGGAAGTGCGCGACTAGCCACGACGGGCCGACACCCCGCCGTCCGGCCCGCAGCACGCGACCGAGGCCGCCACCCCGAGACCGGCCCGCAGCCCGCGACCGAGGCCGGCACCCCGAGACCGGCCCGCACCCCGAGAGGGGCCTACACCCCGCGACGGGTCGGCCACCCCGGCGACGGCTCGGCACCCCGCGACCGGCCCGTACCCCGCCCCGCGCCCTCACTTGTCGGACCGGACCCGCTTCCAGACACTCGGCACCGCACTGATCAGCAGGGTCAGCCCGACGGCCGCGACCACGCCCTCCCACGGCTCGTCGAACAACGAACCCCCGAGGATCCCGATCAACTGGTAGGTCACCGCCCAGGCCAGACAGGCCGGCAGATTCCCCCGCGCGAACCGCCGCAGCGACCACTTCGCGAGCAGACACGCCAGCATCACCGGCAGCCGGCCCGCCGGCACCAGCCGGGACAGCACCAGCACCGCCACGCCGTGCTCGGCGAGCTTCTCCTGCGCCTGAGCGAGCCGCTCCTCCGGCGCGCGCGAGCGGATCGCCTCCAGCCAGCGCGAGCCGTTCTTCGACCCCATGCCACGCCGCCCCAGCCAGTACAGCGTCACATCGCCCAGGAACGCGGCCGTCGACGCCGTCACGAACACCAGCGCCAGCGAGAACGGCGCCGTCTGGTGGAACGCCACCACCGCCGCCGAACTGACCAGCGCCCCCGTCGGCACGACCGGCACCAGCGCCCCGACCAGCACCAGCAGGAACAGGGTGGGATAGCCGAACGCCTGCTGCGTCGACTCCGGCGACACCGTCGTCGTGGCGGCGGCCAGCACCGTCACCGGGCCACCTCCACGCGCACGCTCTCGCCGTGCGCGAGCCGGTGCACCGACACGCCGGGCGTGCGCTCCGCCGCGAGGCGCGCGAACTCGTCCCCGGGCGCATGGAATTCATGGGGGCGCACGGCGTCCATGCCGATCGGCCAGTACGTCCCGTAGTGCACCGGCACCGCACTGCCCGGCCCGAGCCGGGCCAGCGCCTCGGCCGCACGCCCCGCGTCCAGGTGCCCCTCCCCGAGGTAGGGCCCCCAGCCGCCCACCGGCAACAGGGCCACGTCGACCGGCCCGACCTCCTGCGCCATGGCGTCGAACAGCCCGGTGTCCCCGGCGAAATACGTGCGTGCCTGGCCCTCGATGACATAGCCGAGGGCGGGGGAGCGGTGCCGCCCCACGGGCAGCCGCCGCCCGTCGTGCCGCGCCGGAACGGCCCGTACGGACACACCGCCCACCGTCGTCACGTCGCCCGGCGCCATCTCGGTCACCCGCAGATGGCTGAGCCGGCGCAGACCCGGTACCGCGCCCGGCGCGCCCCGGGGCACGAGCAGACGGGTGTCCCGGGGCAGCCCGGCCAGTGAGGGTACGTGCAGGTGGTCGGCGTGGAGGTGGGAGACCACGGCGACGTCGGCGCGCCGGGAGTCGGGCGCCGGGAGCGCGCCCCGGCGGCGGCGCAGGTGTGCGAGCCGGCGTGCGAACAGAGGGTCGGTGAGGATGCGCACGTTCGAGTCCTCGACCGTGCAGGTGGCGTGACCCCACCAGGTGATCTCCACCGGCACTTCTTTGCCTCCTTCGCGCGACTCCCCGAAGCGTACGGGCTGGAGTAGGGTCGGCGGCGATACCCGGAGGTGAGGGGGGACGCCATGGGGCCATCCATAGTGCGCGTCACGGCGATCGCCAGTCTGACGCCGCTCGAAGAGCTGGACGCCGACCCCTTCCTGGTGGACTCCCGCAGCCAGCACGCCATGTGCGCGCGCTGGGCCGCCGAGCACGGGTACTTCGTCGCGCGCGAGCTCCTCGTACGGGGGCTGCGGGCGGACCACGGCGTGCTGTGGGAGGGCGTACGGCCCGGACTGGATCTGTTCGTGGCGCCCAGCCGCAGGGTGCTGGAGAGCGCGCTGTCGTCCGTCGAGGAGTTCACCGCGGAGTGCGCCCGGCGCGGGGTCCGGGTGGAGACCGTGGGGCGGGCCGAGCCCCGGTACGACGCCCAGATGAAGGCGCGGGTGCACCGCCGGCTGTCCATGCCGACGGCGGGGTACGACGGCCGCTAGACGCTCCGCCGGCGGCGCCGTCGCGCCCGTGGCCGGCCGCGGCGTCGTCGGGTCCGGCCACGCCGCTCCCCGCGCACCTTCGAGTCTTGCTGCCCCACCGCATCCGACCGGGGAACCAGCCGACGTGCAGGACCGTTGTGTCAGGCTGGGGGCGTGAAGGCCCGATGCGGGGTGGTGGGCCGGGACGTGAGGTGGGCTGGGCGTGCGTGGGCGTTGGCGGCGGATTGCCAGTCAGGTCGGGCGGAGCGTGGCCGTGTGGGCGGTCTCCACCCTCACCATGCTCGTGCTCGCCGGGATCCTGCCCGACTTCCAGCTGCAGTCGGCGAACGATGACAGCGCCACCCGGATCGCCGTCACCGCAGCCCTCGGCGCCGGCGCCTTCGGTCTGCTCTCCGCCCTCGTGTGGCCCTTGCTCGTACGGCTGCTGCTGCTCGTGCCCGCGCTCGTGCTCGGCCTGCTGGTGTTCTTCCTGAACGGCTCGCTGCTCATCGTCGCCCTGCGCCTGGTGCCGTCCGGCGACAGCGAGGCCGCCCCGGAGACCGCCGTCATCGTGGCCGCCGTGATGTCCGCCGTCGCCTCCGCCACCGGCGCCGCCCTGGCCGTACGCGACGACGACGCCTACCGGCGCCGGCTGTACCGCCTCGCCGACCGCCGGCGCCGGGCCCTGCCACCCGGCCCCTCCAGCCCGGGCACCGTCTTCATGCAGCTGGACGGCGTCGGACACGACGTCCTGCTCGCCGCCGCCGGCAAGGGCCTGATGCCCACCGTCGCCCGCTGGCTGGAGCCCGGCACGGGTGACGGCGCCCGCCCCACCCACCGGCTCTCCCGCTGGCGCACCGACTGGTCCAGCCAGACCGGCGCCAGCCAGCTGGGCATTCTGCACGGCAGCAACCACGACGTCCCGGCCTTCCGCTGGTACGAGAAGGCGGCCCGCGAGGTGATGGTCTGCAACCGACCCACCAGCGCCGCCGAGCTCCAGCGCCGTGCCATCGACCGCACCGGCGACGGCGGACTGCTCACCGCCGACGGCGCCAGCCGCGGCAACCTCTTCAGCGGCGGCGCCGACGAGCAGGCCCTCGTGCTGTCCATCGCCACCAGACGCCGCGATCGCCGCAACCGTTCCCGCGCCGGTTACTTCGCCTACTTCTCCGACCCGGCCAACGCCGTGCGCACCGCCCTGTCCTTCGTCGCCGACGTCGGCCGCGAGATCGGCGAGTCCACCCGGGCCCGCGTCCGCAAGGCCCGGCCGAGAGTCTCCCGCGGCGGTCTCTACCCGTTCGTGCGGGCCTTCGCGACCGTCGTGGAACGGGACGTCGTGGTCGCGGCGGTCCTCGGCGACATGTTCGCCGGCCGCACCGCCGTGTACGCCGACCTCGTGGCGTACGACGAGGTCGCGCACCACTCCGGGCCGTTCGGCCGTGACGCCGAGAAGGTCCTCGAACGCCTCGACCGGGCACTCGCGTTGATCGAGAAGGCCGCGGAGCACGCGCCGCGGCCGTACCGGATCGTCGTGCTGTCGGACCACGGCCAGAGCCCCGGTGAGACCTTCCGTGCCCGCTACGGCCTCGGCCTCGGCGACCTCGTGCGAGCCGGCTGCGGACTGCCCGTGCCGCGCAGGGCGCGGCGCACCCACAGCGGAGCCGAGGCCCGCGCGGCGGTGCGGGCCGCGCTGCGCCGCCCCGTCGAGGAGGGCGGCGAGCAGCACCGCCGCTCCGAGCCGATCGTGCTGGCCTCCGGCAACCTCGGCCTGGTCTCCTTCCCGGACGTGCCGCACCGGATGACCAGGGAGGAGATCGACGCCCGCCACCCCGCCCTGCTCACCACCCTCGCCAACCACCCCGGCATCGGCTTCCTGCTGGTACGCAGCGAACGGCACGGCGGCGTCGTGCTGGGCGCGTACGGCGCCGAGATCCCCCTGGACCGGCTGGACGACGAGCCGGGCCCGCTGGAGGTCTTCGGGCCGGGCGCCGCCGACGCCGTACGCCGTACGCACTCCTTCCCGAGCACCGCCGACATCATGGTCAACTCCGCGTACGACCCCGCCGACGGCGAGGTGCTCGCCTTCGAGGAGCAGATCGGCTCGCACGGCGGGCTCGGCGGGGCGCAGGGCGAGCCGTTCCTGCTGTCGCCGACGGCCTTCTCGGCGCCGGTGGGCGACGGGGAGGACCTGGTCGGCGCGGAGCAGGTGCACCGGGTCCTGCGGCGCTGGCTGAGCGAGGCGGACGGGCCGCAGGTGCCGGTGGCGACGGAGCCGCAGGAGCGGGCCGCCTGAAAATCGGCTGCGTCCCCGGGGGCCGCGGCCACACACTGTTCGAGTCGCACATCACTCGAACACTCCCAAGGAGTCCCTGCGTTGCAGGCTGCCGTCACCGTCACGCCCTCCCGCATCCCCGAACTGCTGCTCGGCCTCGCCACCGTGCGGCCGGTGTTCATCTGGGGCGCCCCCGGCATCGGAAAGTCCTCCCTCGTCAGGGACTTCGCCTCGTCGCTGGGGCTGGAGTGCGTGAGTCTGCTCGGCACCCAGCTCGCCCCGGAGGACCTGATCGGCGTGCCGCAGATCCGCGACGGGCGCTCGGTGTTCTGCCCGCCGGAGGCCATCGCCCGCGACGAGCCGTACTGCCTGTTCCTGGACGAGCTGAACGCGGCCACCCCGGATGTGCAGAAGGCGTTCTACTCGCTGATCCTGGACCGCCGTATCGGCACCTACGAACTCCCCAAGGGCTCCATCGTGATAGGTGCCGGCAACCGGGCCACCGACAACGCGCTCGCCCGCCCCATCGCCTCCGCCCTCGTCAACCGCCTCACCCACGTCCATCTGGAGGCGTCCGCCAAGGACTGGCTGACCTGGGCCGCGAACAACGGCATCCACCCGTGGATCCTGGACCACCTCACCGACCGGCCCGACCACCTGTGGTCCAAGCCGCCGAAGACCGAGGAGCCGTTCTCCACGCCCCGCTCCTGGCACATGCTCTCCGACGCACTGCATTCCTTCGGCCAGGGCCTCGACGAGGAGACGCTGAAGGTGGTGGCGCACGGCACGCTGACGCCCACCCACGCCACCGCGTTCTGCGGCTACGTCAAGATCGTGCGCAGCCAGTACGGCATCGAGGCCATCATCAAGGGCGACGCCGGCTGGCCGTCGCGGATGCAGGACCGCGACCTGCTCTACTACCTCGCCGAGTCCTTCCGGGGCCGCCTGATCAAGGAACTGCCGGTCAGCAAGGAGCACATGTCGGCGGCCGGCCGGCAGACCGCGTACCGCGCCAAGTCGCTGCTGGTGCAGCTCGCGGAGATCTCCGTCGAGGTCGCCCAGAGCGTCATCTCCTCCGACGCGGACGGCAACCCCGTCCTGCCGTCCTGGTTCCTGGTGGAGGCCGCGCGCGACATGCCCCGGCTGGTGGAGGCACGGCGGTGAGCCGCGGCGGCGGCAAGGGCGGCAAGGGGCAGAAGAAGCGGGACCTCGCGGCGGAGGCCTTCGCCGAGGGGCTGCGGCTGGTACGCGCCAACCCGGCGCTCGCCGCCGTCGAGTTCACCGTCTGCCGCCACGAGAAGTGCGAGGAGGCGCCGCGCGACGGCCTGATCCGCGTCGACTCCGACGGTGTCCTGCACGTCCATCCCACCCGGCTCGCCGAACCCGCCACCTGGGCCTGGGCGATCGCGCACGCCGTCCTGCACCTCGGCTTCGGCCACGTCCCCTCCAGGAAGGGCACGGCCGTGCAGCCCGACCGCGCCGACGTCGCCGCACGCTGTGTCGCCGTGAACCGCTTCCTGCTCACCTTCCCGGTCGGCAAGGCCCCCGACCATCTGCCGCTGACGTACCCGGACGGCGACGAGGAACGGCTCGCCGCGCCCTGGCGCCGCGACGGCGTCCCGGCGGCGTACGAGCGCTGCGGCACGGCGGGCCCGGAGCCCGACCAACTGCTCATGGAGTGGAAGGGCTGGTTCGGGTCCCCGCCCGACCATCAGCTGGCGTTCGCCACCGCGCTGACCCGCACCGTGTCCACCGCGATGGACATGGCGGGCGGCCGCCGTGACTCCATGCTCGGCGAACCCGTCAAGAAGCGGCCCTGGCAGTGGGCGCTGGAGTGGTTCATCACGTCCTACCCGCTGCTCGGCGGCATCGCGGCCGGCATCAAGCTGGTCGCCGACGCCGAACTCGCCCGCGCCCACGGCATCGCCGTCGCCGCCGTCAACGCCGAGGCCGGCGAGATCTACATCAACCCGCTGCGCCAGTTCGAGCCCGAGGAATGGCGGTTCATCCTCGCCCACGAGATGCTGCACGCCGCCCTGCGGCACGGCGACCGCTGCGGCGGCCGCGACCCCTACCTGTTCAACGTCGCCTGCGACTACGTCATCAACGGCTGGCTGCGCGAGATGCAGGTGGGTGAGATGCCCCAAGGGCTGCTGTACGACCAGGAGTTGACGGGTCTGTCGGCGGAGGAGGTCTACGACCGGATCGGCGGCGACCTGCGCCGGATGCGCCGGCTGGCCACCCTGCGCGGCAAGGGCGTCGGCGATGTGCTCGGTGCCCCGCTCGGCGCGCCCGGCGACTACGTCGACCTGGACGAGTTCTACCGCCGCGGCCTGTGCCAGGGCCTGGACCTGCACCAGCAGCAGGAACGCGGCTTCCTGCCCGGTGGCCTGGTCCAGGAGATCCGCGCGCTCAGCCATCCGCCGCTGCCCTGGGACGCCCGACTGGCCCGCTGGTTCGACGAGTTCGTGCCCCGCCCGGAGCCGGTGCGGACGTACGCCCGCCCCGCCCGCCGCCAGGCCTCCACGCCCGAAATCCCGCGCGCGGGCCGCTACTTCCCGCCCGAGGAGATCGCCCGCTGCACCTTCGGCGTCGTCCTCGACACCTCGGGCTCCATGAGCGCGGGCCTGCTCGGCAAGGCGCTCGGCGCGATCGCCTCGTACGCCGAGGCGCGGGACGTACCGGCCGCGCGCGTGGTGTTCTGCGACGCGGGGCCGTACGACGCCGGGTACGTGCCGGTGACGGACATCGCCGGGCGGGTACGGGTGCGCGGCCGTGGCGGCACGGTTCTCCAGCCCGGCATCGATCTGTTGCTGCGCGCGGACGACTTCCCGCCCGGTGCGCCCGTCCTGGTCATCACGGACGGCTGGTGCGACGTGCTGCGGGTGCGCCGCGAGCACGCGTACCTGATTCCCCCGGGACGTCGCCTGCCGTTCACCCCGCGTGGGCCGGTCTTCCGGGTGAGTTGAGCCGGAGTGTGATCGGATGGGGGCACGGACCCAGGAAACGGGCCCCCACGCGAAAGGAAGAATCGTGGCTACCACGCGCTCCGCACACACCGTCTGGGAAGGCAACCTGCTCGAGGGCAACGGTGTCGTCAACTTCGACTCTTCTGGCGCCATCGCCGCGCAGCCGGTCACGTGGGCCTCGCGCTCCCAGGACGCGAACGGCAAGACCAGCCCCGAGGAGCTCATCGCCGCCGCGCACTCCAGCTGCTTCTCGATGGCGCTGTCGCACGCCCTGAACGGCGCCGGCACGCCGCCCACCAAGCTCGTCACCTCGGCCGACGTGAACTTCCAGCCGGGTGAGGGGATCACCGGGATCCACCTGACCGTGGAGGGGACGGTTCCGGGCATCGACAACGACGCGTTCGTCGCGGCCGCGGAGGACGCCAAGAAGAACTGCCCGGTCAGTCAGGCGCTGACGGGGACGACGATCACGCTGTCGGCGAAGCTGGCATAGCGCTCCGCGGGGAGCCGCGAGGGGCCGAGCGTCCCCACGGCGCCGTCGTGGCTGGTCGCGCAGTTCCCCGCGCCCCTCGGGGGGCGGCCCTCCGGGCCTGCCCCCCGACCCCTGAGCGCCCGCTCAGCCGCCGTTTGGTACCCGCCCCCCGGGTCACTCGCCCCATTGACAAGAGCCCACTCAAGTTTTGTGCTGGAGTTCAAGGGGTGCCCTGGCGGAAGGGGACAGCGATGGCACGCGCGGTCGGGATCGATCTCGGGACCACGAACTCGGTGGTCGCCGTTCTGGAGGGCGGCGAACCCACGGTCGTCGCCAATGCGGAGGGGGCCAGGACCACGCCGTCGGTCGTGGCCTTCGCCAAGAACGGCGAGGTGCTCGTGGGGGAGGTGGCCAAGCGGCAGGCGGTGACCAACGTCGAGCGCACCGCCCGCTCCGTGAAGCGGTACATGGGGGACTCGAACTGGCGTTTCCCCGAGCAGGGCGACATCGACGGCACCCGCTACCGGGCCCAGGAGCTGTCGGCCCGGGTGCTGCAGAAGCTGAAGCGGGACGCCGAGTCCTATCTCGGCGAGGACGTCACCGACGCGGTGATCACGGTCCCCGCCTACTTCGACGACGCCCAGCGGCAGGCCACCAAGGAGGCCGGGGAGATCGCGGGCCTGAAGGTCCTGAGGATCATCAACGAGCCCACGGCCGCCGCCCTCGCCTACGGCCTGGACCGCGGCGAGGAGCAGACCGTGCTGGTCTTCGACCTCGGCGGCGGAACCTTCGACGTCTCGCTGCTGGAGATCGGCGACGGTGTCATCGAGGTCAAGGCCACCAACGGCGACACGCACCTCGGCGGCGACGACTGGGACCAGCGGGTCGTCGAGTACCTGGTGAAGAAGTTCAAGGGCCAGAACGGCATCGACCTCGGCAACGACAAGATGGCGCTGCAGCGGCTGCGCGAGGGCGCCGAGAAGGCCAAGATCGAGCTGTCCAGCTCCTCCGAGACCACGATCAACCTGCCCTACATCACCGCCTCCGCCGAGGGCCCCCTCCACCTCGACGAGAAGCTGACCCGCGCGCAGTTCCAGGAGCTCACCGCGGACCTCCTCGACCGCTGCAAGACCCCCTTCCACCAGGCGGTCAAGGACGCCGGCATCAAGCTCTCCGCGGTCGATCACGTCATCCTCGTCGGCGGCTCCACCCGGATGCCCGCCGTCACCGACCTGGTCAAGGAACTCACCGGCAAGGACCCGCACAAGGGCGTCAACCCCGACGAGGTCGTGGCCGTCGGCGCGGCCCTGCAGGCGGGCGTCATCCGCGGCGACGTCAAGGACGTCCTGCTGCTCGACGTCACCCCGCTGTCCCTGGGCATCGAGACCAAGGGCGGCATCATGACGAAGCTCATCGAGCGCAACACGACGATCCCGACCCGGCGTTCGGAGATCTTCACGACCGCCGCCGACAACCAGCCCTCGGTCGGCATCCAGGTCTACCAGGGCGAACGCGAGATCGCCGCGTACAACAAGAAGCTCGGCGTCTTCGACCTCACCGGCCTGCCGCCCGCCCCGCGCGGAGTGCCGCAGATCGAGGTCGCCTTCGACATCGACGCCAACGGCATCATGCACGTCTCGGCGAAGGACCTCGCGACGGGCCGTGAGCAGAAGATGACCGTGACCGGCGGCTCGGCGCTGCCCAAGGACGACATCGACCGGATGATGCGGGAGGCCGAGCAGTACGCCGAGGAGGACCACAAGCGCCGCGAGGCCGCCGAGACCCGCAACCAGGGCGAGCAGCTCGTCTACCAGACCGAGAAGTTCCTGCGCGACAACGAGGACAAGGTCCCGGCCGACACCAAGACCGAGGTCGAGGCGGCGATCACGGAGCTGAAGGAGCAGTTGGAGCGCAACGCCGAGACGAACGTCCTGCGCACCGGCATCGAGAAGCTCGCCACGGTCAGCCAGCAGATGGGCCAGGCGATGTACGCCCAGTCCCAGCAGACCCCGACGGACACCACGGCCGACGCCGGCACCGGCACCGGCACCGAGCAGAGCGCGGCACCGGACGACGACGTGGTCGACGCGGAGATCGTCGACGACGAGAGGGACCAGAAGGGCCCGGCGGCCTAGGAGCCCGTCTTCTCCCAGCCCCGCCGCTCCGGCCGCGGCCCCAGGTCCCGGGGGTCGCGGCTGCGGTACACCAGGTACGGCCGGAACAGGTACTGCACCGGCGCGCTGAACATGTGCACCAGCCGGGTGTACGGCACCAGCGCGATCAGCGCCATGCCGACGACCGCGTGGATCTGGTACAGCACCGGCACGCCCGTCATCCGGTCCAGGTCGGGCTGGAGGGTGAACAGGCTGCGGGCCCACGGGGCGATGGACCGGCGGTAGTCGTAGCCGTCGCCGGAGACGTGGGTGAGTTTGGCGACCATGCCGAGCACGATCGCGCCGAGCAGCACGACGTACATCAGCTTGTCGTTGGCCGTGGTCGCCCGGAACACCGGTGCGTTCGTGCGGCGCCGGTAGATCAGCAGGGCGATCCCGGCGACGGTCAGCGCGCCGGCCGCGGTGCCGCCGTACAGGGAGAGCAGGTGGTACGCGTGCTCGCTCACACCGAGCGAGTGCGTCCAGGACTCCGGGACGAACAGGCCCACCAGATGGCCGACCAGCACGAACAGGATGCCGTAGTGGAAGGCGGGCGAGGCGATGTTCAGCAGCCTCGACTCATAGACCTGGGAGGAACGCGTGGTCCAGCCGAAGCGGTCGTAGCGGTGCCGCCAGACCAGCCCCGCGACCAGCAGGGCGAAGGTGACATAGGGCAGGACGCCCCACAGCAGCGTCGTCATGGGCGCACCCCCGTGCGTTCGGTCGGCAGGGTCGCGCACACGGCGTCCAGGACGGACGCGTACGGCGTGCCGAAGTCGGTGAGGCGGGAGCGGAGCTGCTCCAGGCAGTCGCGGTGCTCCAGCAGCAGATCGGTGTCGCCGGTGCGGGCGGCGAACTCCAGTACCGCGGGCAGGAAGTCGGGCAGTTCCTCGTGGGTGAACTCCAGGCCGTGGGCCCGGTAGACCTCCTTGAACCGCAGCAGCGACATGCCGCGCCGCCGCGTGTCCCCGTCGAGCCACCAGGTCAGATACAGGCTGTGGCGGTTCTTGAAGTCGAACACCTCGACGTAGTGCGCGGCCAGTTCGTCCGGCGGCGTGACGGCCGCGTGGTCGGTGAACTCCCGTAGCTGCGGCGCGGCCTCACGCAGCAGGGGCAGACGCGCGCGGAAGTCCTCGTCCGGATACGTCAGACAGAGCGCGGCCGCCTGGTAGAGCACCTCGAAGGACGGCATCAGGTCTCCTCGGCGTCGGCTGTGCGGGTCATGTCGGCGGCGTCGGCGGCGTCGTCAGAGGTCTGCCGTCCGCGCAGCGCGTGGAAGTTCTCCACCGTCACCAGCGGCAGCAGCTTGCGCCCCGAGTCCTGGCCGAAGGGGCCGTCCCCGCCCATCCCGGGCCCGCCGTCGAAGTCGAGGCTGCACCCCTTGGGCAGCGCCGACTCCTCCAGGCGCCGGGCGTCCCCGACCGCCGCCGTCGGAATGACGTACCGGTCCTCGTACTTGGCGATCGCCAGCAGCCGGTACATCTCCTCGATCTCCCCGGCCGCCATGTCCACGGCGGCCGGCACCGACGGATCCGGCTCCTCACCGAGGTTGATCGCCCGCATGTGGGAGCGCATCGCGGCGAGTTTCTCCAACGAGGCGCGGACCGGGCCGATGGCGCCGGCCGTGAACATCTCCGCCAGGTACTCCAGCGGAATGCGCAACGTGTCGATCGCGCCGAACAGGTTCCGGGCGTCCTCCCCGTCGTGCCCGGTCTCCGCCAGCGCGTCCACCACCGGCGACAGCGGCGGGATGTACCAGACCATCGGCATCGTCCGGTACTCCGGATGCAGCGGCAGCGCCACCCGGTACTTGCTGATCAGCGCGTACACGGGCGAGCGGCGGGCCGCCTCCAGCCAGTCGTGGGGGATCCCCGCGTCCTTGCACGCCCGCCGCACCTCGGCGTCCTCGGGATCGAGGAAGACGCCCAACTGTGCCTCGTACAGGTCCCGTTCGCGTGGTACGGAGGCCGCGGCCGTCACCCGGTCCGCGTCGTAGAGCACGACGCCGAGATAGCGCAGCCGGCCCACGCACGTCTCCGAACAGACCGTCGGCAGACCGACCTCGACGCGCGGGTAGCACATCGTGCACTTCTCGGCCTTGCCGGTGGCGTGGTTGAAGTACACCTTCTTGTACGGGCATCCGGTCACGCACATCCGCCAGCCCCGGCAGCGGTCCTGGTCGACCAGGACGATGCCGTCCTCCGCCCGCTTGTACATCGCACCCGACGGGCACGACGCCACACACGACGGGTTGAGGCAGTGCTCGCAGATGCGCGGCAGATAGAACATGAAGCTCTGCTCGAACTCGAACCGCACCTTCTCGGACGCCTGGGTGCGCGTCCGCTCCACCATCGGGTCGAGATCGCCGTAGGCGGGGGCGCCGGCGAGGTTGTCGTCCCAGTTCGAGGACCACTCGATCTTCATCGGCTTGCGGTCGAGCTGCGAGATCGGCCGGGCCACCGGGTAGTCGTCGCCCAGCGGGGCGTCGGTGAGGTTCTTGTAGTCGTACGTCCAGGGCTCGTAGTAGTCCTTGATCTCCGGCAGTTCGGGATTGGAGAAGATCCCGGCGAGCTTGCGCAGCCGCCCGCCCGCCTTCAGCTTCAGCGCGCCCCGCCGGTTCAGCTCCCAGCCGCCGCGCCAGCGCTCCTGGTCCTCGTAGCGGCGCGGGTAGCCCTGGCCGGGGCGGGTCTCGACGTTGTTGAACCAGACGTACTCCATGCCGCGGCGGTTCGTCCACGCCTGCTTGCAGGTGACCGAGCAGGTGTGACAGCCGATGCACTTGTCGAGGTTCATCACCATCGCGATCTGGGCCATCGGACGCATCAGTAGTCGACCTCCTGGCTGCGGCGGCGGATCACCGTGACCTCGTCGCGCTGGTTGCCCGTCGGGCCGAGGTAGTTGAAGGCCCAGGAGAGCTGGGCGTAGCCGCCGACGAGGTGGGACGGCTTGAGGATCAGCCGGGTCAGCGAGTTGTGGATGCCGCCCCGCCGGCCGGTGGTCTCCGTCTTCGGGACGGCGACCGTGCGTTCCTGCGCGTGGTGCATGTAGACGGTGCCGTGCGGTATCCGGTGCGAGACGACGGCCCGGGCGACGACCACGCCGTTGCGGTTGACCGCCTCGATCCAGTCGTTGTCGACGACGCCGATCGCGTCCGCGTCCTGCGGGGACATCCAGATGTTCTGGCCGCCGCGGGAGAGCGCCAGCATGAACAGGTTGTCCTGGTACTCGGAGTGGATGGACCACTTGTTGTGCGGGGTGAGGAAGCGGACCGTCACCTCCCGCTGCCCGTCCGGGCCGAGCCGTGGTTCGCCGAACAGCTTGTTCATGTCCAGCGGCGGCCGGTACACGGGCAGCGCCTCGCCGAGCTCGTGGATCCAGTCGTGGTCGAGGAAGAAGTGCTGGCGGCCGGTGAGGGTGTGCCAGGGCTTGAGGTGCTCGGTGTTGAGCGTGAACGCGGTGTAGCGGCGCCCGCCCGACTCGCTGCCCGACCACTCCGGCGAGGTGATCACCGGCACCGGCGCGGCCTGGGTGTCCGCGTACGTGGTCCGTCTGCCCTCGTGCTCGGCCGCCAGGTGGGCCATCTCCTGCCCGGTCCGGGCCTCCAGGGTGCGAAAGCCCTGGGTGGCGAGGCGGCCGTTGGTGGTGCCGGACAGGGCGAGGATGGTGTTCGCCGCCTTCACGGCCGTGTCGAGCAGGGGGCGCCCGTCACCGGTCGTGCCGTTCAGCAGCCGCAGGTCCTCGACCTCCTCGTCCGGCCGGAGCGTGATGCCCTTGGCGGGCAGGCCGAGTCGCTCGGCCAGCGGGCCCAGCGAGGCGAACTTGGCGCCGATCGCGGTGTAGTCCCGCTCCACGACCGTCAGGTTCGGCATGGTCCTGCCGGGCACCGGATCGCACTCGCCGCGCCGCCAGTCCAAAGCCACCCCGCCCGGCTGGGCGATCTCGCCCGGGGTGTCGTGCTGGAGCGGGGTCGCCACCAGATCCCTGCGCACGCCGAGATGGCCCACGGCCAGCTCGCTCAGCCGCTCGGCGAGCGCCTTGAACGCCTCGAAGTCGGTGCGCGCCTGCCACGGCGGGTCCACGGCCGGGGTGAAGGAGTGCACGTAGGGGTGCATGTCCGTGCTGGACAGGTCGTGCTTCTCGTACCAGGTGGCGGCGGGCAGCACGACGTCCGACAGCAGTGTGGACGACGTCTGCCGGAAGTCCAGCGACAGCAGCAGGTCGAGCTTGCCCTCCGGTGCCTCGTCGTGCCAGGTCACCTCCTTCGGGCGGACGTCCTCGGGGGCCTCCTCGGCCCGCAGCGACGACTGCGTGCCCAGCAGGTGCCGGGTGAAGTACTCCGCGCCCTTCGCCGACGAGCCCAGCAGATTGGCCCGCCACAGCGTCACGATCCGCGGCCAGTTCTCCGGGGCGTCGGGGTCCTCGCAGGCGAACTTCAGCGTGCCCGCGCGCAGTTCGGCCACCACCCGTGACACCGCGTCGCCGAACACGTCGCCCAGCTCCAGCGGATTGCGGTCGAACGTCGGGTACGACGGCATCCATCCCACGCGCGCCGACAGCGCCAGACAGTCCGCGCCCGTCATCCCGCGCAAGCGTCCCGCGCCGAGCGGCGAGGCGAGCACGTCGGCCGTGAACCGGTCGTAGCGCCACTGGTCGGTGTTGAGGAACCAGTAGGCCGTGCCGATCATCTGGCGCGGCGGGCGCGACCAGTCCGACGCGGCGGCGAGCGTCGCCCAGCCGGTCGCCGGACGGCACTTCTCCTGACCCACGTAATGTGCCCAGCCGCCGCCGTTGCGGCCCTGACAGCCGGTGAGCTGGAGCAGGGCGAGGAAGGAACGGTAGATCGTCTCGGAGTGGAACCAGTGATTGGTGCCCGCGCCCATCAGGATCATGCAGCGGCCCTTGGACCGTTCGGCCGTCTGTGCGAACTCCCGTGCGATCCGTACGCACTTGGCCGCCGGGACGGAGGTGTGCGCCTCCTGCCAGGCGGGCGTGCCGGGGGAGTCGGCGTCGTCGTACGACGTGGGCCAGCGGCCCGGCAGCCCCGGCCGCGCCACCCCGTACTGCGCGAGCAGCAGATCGAAGACCGTCGTCACCAGGGGGCCGTCCGCACCGCCGAGCTTCGTCACCGGGACGCCCCGGCGTATGACGCCGCCGCGGCCCTGCCCGTGCGGCCCGCCCTCGGTGTCGAAGCGAGGCAGCAGTACCTCGACACCCGCCGACACCTCGCTGCCGTACAAGCTCAACTTCGGTTCCGTGTCGCCGAGTTCGAGGTTCCACCGGCCCTTGCCCGACTCCGTCCAGCGAAAGCCCAGGGAGCCGTTCGGGGCGACCGCGCGCCCCGACACCTCGTCCAGCACGACCGTCTTCCAGTCCGCGCCGTCGCCCTCCTGGCCCAGGTCCGAGGCGCGCAGGAACTTCGCGGGGACGTAGGCGCCGTCCCGTGCCTCCAGGGTGACCAGGAAGGGCAGGTCGGTGAACCTGCGCACGTAGTCCGTGAAGAACTCGGTGCGGCGGTCGACGAAGAACTCCTTGAGGACGACATGCCCCATGGCGAGGGCCAGCGCGCCGTCCGTGCCCGGGTGCGGATGGAGCCACTCGTCGGCGAACTTGGCGTTGTCGGCGTAGTCGGGCGCGACCACCACGACCTTCTGGCCCCGGTAGCGGGCCTCCGCCATCCAGTGCGCGTCGGGCGTGCGGGTCACCGGGACGTTCGAACCCCACATGATCAGATACGCCGCGTCCCACCAGTCGCCGGACTCCGGTACGTCGGTCTGGTCGCCGAAGACCTGCGGGGAGGCGACCGGCAGATCGGCGTACCAGTCGTAGAACGACAGCATCGGGGCGCCGATCAGGGAGTGGAAGCGGGCGCCCGCCGCATGCGACACCATCGACATCGCCGGGATGGGCGAGAAGCCGGCGATGCGGTCGGGGCCGTACGTCTTGATGGTGTGCACATGCGCCGCGGCGACCATCTCGATCGCCTCGTCCCAACTCGCCCGCACCAGGCCGCCCTTGCCGCGCGCCCGCTGGTAGCCGCGGCGGCGCTCGGGGTCGCCCTGGATGTCCGCCCAGGCCAGCACGGGGTCGCCCAGACGCTCCTTCGCCTCCCGGTACATCTTCAGCAGCACACCGCGGACGTACGGGTGGCGGACCCGGGTGGGGGAGTAGGTGTACCAGGAGAACGCGGCGCCGCGCGGGCAGCCGCGGGGCTCGTACTCGGGACGGTCGGGGCCCACCGACGGGTAGTCCGTCTGCTGGGTCTCCCAGGTGATGATGCCGTCCTTGACGTACACCTTCCAGCGGCAGGAGCCGGTGCAGTTCACGCCGTGCGTGGAGTTCACGACCTTGTCGTGGCTCCACCGGTCCCGGTAGAACGCGTCCGCCTCGCGCCCGCCGGTCAGCGCGACGCTGTGCAGATCGGGCGCGGGCGTGCCGGGCCGGAAGAACCTGCCGGCCCTCAGCAGCGCCGCGCCCGGCTCGGCGGGCGGGGTGGGCGGTACCCGGGTGTCGGTCACAGGCGCTCCCTTGCTTGCCCTGATCACGAACCTAGGGCGGGGCGCGGGAGCGCACCCGTTCACGGCACCCGTACGGGTCAGGGCTTGCGGGCGACCCCCGCGTACACGGGCACGATGCCCTCCGCCTGGGCCGCCACGTCGGCCGGCTCGGGGCGCCAGCCGTAGACGGGGATGACACCCGGGCCGAGCAGCTCCAGGCCGTCGAAGAAGCGGGAGAACTCGGCGAGCGAGCGGGGGAAGAACGGGGTGCCGCTGCGCCGGAAGTGGTTCGCCGCGTTCTCGATGGCCTGCGGGCTGAGGTCCGGGGTGACCTGCGACAGGATCAGATGGCTGCCCGGGGCCAGCGCCGCCACGTACTTCTCCAGCAGGCCGTACACGTCGTCGCCCGCGGGGTCGTCACTCAGGTAGTGGGTCAGCGCCACCAGCGACAGCGCGACCGGCCGGTCGAAGTCCAGGGACTCGGCCGCCCGGGCCAGCAGGGCGTCGGCGTCCCGGACGTCGGCGTGCACGTACTCGGTGCTGCCCTGCGCCGACCCGTGCAGCAGGGCCTCCGCGTGCCGCAGCACGATGGGGTCGTTGTCGGCGTACACGACCCTGGACTCCGGGGCGACGCCCTGCGCCACCTGGTGCAGGTTGGGCTCGGTCGGGATGCCCGTGCCGATGTCCAGGAACTGACGTGTCCCGGCCTCCGCGACCGTGCGCACGGCCCGGTGCATGAACCGGCGGTTGGCGCGGGCGCCGCGCAGGACCGTGCCGTCCACGGCGAGGATCCTGCGGGCCAGTTCCTCGTCCACCGGGTAGTTGTCCTTGCCGCCCAGCCACCAGTCGTAGACGCGGGCCGGATGCGGCCGGCTGGTGTCGACGCGGGCGGGCGCGGACTCGGATCCGGACATGCGCGGTCGTCTCCTCGGGGTCGGTTGCCTGGACGGTCCTCTGCCTGGACGGTCCTCGGTCTCAGCAGTCCTCGCGGTGCTCCCGCAGGATCTTCCGGGTGCGCTCGGCGGAGGCGGCGGCCGTCGACATGTGGTCCAGGACCTCCAGATGCGCCGCGACCTCCTTGCGGGAGTCCAGGTACAGGGCGCCGCTCAGATACTCCGTGTAGACCATGTCGGGCAGCTCCGGCTCGGCGAAGCGGAACA
Organism: Streptomyces sp. Y7; assembly: GCF_043195415.1. Classification (NCBI taxonomy): domain Bacteria; kingdom Bacillati; phylum Actinomycetota; class Actinomycetes; order Kitasatosporales; family Streptomycetaceae; genus Streptomyces; species Streptomyces sp. Y7. The sequence continues at coordinate 75,180 of NZ_JBIDDQ010000028.1, forward strand.
GGGTGAAGGGCGCGTACGTCCCGGGGTGCGGGCCGGAGGCGAACTCGGCGATCTGGAGCGTGACGCGGTCCCGCTCGGCGAACTCCAGCAGCTTGTCCAACTGGTCGCGCATCACCTCGCCGCCGCCGTTCACCGGCCGCAGCAGCACCGTCTCGTCCATGATCACCCACAGATGGGGCGGATCGGGGCGCTCCAGCAGTCGCTGTCGCTCCATGCGCAGGGACACATGCCGCTCTATCGTCTCCGGCCCCGTCTGCCCTATCGTCCCGGCCCGCAGCACGGCTCGCGCGTAGTCCTCGGTCTGGAGCAGACCGGGCACGAAGTGCGGCTCGTAGGAGCGGACGAGCCGGGCGGCGCCCTCCAGGCTCACGTACAGGCTGAACCAGTCCGGCAGCACGTCGTGGAAGCGCTGCCACCAACCGGGCTGGTTGGCCTCCTCGGCCAGCGAGACGAACGCGGCCGCCTCCTCCTCGGGGACGCCATAGGTCTCCAGCAGCACCTGCACGTACGGGATCTTCAGCGCGACCTCGGCCGTCTCCATGCGCCGTACGGTCGCCGCGGTCACCCGCAGGGCGCGCGCGGCCTCGTCGCGTCCCAGCCCGGACGCCTCCCGCAGCTCCTGCAGGCGTTTGCCGAGCACCACCTGGCCCACGGTGGGCGCGGGCCGCCGCTCACTCACGCCACGCCCTCCCCTACGCGCCGAAAGTACGGGGTGCAGTGTGCCACGTTCCGGTTGGCCGTGGGGGGTGGCCGCTGTCGTGGGCCGGGTGCGGGTCCGTGGGGCCGGTCGCGCAGTTCCCCGCGCCCCTTGGGGGGTTGGCATGACCCGGCAGGTAATCGACCGGCGCGCTCGCGCGCGAGACCTTGAACGCACCGGGTTCCGGGCCGGCGCACTCCGGTCCGGGATCCGGGTCCTGTCGCATGCCACTCGACCCCGACGGAGGGTGATTCGTCATGTCCGCCACCTCGCTCACCGTGCTCGCCCGGACCTCCGACCCGCAGACCGTGCTGCGCCGCTTCCTGGCCCTGGACGCGGTGGTGACCGGGGCGAACGGGCTCGCCTACCTCGTCGCCTCCGGCCCGCTGAGCCGGCTCCTCGGCGTCGAGCGGGCCCTGCTGCTCACCCTCGGCGCGTTCCTCGCCGGGTACGCCGGTGCCGTCGCGCTGCTCGCCTCCCGGGCCCGTCCCGCCGACCTCCCGGTACGGGCGGTGATCGAGACCAACCTGGCCTGGACCGTGCTGAGCCTCGTCGCGCTCGCGCTGTGGCTGTCGCCGACCACTGCGGGCGCGGTGTGGACCGTGCTGCAGGCGCTCACCGTCGCCGGGTTCGCCGGCCTGCAGTACGCGGCCCTGAGGATCCGTCAGGGCAGCAGCGACTGAAGGTACTTGACCGTCGCCGGGTCGGCCGGGAGCAGCGTCTCGATGGCCAGCTCGGCGACGGTCACGTCCATGGGCGTGTTGAACGTGGAGATGGAGGAGATGAACGACAGGACGCGTCCCTCGTGCTCGATCTGCATCGGCAGCGCGAAGTACGGGACGGGCTCGTCCGGCTCCGTGCCCGGCGCGTCCTGCGGCACCGGGTAGGCCGCGACCTCCTCGTACAGCTCCCGCAGCGGCTCCGAGCGGTGCAGGGCGATCTGCCGCTGCATCTGGGCGAGGAGATGGCCCCGCCACTCGCGCAGATTACGGATGCGCGGCGCGAGACCCTCCGGGTGCAGCGTCAGCCGCATCGCGTTGAGCGGGGGCTGGAGGAGATGGCCGGGGATGTCGTCGAGGAGCATGAGGATGCCCCGGTTGGCGGCGTGCACGTTGTACATCGCGTCGACCACCAGCGCCGGGTAGGGCTCGTAGCCCTGGATCAGCTGCTCCATGCCCGCGCGCAGCGCGTCCAGCGCCGGGTCGTCCAGCGGGGTCTCCGGGTAGCGCGGGGCGTAGCCGGCGGCCAGCAGCAGCGCGTTGCGCTCGCGCACCGGCACGTCCAGGTGCTCGGCCAGCCGCAGCACCATCTCCTCGCTCGGCCGGGAGCGGCCCGTCTCGATGAAGCTGATGTGCCGCGCCGAGGAGTCCGCCCGCAGCGCCAACTCCAGCTGGCTGACCCTGCGTTGCTCCCGCCAGGCCCGCAGCAGGGGGCCCACGCCCTGGCCGGTCGGGGCGGTGGCGGGCGCGGTGTTGCCGGGCGGGACGGAGGTCATGGGTACGACGGTAGTCGAGGAGCCCGGGGAACGGCCGGGCCGGGCGCGGCGGTGATCGGCGGTGGCCCGGGGCACGGCCCGTGCGCGCGGCGCCGGCCCCCGGGGGAACCCGTCCGACCAGCCCGCGGCCCCCAGGCTGTGGCAGGCTGAAGACGAACCCTCCCGTGCAGGAAGGAGCGAGGCCATGCCCCTCGAACCGCTGTCGCAGAAGGAGATCGAGGACCGGCTCGCGGAGCTGCCGGGCTGGTCGCTGCAGGGCGACCGCCTCGCCCGCTCCTACCGGCTCCCCTCGCACTTCGCGGCCACGGCGATGGTCGTGCACATCGCCCAGGTCCAGGAGGAGCTCGACCACCACTCCGACCTCACCCTGGGCTACAACACGGTGTCACTCACCGTGAACACCCACACCGTCGGTGCCGTCACCAAGCGGGACTTCGCCCTGGCCCGCAGGATCGAGGATCTCGCCCCCGGTCACGGGGCGCAGTGACGAGCGTGCTCGACTACGACAAGGAAGCGGAGCGCTACGACGCCTCGCGCGGCGGCGAGCCCCGAGCGGCGGCCGCCGCGCAGGCCGTGCTGGGCCTGCTGCCGGACGGCACCCGGCGCCTGCTCGACGTCGCCTGCGGCACCGGCATCGTGACCCGGCGGCTGGTCGCCGGGCGGGACGGACTGCGCGTGACCGGCGTCGACCTCGCGCCCGCCATGGCCCGGCAGGCCGCCGCCCGGCTGCCCGGCTCCGTGGTGCTCGCCGACAGCCGTCGGCTGCCGTTTCGCGCGGACCACTTCGACGCCGTCAGCAGCGTCTGGCTGCTGCACCTCGCGCCGACCCCCGAGGACGTGCGGACCATCGTCGGCGAGTGCGCCCGGGTGCTGCGACCCGGCGGGGTCTACGTCACCACGGTCGACAAGGCGGCCGCGCACAACGTGGGCAGCGACATCGACGCCGTGATGGCCTCCCGCCCGTGCCGCGCGGCACGGGACGCGGCGGCGCTCGTCGAGTCGTACGCCCTCGACCACGCGCTGCTTCCGGCGGGGGAGACCCGCTTCACCGGACACGGACAGGGCCGCAGCCCGCGCCGCACGGTCGCGGACCTGCGCAGGGGCTGGTTCGTGACGGTACCGCCCGGCGGTGAGCTCGCCGCCGGATTCGCCGCCCGGCTGGCGCGGCTCCCGGACCAGGACCGCCCCAGGCCCGATCCGGTGTTCACCGTCCGGGCCTTCCGCAAACCCGGGTGACCCTTCACAGGACCGGCCGGAAATCGCGGCAACCCCCGTCCGCACGGTGGCGACTGAGGGAACGGAACCCGTCCGTCCTCCCGAGGAGGTACGTCACGTGCAGCACCCGCGCAGGCACCGCAGACGGCGGGCCGCACTCTCCGCGGCCGTCGCCGCCACCGCTCTGATCGCCGCCGGAATCACCACGCTGGGCGGCGCCGGCACGGCCGAAGCGGCCACCGCCCGTCAGGTCGAGGTACTCGACCGCGGTGTGGTCAGCGTCCACACCTCCAGTGGCAACCTGGTCAGCTGGCGCTGGCTCGGCACCGATCCGGACAGCGTCTCCTTCAACGTCTACCGGGCCGGCACCAAGGTCAACTCCGCGCCGATCACCGGCTCCACGAACTACTTCCACTCCGGCGCCCCCGAGCAGGCCGACTACACCGTGCGGGCCGTCGTGGGCGGCGTCGAGCAGGGTGACTCCGTGCACGCCGTGCAGTTCCGCCCGGGCTACAAGGACGTCCCCCTCAGCCCGCCGGCCGGCGGCACGACCCCCGACGGGGTGGCGTACACCTACGAGGCCAACGACGCCTCCGTCGGCGACCTCGACGGCGACGGCGCCCTCGACCTCGTCCTGAAGTGGCAGCCCACCAACGCCAAGGACAACTCCCAGTCCGGCTACACCGGCAACACGGTCGTCGACGGCATGAAGCTCGACGGCACCCGGCTGTGGCGGGTCGACCTGGGCCGCAACATCCGCTCCGGCGCGCACTACACGCAGTTCCAGGTGTACGACTACGACGGCGACGGCGAGGCCGAGGTCGCCATGAAGACGGCCGACGGCACGGTCGACGGAACCGGGGCGGTGATCGGCAGCTCGTCGGCCGACCACCGCAACTCCAGCGGTTACGTCCTGTCCGGCCCCGAGTACCTGACCATGTTCAACGGCCGGACCGGCCGCGCGATGGGGACGGTGGACTACGTGCCGGCCCGGGGGACGGTGTCGTCGTGGGGGGACTCCTACGGCAACCGCGTCGACCGGTTCCTCGCCGGCACCGCCTATCTGGACGGCTCCCGCCCCTCGCTGATCATGGCCCGCGGCTACTACACCCGTACGGTCGTGGCGGCCTGGGACTGGCGGGGCGGCGCCTTCACCCGCCGCTGGACCTTCGACACCAACTCCTCCACCAACAGCGGCAAGGGATTCGACGGCCAGGGCTCGCACAGCCTGTCCGTCGGGGACGTCGACGGCGACGGCAGGGACGAGATCGTCTACGGCGCGATGGCCATCGACGACAACGGAGGCGGCCTGTGGACCACCAGGACCGGCCACGGTGACGCCCAGCATCTCGGCGACCTCGACCCCGGGCACGCGGGACTCGAGTACTTCAAGGTCTCGGAGTCCACGTCCCAGCCCGCCGAGCTGTACATCGACCCGGCCGACGGAGCCGTGAACTGGTCCCTGGCCGCATGCTGCGACAACGGCCGGGGCGTGGCGGGGGACATCTACGCGGGCAACGACGGCGCCGAGGTCTGGTCCGCCTCCGACACCTCCGTCCGCGACGAGGCCGGCGCCACCAAGGGCCGAGAGCCGTCGTCCGTGAACTTCCTGTCCTGGTGGGACGGCGACACCGTCCGCGAACTCCTCGACGGCACCCATGTCGACAAGTACGGCACCTCGTCCGACACCCGCCTGCTGACCGGCTCAGGTGTCGCCTCCAACAACGGCACCAAGGCCACGCCCGTGCTGTCCGGCGACATCCTCGGCGACTGGCGCGAGGAGGTCGTCTGGCGCACCAGCGGCAACACGGCCCTGCGGATCTACTCCACGCCGTACGAGACGAACACGAGGATCACGACCCTGCTCCACGACACGATGTACCGCACGGGCCTGGCCTGGCAGAACAGCGGATACAACCAGCCACCGCACCCGAGCTTCTTCCTCGGGAACGGGATGGGGACGGCGCCGAGGCCGGCGGTGTACACACCGTGACCCGGTAGGGGAGAGGCGGTCACCCCGGTGCACGGGTGCCCGCCTCTCTTACCCTATTTTTAATAGGGTAACTATATAGGCACGTGATACGAATGAAGGTGTGGAGCGGATGGAGCCGGAAGAGATCGCCCGGGCGCTCGCCGAAGTCGCGGGAACCGTGATCCGCAGCCTGGTGGACCGCAGGGGCATGAGCTTCACGACCGCCTCCACGCTGGGCCGGCTGGAGCGGGAGGGCCCCGTCCGGCTGACCGTGCTCGCGGCGGCGGAAGGCGTCGCGCAGCCGTCGATGACGCAGCTCGTGCAGCGGCTGGAGAGCCAGGGGCTGGCGACCCGGGTCGGCGACCCCGACGACGGACGGGTGAGCCTCGTCGCCATCACGGACGCCGGGCGCACGGTGCTGGCCGAGCGCAGACGGGAACGGGAGGCGCGGCTGGCCGGCCTGCTGGACGCCCTCTCCGAGGACGAGCGGGAGGCGCTGGGCGCGGCGATGAAGACGGCCGTACCGCTCGTCCGGCGGATGGTCGGGGAGCCGGACCGCCCCGGCGACCTCCAGCGCTGACCCGGCCCGACCGAGGCGGACGGCCGGTACCCGAACGCAGAGAGAGCAGGACATGGCCACCGAGGAGACCACGGACCGCCGGGCCGGCGCCCCCGCCGCCCGGCAGCGCGGACACAGCGCCTGGATCGGCGCCGACCACCCCCGCTACAAGTGGGTGGCGCTGACCAACACCACCCTCGGCATCCTGCTCGCCACCATCAACAGCTCCATCGTGCTGATCTCCCTGCCGGGCATCTTCACCGGCATCCGGCTCGACCCGCTCCAGCCCGGCAACGTCAGCTATCTCCTGTGGATGCTGATGGGCTACATGCTCGTCACGGCGGTGCTGGTGGTCGCCCTCGGCCGGCTCGGCGACATGTGGGGCCGGGTCCGGATCTACAACGCCGGATTCCTGATCTTCACCCTGACCTCGGTGATCCTCTCCCTCGACCCCTTCCAGGGGGCCGGCGGGGCGCTGTGGCTGATCGGCTGGCGGATCGCGCAGGCCGTCGCCGGCGCCATGCTGATGGCCAACTCCGCCGCCATCCTCACCGACGCCTTTCCCGCCCGGCAGCGCGGCATGGCCCTCGGCGTCAACATGGTCGCGGGCATCGCCGGGTCCTTCCTCGGCCTGGTGCTCGGCGGGGCCCTGGTCACCTGGAACTGGCGCTCGGTCTTCTGGGTCAACGTCCCGATCGGCATCATCGGGACGGTGTGGGCGTACAAGTCGCTGCACGAGACCGGCGTCCGCACCCCCGGCCGGATGGACTGGTGGGGCAACCTCACCTTCGCCGTCGGGCTGACCGCGCTGCTGGCCGGCATCACCTACGGCATCCAGCCCTACGGCGGCCACACCATGGGCTGGACCAACCCCTGGGTGCTGGCCGGGCTGATCGGCGGCGTCGCCGTGCTCGCGCTCTTCTGCGTGATCGAGACCAAGGTCGCCGAACCGATGTTCCCGCTGCGGCTCTTCCGCGACGCGGCGTTCGCGGGCGGCAACCTCGCCGCGCTGCTCGGTTCCGTCGCGCGCGGCGGGCTGCAGTTCATGCTCATCATCTGGCTCCAGGGCATCTGGCTGCCCCTGCACGGCTACGACTACGCCGACACCCCGCTGTGGGCCGGCATCTACATGCTGCCGCTGACCGTCGGCTTCCTCGTCGCCGGACCCGTCTCGGGGTACCTGTCGGACAAGTACGGGGCGAGGCCGTTCGCCGCCTCCGGGTTCGTCGTCATGGCCGCCTCCTTCGCCGGACTGCTCGCCCTGCCCACCGACTTCGGCTACGGGCTCTTCGCGCTGCTCGCCTTCCTCAACGGCCTCGGTGGCGGGCTGTTCGCCGCTCCCAACACCTCGATCATCATGTCGAGCGTGCCCGCCGAGGCGCGCGGCGCCGCCTCCGGGATGCGCGCCACTTTCCAGAACGCCGGCATGGTGCTGTCCATGGGCGTGTTCTTCTCGCTCATGGTCGCCGGACTCTCCGGCTCCCTGCCGCAGACCCTGACCTCCGGGCTGACGGCGCAGGGCGTCCCGGCCGACGCCGCGCACACGGTGGCCGGGCTCCCGCCCGTCGGTGTCCTGTTCGCCGCGTTCCTCGGTTACAACCCCGTCCAGCACCTGCTCGGCGGCACCATCCTCGGCGGGCTCCCGCCGGAGAACGCCGCGCACCTCACCGGACGGGAGTTCTTCCCGCACCTGATCTCCCAGCCCTTCCACGACGGCCTGGTCGTGGTCTTCTCCCTCGCGATCGCGATGTCCCTGGCCGCGGCGGCCGCCTCCCTGATCCGGGGACGGAGGCGCACGACGACGTCCGCACCGGCGGAACGCCCGTGAACGCGCGCCCCAGTGCCCCGCAGCGTCACACGATGGTGCAGCTCTGCTCACCGAGCTGGAACGACGGCGGTCTCGTGTTCGCCCCCGACCAGGTCCCCGTGAACCCGAAGCTCACCGAGGACCCGGCAGCCACGCCCCCGTTCCAGCCCACGTTCCGCGCGGTCACTGCCGAACCCGACTGTGTGTACTCGGCGTTCCACAGCTGAGTGATCCGCTGGCCGTCCGCGAACGACCACCCGAGCGACCAGCCGCTCCACGCCGACGAGCCGGTGTTGGTGAGCCGCACCTCAGCCTGGAAACCGCCGGCCCACTGGTTGGTGACGGTGTACGTCACGGTGCAGGCGCCGGTCGGCGTAGGAGTGGGGTCGGTCCCGCCGCCCGCGTCCGGGATGTCGCCGTAGACGACCCCGCGGCCGTTCGTGGACACGTACACCCGGCCGTACACCCGCGGATCACCCGTGATCGCCGCACCTGTCCAACCCCACTGATGGGCGTCGTCGTTGATGCGGCTCCAGGTCGCGCCCTTGTCGGTGGAGCGGAAGATGCCGCGTACCCCGCCGATCTTCGCGCTGGTGTAGAGGGTCTGGTAGGACGCGCCCGGCGCCGCCTTGCCGAAGCCGATCGTGTCGGCCTGCTCGACACCGGACAGCTCGGTGAAGGTGGCGCCCGCGTCGGTGGAGTGCCACAGACCGTACGCCCCGTCCGTCGCACCGCCCGCCAGCCACACGTCACCCTTTGCCCCGGGCAGCGCCTTGAAGCGGACGCTGTCCCCGCCCGGCAGCCCGCTCGCCGCGGAGGCGGTGAAGGTCGCGCCGCCGTCCGAACTGACGTAGAACTTACCTGACTTGAAGCCGTAGAAGACCTTCGGGTCGACCCGGTCCGACTCCACGACCGCCCCGGCCGGGATCCCGCTCGACGCCTGCCACGACGTGCCGAAGCCCGTCGTGTACTGCACGCCCGCCCCGGCCGGGCTCCACACGAACCGGCTCCCGTCCGCCGCCGCCGCGACGGTGCCGCCGCCGCTGACCCCCGAAGGGTCGGTGCCCGCGAACCAGTTGGCGCCGTTGTCGGTCGAGAACGCGATGTGCGGACCCGAGTCGAGATCGCCCACCCGGACCACTGTGCCGGGGTTGGTCTCGGCGAAGTCCAGGCTGGTCGTCGTGGTGAAGTTCGGCTGGGTGAACATCATCGACGGCACCTTGGCGAGGTCCGTGTGCCGGAAGCCACCGATGTCACCGAGGGCGCTCAGCAACGGGGCGCCGGACGGGGGAGAGGCGAGGTCGTTGACCGCCGTCTCCTCCAGTCCCTGCACCATCGGCCGGATCGTGAACCGGCTGCCGCTGTCCCACTTCGTCAGCTCCTCGGTGCCGTAGATCGTCGCGCCCGTCCCGTACATCATCCGGTCCGAGTCGAACGGGTCGATCTCCAGCGCCTCCGTCATCCAGCCCAGCTTCGGTGTCTGCTCGGGCGGCGAAGGGTTCGCGCCCCAGGTCAGCCACGGCGACGACGAGACGTCCAGGGTGTAGCGGTTGGCGCGGTCGGGATACGACGTGTAGTCCCACGCCTTCGTCCAGGCGCCGCCGCTGTCCGTCGAGCGGAAGATCTGGGTGTCCGGCCACCAGGAGCTGTACGCCGTCGCCATCACGGTGCCCGGCCTCTGCCGGTCGACGGTCAGGCCGCTGAAGCCGTAGTAGGTGTCGGCCTCCGCGACCGGGCTGATGTCGGTCCAGGTGCCGGTCGCCGTCGCGTACCGCCACAGCCGGCCCTTGCCCCCGTCGTAGGGGCCGCCCTTGTCGCTGTAGGCGAGATAGAGGTAGCCGTTCGCCGCGTCCAGGACGCCCTTGTGTGCCAGATACCCGGTCGGCTGCCCGGCGAGACGTGACCACGTCGCGCCCGCGTCCGTCGACCGGTACACCGCGTTGTCCTGGTCGGCGACCCCGACGTAGATCGTCCGCGTCGCGCTCCCGGCCGTTCCCGTGGACTCGTCGAAGGTGACCCACACGATGCCCTGGTTGTCACTGGCGTACCCGCTCGTGTCGCTCGGATCCTGCACGTAGGTGCCGACGTTGGGGAAGTTCGCCACCTGCGACCAGGACACCCCTGAGTCGGTCGAGCGCCACAGCCCCTTGCCGCTGGGCGCCCCCAGGTACAGGACGCTGTTCCGGTTCGGGTCGACCGCGAGCCGCTCGCCCATGCCGCGGCCGGGCATGTTGCCGCCCAGCTTGAACGGCAGGTCGGCCTTCTGCCAGCTCGCGCCCCGGTCGGCGGAGCGCATGACGGCGCCGTTCCCCGGGTCCCAGCCGTTGGTGTACGTCCCGACCGCCGCGTACACCTTGTCCGGGTCCACGGAGTCGGACGCCAGGCTCACCACACCCGTGTGCCCCCAGTCGTCCCAGCCGACCGAGTCCAGCAACGGCGTCCAGGTCTTCGACGCCTGCTGCCAGCGGTAGGCGCCGCCGATGTCGGTACGGGCGTACGCGAGGTTCCTCTCCTTGCGGTTGAAGACGATGCCGGGGACGAAACCGCCGCCGTCGATGCGGGCGTTCTTCCAGGTGTAGGTGTCGGCGGTGACCGACACGTCCTTCGTGGAGCCGGCGCCGAGCGCGGGCGGCGCGCCCGCGAGCAGCCCGGCCGCCAGCGCGAGCACCGCCGTGAGGATGCGGGTTCTTCGCACGGGGGGTCCTTTCCGGTAAGGGGGGGAGAAGTGAGGCGGTAAGCGCTTTCCGCGTGGCCCGAGAATTGCCGGGCGACCCCCTGTGCGGGAGGGGCCGCCCGGCCGGTCGGTCCCGCCGTCAGGTGACGGGACCACGCACGTGGAGCCTTCGAGCGGTTCCGGGGAAATGCCGTGCCCGGAGGCGCCCCTTCAGGGGCGCGGGGCTGTGTCCATTTGCGGCTTCGCCGCGCGGGCGCGACCAGCCACAGCGGACCCGCAGACAGAACACGGCCGACCCGCGGAGCGCCCGGCGGGGACTATTCGAGAAGCTCCGCGTACGAACCCATGGCCAGGGCGATGTCCGCCTGAGCCCAGAACCGGTGGTACGTGAACGACGGCACCGCACCGCCCGCGAGACACGCCTCGATCTTCGACCAGGCCGGGTCGTCCTCGTAGAACGAACGGATCGAGTCGAAGGTCGACGACGAGCTGATCGCGTCGCCGTTCGGCATGGTGCCGGTCCAGCCGCTCGGGACGTGGATCGCGTCGTCGAAGCGGTTGTAGTCGGCGCGGCTCTCCGGGACGGCGATGCCCAGGGCGTCCTGGTGGTTGTCCCACATGCCGTCGAGCAACGCCTTGGCCGTGGCCGCGGCCTGCGTGTCACCGGAGCGGTCGGCGTAGTACGTCAGGGTCTTGGCGTACGCGGCCGCCACGCCGACGTCGTTCGTGTAGTCGGCGACGGTGACATGCAGTCCGTTGTTGGCACCCGGACTTGAGGCGTTCCAGGTGTCGGGCTGCCCCGACCACTGGAGCGTCGACGGAATCCGGTACGTGCCGTCCGGATTGACGGTCGTCTCGGACAGCGCCCAGTCGACCCACTTGTCGAGGACGGCCTTCGCGGAGGCGTTCCCCGTCTGCTGGTAGTACTCGGCGACCCGCTCCATCGACCACGCCTGGAAGCCGAACCACTGGTTGGACGGCGGGTCGTGATAGACGGGCTGCTGGTCGTAGTACATGCCGTAGAACGTCGACGTGCCGGTGGGCGGCGTGGCGTACCGGCCGGCCCAGCTGTTCGTGGCACCGCCGGCGATCGCGCCCTCGCTGGACTGCAGCCAGCGGTAGAACTCGACCTGACGCTCCAGCGACTTGGCCCAGTCCGCCTGCCCCGTCCCCGACTTGGGCTTCAGATCGGCGTAGGAGGCCAGGGCGTACGCGGCCATCGGGTTCTGGTAGCCGCCGTGCGTGTGGCTGGAGCCGATGCGCCAGGCCCAGCCCGCCGAGGTGTCGGTGGCGCCGCCCCAGGCGTAGTACCAGGAGAGCAGATAGTGCGAGGCGTCCTTGCCGGTGCCGGCCGGGCAGGCCGACGGACCGACGCAGTTGCCGACCTTCTTGAAGTACTTGTCGTACATGGCGTAGCGCAGGTAGTCGCCCATCTTCGCGGCCTTGGCCACGGTTGCGGAGATGTCACCGCCCTTGCCCTGCGCGTCGGCCCACTTGTCGGCCCAGTAGGCGGCCTGCACCGCACGCGCGTCGGCGTCCGGGGCGTTGGTGAACTTCCACTGCTTGGCATAGGACGCGTCACCGGTGAACAGGTCCAGGTACCCGTTCTTCCCGCCGTACTTGAACTGGTCGCAGGTCGGCTGCGGCACCGTCTCCCACACCGACTCCTGCGCGCCGCGCTGGAAGGTGTTGATGTACGACGGCCCCGTGTCGCTCGGCCCCGCCTCGCACTTGCCCGGCGAGTTGCCGTACCCGTAGACGTTGTCGACGTCCTGGAGCCAGTGCATGCCGTAGACGTCGTCCGTGCCGTACGCGCTCTTCAGCTCGGCCGCGATCGGGTCCGGACCGACCGAGACGGCGGTGTCGAGCTTCGCCGGGTACTCGTTCGGGGTGTCCAGCTCGGGCGCGTAGGTCGCCGGCTTGGAGGCGTTGTAGAAGGAGTTCGTCGGCTGGTCGGCGTGGGTCGGGATCATGTACTTCTCCATGATCTCCCAGGCCCCGTTGAACTTGGACCAGTCGCCGGTGACCTTGCCGTACATCGCCTGCAACCAGAGAAGGTAGCTGTAGGCCTCCGACGTGGTCTCATGGCCGTGGTCCGGCGCCTCGACGATCAGCGTCTCGACCGAGTGGTACGGGATGCCCTCGGGCGAGAAGTAGCCGTTCGCCGGGTTGGTGATCTTGCCGTACAGCTCCAGGAAGCGGGCGTCGTACGCCTTCGTCGCCGCGATCTGGGTCGCCGTCACCGATGCCTTGGCGTGCCCCGTGGCCGTCGACTCGAAGGTCGCCGAGCCGGTGCCGGAGGCGGCCGCGGTGATGGTCACCTTCTGGGCCGTGTTCCAGTTCGAGGACGTGAAGGTGAGCGAGGCACCGCCGGTCACCGACAGACCCGAGTTGCCGCTCGTGCGGGCGGTCGTGACGGTGACGTTGCCCGACGGCTGGGTCGACAGCTTCACGTCGTAGGTCGCCGACTTGCCCTGCTGGACCGGGAGTTGGGTCGGCGCGGCCACTACGGCGGGACCCGAGGCGACCGTGATGCCGACCGGCGTGGAGTCCGCGGACGCGCCCAGGCTGTCGTACGCCTTCGCGAGGAGCGAATGACTGCCCACGGTCAAGCTTGAGGCCGAGAGCGAGTACGGAGCCGTCGTGTCCGTGCCCAGCAGGGTCGTGTCGTCGTAGAACTCGACCTTGCCGATCGTCGCGCCGTCCGCGGCGGCGGCCGTCGCCGCGAGCGGGACGGCGTCGCCCTGCGAGTAGACGGCGCCGGCCGCCGGGCTGGTCAGCACGGTGATGGGCGGCTGATGGGCGCCCGTGCAACTCGTGCCGTTGACGGCGAAGTTCGTCGGCGCGGCATTGCTGCCGCTGTACGTGAACTGCGCGCCCGTGGTGACGGCGGCGCCGGCGGGGATCCGCCCGTTGTAGCCGGCGTCCTTCACGGTGACCGTCTGCCCGGACTGGGACCAGGTGCCGTTCCAGCCGTTGCTGAGCCTCTGGTTGCCCGCGTAGCCGTACGTCAGGGTCCAGCCGTCGATGACGTCCGTACCCCGGTTGGTGATCGTCAGATCCGCGGTGAAGCCGGAGCCCCAGTCATTGGTCCTGTAGTCGACACCGCACTGAACCGCCGCTGCCTGGGCGGGTGTCGAACCCGTGCTCAGCATCGTCAAGGGGAGTGCCATGGCCGCGACGACGGCCGTCCACAACCGCCGTACGGTTCTGCGTCTGCGTGGGGGATGCACGTGCTGGTTCCTCCTCGTGGCTCGGAGAGGTCAAGGCTTGAACCAGTGGGAGCGCTCCCATAGTGCGGACGGGGGTGCGAGGGGTCAAGGCGCTTGAAGAGTCGAAAAGATTCGACGAGTCGAGTTGAGTGAAAGTCAGTAACTCCTCTGTCCTTCATCGTCACTTGGCGCTACCTTCTTGGGCACCAGTGGGAGCGATTCCATCAGTCGACGCGTCCGTCACGGCGCGCCTGATCTGCAAGGAGTCGCTCATGCGACACCCCCCGCGTTCAGTACTTTTAGCCGTCACCGGAGCGGTCGCCCTTGTCGCGGCCGTGACGGTGCCGGTGGTCACGGCGCAGGGAGCCACACCCGCCTGCACGGTGGAGTACTCCGTCACCGGACAGTGGGACAGCGGCTTCCAGGGGGCCGTGACCGTCACCAACAACGCCGCACCCGTAAGCGGTTGGAGCCTCGGCTTCGACTTCGCGGGCGGGCAGCAGGTCACCCAGGGCTGGAACGCCAAGTGGTCCCAGTCCGGTACGACGGTGACGGCGACGAACGAGAGCTGGAACGGCTCACTCGCCACCGGCGCGAGCGTCAGCGCCGGGTTCATCGCCTCGTGGTCGGGGAGCAACGCCGTTCCGGCCGTGTTCGAGCTCAACGGCACCACCTGCAATGCCGGCGCGGAACCGGACCCGACCGATCCGCCGGACCCCGGTGAGGGCTCGGTGCCGGTGCTGCACGTCGCCGGGAACAAGCTCGTGGACGCCGACGGCACCACCCGTCGCCTGCTCGGCGTCAATCGCTCCGGCGGCGAGTTCATGTGCGTCCAGGGCCACGGCATCTGGGACGGTCCGGTCGACGACGCCGCCATCGGGGCGATCGCCGACTGGAACGCCAACACGGTCCGCATTCCGCTGAACGAGGAGTGCTGGCTGGGCCTGTCCAATATCAAGCCCGAGTACGGCGGCACGAACTACGTGAACGCCGTCAAGGACCTGGTGGGGCGGGTCAAGGCGCACGGCATGACGCCGATGCTCGAACTGCACTGGTCCTGGGGCCAGTACACCGGCAACTCGGCGGGCTGCTCCGACGAGCACGCCACCTGCCAGAAGCCGATGCCCAACATGCGGTACACGCCCGCCTTCTGGACGTCGGTCGCCAGCACCTTCAAGGACGACCCGACGGTCGTGTTCGACCTGTTCAACGAGCCCTACCCGGACCGCGCCACGTCCACGACCACCCAGGCGTGGCAGTGCTGGCGGGACGGCGGCACCTGTCCCGGCATCGGGTACGAGGTCGCCGGCATGCAGGACCTCGTCGACGCCGTACGGGACACGGGCGCCGGCAACCCGATCCTGCTCGGCGGGCTCGCGTACGCGAACGACCTGAGTCAGTGGCTGACCCACGAGCCCACCGACCCGGCGGGCAATCTCGCCGCCGCCTGGCACGTCTACAACTTCAACACCTGCGCGAACGAGAGCTGCTGGAACTCCACGCTCGCCCCCGTCGCGGACCGGGTGCCGCTGGTGGCGGGGGAGATCGGGGAGAACACCTGCTCGCACTCCTTCGTCGACCGGGTCATGAAGTGGTTCGACGACCGGGACCTGTCCTACCTCGGCTGGACCTGGAACACCTGGGACTGTTCCTCAGGGCCGGCCCTGATCTCCGCCTACGACGGAACCCCCACGTCGTTCGGCATCGGGTTGCGCGACCACCTGCGCGCCCTCGACCGGTAATCCCTCTCACTCAGAAGGAACCCGCACTCATGAGTCGTACCAGAACAGCGATGCTCGCCGCCGCGGCGCTGGTCGCCGGGGCCTCGGGAACCGCGCTCGCCGCGGACCCGGGTGGAATCGGCACGGCCGCCGTGCCCTGCACCGTCGACTACAAGGTCCAGAACCAGTGGGACACCGGCTTCACCGCCGCCGTCACGGTCACCAACCAGGGCGCCGCCAGGTCGAACTGGTCGGTGAAGTGGTCGTACGCCGGGAACCAGAAGGTCACCAGCGGCTGGAACGCGAAGATCAGCCAGAGCGGCGCAGCCGTCACCGCGGCCAACGAGACCTACAACGGCACCCTCGCGACCGGAGGTTCGGTCAGCTTCGGCTTCCAGGGCTCCTACAGCGGCACCAACGCCGTCCCGGCCACCTTCACCCTCGACGGTGTGACCTGCAACGTCGACGACGGCGGTGGCGGCCCCACCGATCCGACCGACCCCGGCCCGACCGGGCCGAAGGTCGACAACCCCTACTCCGGCGCCAAGGTGTACGTGAACCCGGAGTGGTCCGCGAAGGCGGCCGCCGAACCGGGCGGCAGCCGGATCGCGAGTCAGCCGACCGGTGTCTGGCTGGACCGGATCGCCGCGATCAACGGCGTGAACGGCGGCATGGGCCTGCGCGACCACCTCGACGAGGCCCTGACCCAGAAGGGCTCCGGCGAACTGGTTGTCCAGCTCGTCATCTACAACCTGCCGGGCCGTGACTGTGCCGCCCTCGCCTCCAACGGCGAACTCGGCCCGACGGAGATCGACAAGTACAAGACGCAGTACATCGACCCGATCGCGGCGATTCTCGCCGACCCGAAGTACGCCTCGCTGCGGATCGTCACCACGATCGAGATCGACTCGCTGCCGAACCTGGTCACCAACACCGGCAGCCGGCCCACGGCCACCCCGCAGTGCGACGTGATGAAGGCCAACGGCAACTACCAGAAGGGTGTCGGCTACGCCCTGAACAAGCTGGGCGACGCGGGCAACGTCTACAACTACATCGACGCCGGCCACCACGGCTGGATCGGCTGGGACGACAACTTCGCCGCCAGCGCCGCCGTGATGAAGGAGGCGGCCACCTCCGAGGGGGCGACCGTCGGCGACGTGCACGGCTTCATCGCCAACACGGCCAACTACAGCGCCCTGAAGGAGAACAACTTCACCATCAACGACTCCGTCGGCGGCAAGTCCGTCCGGGAGTCGAAGTGGGTCGACTGGAACCGCTACACCGACGAGCTGTCCTTCGCGCAGGGCTTCCGCAACCAGCTCGTGACGACCGGCTTCAACTCCGGCATCGGCATGCTGATCGACACGTCGAGGAACGGCTGGGGCGGCAGCGCACGGCCCGCCGGCCCGGGTGCCACGACCGACGTCGACACCTACGTCAACGGCGGCCGCTACGACCGCCGGATCCATGTCGGCAACTGGTGCAACCAGTCCGGTGCCGGTCTCGGCGAGCGTCCGCAGGCCGCGCCGGCGGCGGGGATCGACGCCTACGTCTGGATCAAGCCGCCGGGTGAGTCGGACGGTGCCAGCTCGGAGATCCCGAACGACGAGGGCAAGGGGTTCGACCGGATGTGCGACCCGACGTACACGGGTAATCCGCGCAACGGCAACAACCTGTCCGGTGCGTTGCCGAACGCTCCGCTGTCGGGGCACTGGTTCTCCGCGCAGTTCCAGCAGCTGATGCAGAACGCCTACCCGCCGTTGTCGTAGTGCGGTGACCTCGGCTGCCGGCCGTCTGCGGCCGGTCGCGCGACAGGCCGCCGGGGTCCGGTCAGTTCTCTCTGGCCAGGCCCCGGCGGATCGCGAACTCCACCGCGGAGTAGTCGGCGTCGGGGCGGTCCAGTTCCAGCGGTTTCGACGGGTGCAGGGGCGGCTGGGCCATGAAGCGGGGGCGGGTGCCGTGGTGGGGCTGGGCGGCGTGGACCAGGAAGGGGTGGCAGAGGTAGACGTCGCCGGGGCGGCCGGTGGCGTGGTCGAGCGGGCGGTGCGCGGAGGCCTCGGCGACCTGCGGGCCCAGCTCCAGGAAGGTCGCGCCGGCCTCGCCGTAGGGCTCCAGGACCGCGGGTACGTCGAGGTGGGAGCCGACCCGGATGCGGGTCGGGGCGTCGTCCTCGGTGACCTCGCTGAACAGGAACAGCATCAGCAGCGCGCGGCCCTTCGAATGCACGTTCGCGTGCACGTGCCGGGCGCCGTCGGGCAGGTAGCTGCCCTCGATGTGCCAGCCCGCGTCGTCGGGCTCCTCCTCGTGCGGAAACCGCAAAGGGAAGCTGCCCAGGGAGTAGCGCGACTGCCAGCGGTCCTCACCCACCAGCACATCGAAGGCCTCGTGCAGGACGGGCGTGTTGACGGCGGCCGCGAAGGGGCCCTGCGCCATGTCGTACACCCAGTGCACGGGGTCCTTCCAGGTGCCCGGATCCTCGGGGTCGTACCCGGTCTCGCGCCACAGCAGCCGTGCGCAGTGCTCGGCGACACGTGGCGGAAAGGCGCCCTCGACCCTCACGAACCCGTCCTCGAGGAAGCGCTCCACCATCTCGTCGTCCATCCGGCCATGGTGGGCGACCGGCACCCGTCCTCGCACCTCATTTTCTTTGCCCGGTTTTTGCCGCTACGGCAAGGACAGTGGCACCGGGGCGGTGCGTCGGAGCAGGCTGGCGTCAACCGGACGAGAGGCTGACCACCATGGCGCACGAGGACCACCCGCACCACCGGCACGAGCACGAGCACCCTCGACACCAGCACCACCACGACCACACCGACGTCGACTGGGCCGCGATGGGCCCGATGCTGGAGGCGCAGGCCGAGCTGTTCCTGCCCTTGTACGAGCACGCCATGGCCTGGCTCGGCAAGCGGCAGACCGAGCCGGGGCTGATCGTGGACGCGGGCAGCGGCCCCGGCGTGGTGTCCTGTCTGCTCGCCGACACCTTCCCCGGCGCCCGGATCGTCGCCGTCGACGGGTCCGAGCCGCTCCTGGAACGGGCCCAGGCTCGGGCGGAGCGCCTCGGTGTCGCCGACCGCTTCGGCACGCTGGCCGGTGAACTCCCCGCTGTGCTGGGGGAGTTGGATTATCCCGTCGATCTGCTGTGGGCGGGCCGCAGTCTGCACCACCTGGGCGACCAGCGGGCCGCCCTCGCCGCGTTCGCCGACCGGCTCGCCTCCGGCGGCACGCTGGCCCTCCAGGAGGGCGGCCTGCCGTCGCGTTTCCTGCCGCGCGACATCGGCTTCGGGCGGCCCGGACTCCAGGCGCGGCTCGACGTGCTGGAGACGGAGTGGTTCGCGCAGATGAGGGACGAACTGCCCGGCTCCGTCGCCGAGACCGAGGACTGGCCCGCGCTGATCGCCGCCGCGGGGCTGCGGCCCACCGGCACCCGCACCTTCCTCCTCGACCTGCCCGCCCCGACCACGGACCGCGCCCGTGCCTACGTCGCCGACATCCTCACCCGCACCCGTGACGGCGTCGGCGACCGCCTCGACGCCGACGACCGCGCGGCCCTCGACCGGCTGCTCGACCCGGACGACAAGGCGAGCGTGCACCACCGCCCCGATCTGTTCGTGCTGGCCGCGCAGACGGTGTACACGGCGGTGCGGACCAGCTGACACCGGGAACGCCGGCGGGCGGGGCTTGACTTCGAGAGCTCTCGAAGTGATGGACTCCCCGTCGTCCGAACCGAGACAGAGGGGGAAGCACCATGACCGACTCTCCGGTCGCGCTCATCACCGGCGGCGGCAGCGGCATCGGCGCCGCCGTCGCACGGCAGTTGCTGGACGCCGGGTACCGGGGCACCGTCACCGGCCGCGGTGCCGCGCGGCTGCGGGCCTTCGCCGAGGAACTCGGCGAACCGGACGGCCTGTTGACGATCGTGGGGAACGCCGCCGAGTACCCGGACGTACAGGCGGCGGTCGAGGCCACCCTGAAGGCGTTCGGGAGGCTGGACACGGTCGTCGCCAACGCCGGGTTCGCCACCCATGACAGTGTCGCCGAGGGCGACCCGGCGGGCTGGACCGAGATGGTGCTGACCAACGTCCTCGGCCCGGCGCTGCTCATCCGTGCCTCCATCGACGCCCTGAAGGAGACCCGCGGCCGGATCGTGCTGGTCGGCAGCGTGGCCGGCTTCGTGCCGGGGCCCGGCAACATCTACGGGGCGACGAAGTGGGCCGTGACCGGGCTCGCCGAGAACACCCGGCGGCAGGTCACCGACTGGGGCGTGGGCGTCACCCACATCGCCCCCGGCCGGGTGGAGACACCGTTCTGGGACAGCTACGGCAGCCTGCCGCCGGGGCATCTGCTGACGGCCGACCAGATCGCCGACTCGGTGGTGTGGGCCGTCCGGCAGCCCGACGGCGTGGACGTCAACACCGTCGTCGTACGGCCGATCGGACAGCCCAACTGACCTGCCTGACCGCTGAGTCGGCCGACTCGGTTGTCGGCCATGAACTCCTTCGCCAGCCGCTCGCCCAGCGAGACCGCCGCGCTGTGGTTCTCGATGGGCGAGACCCGGGAGTCTTTCTGTTAGGAAAGTTTCCTGACGGGGTCAACAAGGTGGCCCTCTTTGCGTGGCCGCGTCAAGACCCCGCGTACGACCTCGGGATTCCGGGGCTGATTGCGGCGGGATCGCCCCGGTAGAAGACTGGAGATGCCGAGTTTTTGGATGTGTGCCCCGGATTTTCGGGAGGTGCCATGTTCGTACGCGCCATCTACACGACCGGCGATCCCACGAAGATCGACACTGCCATCAGGGCGATGAACACCGAGGGGCGGGACCTGCTGGAGGACCGTCCGGGTTACCGCGGGGCGAGTGTCTTCGTGGACCGGACGCTCGGGAAACTGCTCGCCGCCAGCTGGTGGGAGTCGGAGCGGGCCCGGCACAACAGCGACGAAGTGCTGCGTGAGCGGCGCGCGGCGATGCTGGACCCGTTCGCGGGGACGCTGTCGGTCGACAACTACGAGGCGCTCGTCTTCCATCAGGCACGTCAGCCGCAGGCGGGCGGCGGACTGCGGCTGACCAGGCTGGAGTTCGACCCGATGGACACCGACCTGCTCGCCGACACGTTCCGGGCGACGGTGGTGCCCCGGCTGGAGACGCTGCCGGGGCTGGCCCGGGCGTCCCTGCTGGTCGACCGGGAGCGCGGCCGGGGCATGGTCGGGGCGATCTTCGTCGACCAGGTGTCCCTGGCGGCGTCCCGCGCGGGTCAGGCGGCGGCCCGGCACGAGGGTGCGGCCAAGGCCCACGTGACCGTGACCGGACTGGAGGAGTTCGAGGTCGTCTTCACCGATGTGCGGGGGGACTGACGCGCGGTACCGGTTCTCCACGCGCGTCCGCCCGCCGCTCGGGCTGCCGGGCGGCGGGCGGACGGTCGCGTGGGAGCGCTGTCAGTCGACGGTGGCCGGGTCGCTGCCGATCCGCCGGTCCTCGTTGAGCGCGCTGATCGCCGCGAGGTCCTCGTCGTCCAGGCTGAAGTCGAAGACCTCGATGTTCTCCTTGATCCGGGACGGCGTCACGGACTTCGGGATCACGATGTTGCCGATCTGGAGGTGCCAGCGCAGCACGATCTGGGCCGGGGTGCGGCCGTGCTTCTGTGCGATGGCGACGATCGCCGGGACCTCCAGCAGGCCCTTGCCCGAACCGAGCGGCGACCAGGCCTCGGTGGCGATGCCCTGCTCGGCGTGGAGCGCCCGGGAGGTGTGCTGCTGAAGGTGCGGGTGCAGCTCGATCTGGTTGACCGCCGGGACGACCGACGTCTCGCCGATCAGCCGCTCGAGGTGCTCCGGAAGGAAGTTGGAGACACCGATCGCGCGGATACGGCCGTCGGCGTGCAGCTTCTCGAACGCCTTGTAGGTGTCGACGTACTTGTCGCGCGACGGGGCCGGCCAGTGGATGAGGTAGAGGTCGACGTGGTCCAGGCCCAGCTTCGCCAGCGACGTGTCGAAGGCGCGCAGCGTGGAGTCGTAGCCCTGGTCGCGGTTCCAGAGCTTGGTGGTGACGAAGATGTCCTCGCGAGGGACGCCGGAGGCGGCGATGGCCCGGCCGGTGCCCTCCTCGTTGCCGTAGATCGCCGCTGTGTCGATGCTGCGGTACCCGGCCTCCAGCGCGGTGCCGACCGCCCGCGTGGCCTCGTCGTCCGGCACCTGCCAGACGCCGAAGCCCAGCTGGGGCATCTCGACGCCGTTGTTGAGGATGATCGGGGGGACCTTGCTGCTCACGAGCTCTTGATCCTTACGGTTGTCGTCAGGTGGTACTCATATCGTCAACGATCACGAGGCGTGATGCATTCCTGACGCCGGAATCCGTCCGGGAAGTCACGGCAACTGACCGGTGAGTCAGTGGGCGGCGGGGAGATTGGCCGGAAACGCATCCGACGTTATCGGTCCGGACCATTGACCGTGGCTCGTCATGCCGCGACTCTGTATCGCGCCACCGAACGTGTCGATGAACTCGGTGCATGCATGTGAACGGCAGCCGCCTGTCTGGGCTCTGAGACCCCCCCACTTCCTCAGGAAAGCAGGTATGCGCACATGGACGAGAAGCTGCTCCGTGCCCTCCCGGCCCTCCCGACGGAACAGATCATTCAGGAAACATCGGAGGAAACGGTCTGGCGTAGCCCCGGTTACGCCGTCGTGGACACCGCGCTCGAAGTGACCGCCTACGCCCTCGCCGACCGCTAGCCGGCCGCACCGCGAGAGCATCGTGACCGCGACGCGGGTGCACGCCGACGGCGCCGCAGCCCCCTGGACGACCACCGAGTTCACCGGGCGACTGCGCGCCGTCACCGCGGCCCGCTACCACGACCGTCACCCCTTCAACCTCCGGATGCACCAAGGCGAGTTGACCCCGGCCGAACTGCGCCGCTGGATCGCCAACCGCTTCCACTACCAGCGCCACATCCCCGTCAAGGACGCCCTGATCCTCGCCGGGCTCGAGCGGCCCGCCCTGCGCCGCGCCTGGCTGCGCCGCATCCGTGACCACGACGGCACGGCCGAGGGCGAGGGCGGCATCGAGCGCTGGCTGCGCCTCGGCGAGGCGGCCGGACTCGACCGGGGGGAGCTGTGGGACGCCTCCCGGGTACTGCCCGGGGTGCGTCTCGCGGTCGACGGATACGTCAACTTCTGCCGGCTGAGCCCCGTCGTCGAGGCCGTCGCCGCGTCCCTGACCGAGCTGTCCGCACCGGATCTGATGCGCACCCGCATCGCCGCCTTCGCGACCCACTACCCGTGGATCGACCCGGCCGGCCTCGCCTACTTCCGCACCCGGGTCGGCCAGGGCGCCCGGGACGGCGAGGAGGCCCTCGCCCTCGTGCTGGAACGGGCCCGCACCCGGGAGCAGCAGGAGCGGGCGGTGGCCGCGCTGGCCTACAAGTGCGACGTGCTGTGGGCGCTGCTGGACGCGGTGGACGCGGCCGGAGACGGAGATCGCGGCGGCGGGGCGGCCGCAGACGCAGAGCGCACGAGAGCGAGAGGCCGAGCGGCCGGAGGAGGTCGAGCGGCCGGGGGAGGGGGCCCATGACCTGGCGTCCCGTCCTCGCCCGCTCGGTCGTCCTCCGATACGACCGGGTGCGCGGCACCTACCTGTTGCTGCTGCCCGAGCGGGTGGTCGTGCTGCACGGCAACGCGGGCGGCGTGCTGCGGCTGTGCGACGGCAGCAGGGCGGTGGCCGACGTCGTCGCCGAACTGGTGGCACGGTTCCCCGGCGCCCCGGTCGCCGAGGAAGTCCCGGAATTCCTCCGGACGCTGCGGAAGGAGGGCTGGCTGCGATGACCGTCGAGGCACCGTGGGCCCTGCTCGCGGAACTCACCCACCGCTGCCCGTTGCGCTGCGGGTACTGCTCCAACCCCGTCGAACTGGTCGGTCGGTCAACAGAGCTGACCGCCGACGCATGGGCCGGAGTGTTCCGGCAGGCCGCTGACCTGGGCGTCGTACAGACCCATCTGTCGGGCGGCGAGCCCCTGCTGCGGCGGGACCTCGCGCAGATCGTCGCCGCCGCCGAGCGTGTGGGCCTCTACACCCAACTGGTCACCAGCGGCGTCGGACTGGGGGAGCGGCGGCTCGGCGAACTCGTCGAGGCGGGGCTGCGCAGCGTCCAGCTGTCCGTGCAGCACGCCGACCCGGACACCTCCGACCGCATCGCGGGCGCCCGCTCGTTCGCCGCGAAGGAGCGGGCCGCACGGCTGATCCGGGCCGCCGGGCTGCCGTTCGGCCTGAACATCGTCCTGCACCGCGCCAACATCGACGCCCTCGACGAGCTGATCGCCCTGGGAACGGCCTGGGGCGCCGACCGGATCGAGCTCGCCCACACCCAGTTCCACGGCTGGGCCCTGCGCAACCGTGCCGCCCTGCTGCCTACCCGGGACCAGGTCGACCGCGCCCGCGCCACGCTCGCCAGGTGGCGTGAACGCCCGGACGCCACACCGGAGTTGATCTGGGTCACTCCCGACTACGTCGACGGTGTCGCGAAACCCTGCATGGGCGGCTGGGGCGCCCTCTCGCTCACCGTCGCCCCGGACGGCACGGTCCTGCCGTGCCCGGCCGCGGCAGCCCTCCCCGGCCTCGACCCGCCCGACGTGAGGACCCGTCAACTCGCCTGGATCTGGGAGGAGTCGAAAGCGTTCAACGCCTACCGCGGCGACTCCTGGATGCGCGAACCCTGCCGGGGCTGCGCCCTGAGCACCACCGACCACGGCGGCTGCCGCTGCCAGGCGTACGCCCTCACCGGCGATGCCACCCGCACCGACCCCGCCTGCCGGCTCTCGCCCGACCACGCCCTGGTGAGGGACCTGGTCGACAGCGCCCGCCCGCCGGCCGGGATCCCTGTCCACGTCTACCGCGAAGGAGCACCATGAGACGCCTGCGCGCGCTGCTGACGGCGACCGTGCTCGCCGCAGCGACCCTCACCGCCGTGCCCGCCGTGCCTGCCGTGCCTGCCGTGCCTGCCGTGCCTGCCGTGCCTGCCGTGCCCGCCGTCTCCGCCGGCGCGGCCGAGCCGGCACCGCCCGCGACCGCCCGCACGGCCGCCGTCGCCACGGTGGTGGACTGGTCGATCGCCATGGTCGACTCCACCACGGCCCGCTACACACCGACGACCATCGGCGGCTGGTCGTACCCGGTCGGCCTCTACCTCTACGGCCAGTACCTGGTCTTCCGCCGCACCCACGACCCGCGGTACCTGGCGTACGTCAAGAGCTACGTCGACCGGTTCGTGACCGCGGACGGCTCCATGAGCCGGAGCTTCGACAACCTCGACAGCATGCAGGCCGGACGGCTGCTGACGATCCTGCACCACGAGACCGGCGAGGACCGCTACCGCATCGCGGCGAGGAAGATCCGCGACCGCCTCGACACCTACCCGCGCACCAAGGACGGCGGCTTCTGGCACGCCGACACCCCCAGCCGCGCGCACCAGCTGTGGGCCGACGGTGTCTACATGGTCACCCCGTTCCTGGTGGAGTACGGCAAGGAGTTCCACGACTCCGCGTACGCGAACGACGAGGCGGCGAAGCAGCTCCAGCTGTACGGCAGTCATCTCCAGGTCGCGGGCGGCCTGCTCCGGCACGCCTACGACGCGTCGCGCGCCGCCGTCTGGTCCGACCCGGCCACCGGTCTCGCCCCCGAGCACTGGTGCCGTGCGGTGGGCTGGTACTCGATGGCGATGGTGAACGTCCTGGACGCCGTCCCGTCCGGTCACCCGCGCCGCCCGGCGCTGCTGCGCATCCTGCGCCGGCTCGCCGCCGGCCTGGAGCGCCACCAGGACCCGGCCACCGGACGCTGGTTCCAGGTGATCGACAAGGGTGACCGTGCCGACAACTGGACCGAGACCTCCTGCTCCAGCATGTTCACCTACGCGCTCTCGCGCGGTGCCCGGCAGGGCTACCTCGACCGGCGCTACACGGCCGTCGCCGAACGCGGCTACCGGGGCGTCCTCGCGAAGGTCTCGCTCGGTGCCGACGGCCGCACCGACCTCACCGACATCTCCGTGGGCACCAACGTCGGCGACTACGCCTACTACGCCGCCCGCACCCGGGCCACCAACGACCTCCACGGCCTCGGAGCCTTCCTGATCATGAACGAACAGCTGAGGAGTGATTAGTGTCATGAACACATCCAGAAGGGTGTTGCTGGGCGCCGCACTCGGCGGGGTGGCCTCGGCCGCCGTCGGACTGCCGGCCGCGCAGCCCGCACGGGCCGCGTCCTGGCAGCTGAAGTGGTCCCCGTCCGCGAGCGACGGACTCGGCGCCTTCGAGACGATCGAGGACGACCGAGCGGACTCCCATCCCGGCGGACAGCCCCACATCTACGCCACCGGCAGCAACTGGCGCTTCAACATGCACCTGGCCGACCGGGACACCTCGACCGACCGCCAGCGCCAGGAGGTCACCGGACTGCGCACCTCCGCCAGCAGCTATCTGAAGTGGACCCAGGGCCAGACCTGGCGGATCACCTACTCGATGTACATCCCGAGCTCGCTGAAGGCGACCACCAGCTTCACGCACATCATGCAGATGAAGCAGCCGGGCACCGGCTCCTCGCCGATCGTCGTGCAGTCGCTGCGCCGGGTGAACGGGACGCAGACCATCGAGCTGAAGCTCTTCGACAGCGACACCCTCGTCGGGCGTACGGACCTCGCGCCGCTGCACGACAAGTGGACCGACGTCGACTTCCAGATCAAGGTCGGCAACGGCTCGGCGGGCTCGGTCCGCTGGATCCTCAAGAGCGGCGGCGCCACCGTGATCGACAAGTCGAAGACGGGCGTCGACACCTTCCTGGCCGACCGGGTGCGCCCCAAGTGGGGCATCTACCGTTCCCTCGGAGACACCTCCGGCTCGCTCCAGGACTGCCACCTGCTGCTCAGCAACCTCCGCGGCTACCAACTCGTGTGAGCCGAAAGCCCGTTGAGACCTGCCCCGCAGCCCCGCCCGGTCTCCTCGCGGCTCTCGGCCCCTCCGCACGACATCCCCCACCTGGAGGTGGACCTCCATGCATGTCATCCCCACCAGACGCCGCACCCACCGGGGCGTGCTCGCCGCCGCGCTGGGCGGCCTGCTGCTCTCCCTCCTCACCGCCTCCCCACCGTCCGGCGCCGCGGCCGCCGCCGCGAGTGACCACCAGGCCGAGACCGCGACCGTCTCGCAGGGCACGGTGGCCACGAACCACGGCGGATACACGGGCTCGGGCTTCGTCGACTACACGAACGTGACCGGTTCCTACGTCGAGTTCACCGTGAGCGCGGACGCGGCGGGCGGCGCCTCGCTGGCTTTCCGCTACGCCAACGGCACCGGCGCCGACCGGCCCATGGACATCTCGGTCGGAGGCAAGGTCGTCGCGCCGAACGTCTCCTTCCCGCCCACCGCGAACTGGGCCACCTGGGCCACGAAGACGATCAGCGCCGGCCTCACCGCGGGCAGCAACAAGGTCCGGGCCACCGCGACCACCTCGGCCGGGGGCCCCAACCTCGACAAGCTGACGGTGGACGCGGCGGCCGACACCGGGGCCCCGACCCGCCCCGGCACGCCGGAATGCTCCGCCGTCACCGAGAACGCCCTCACCCTGACCTGGGGCGCCTCAACGGACGACGTGGCGGTGACGGCGTACGACATCTACGAGCACGGCAACAAGATCGACGAAGCCCCGGGAAGCAGCACGGCCGAGAACCTCACCGGGCTCACTCCGGCCACCACCTACAACCTCACGGTCATCGCCCGCGACGCCGCCGGCAACGCCTCCCCTGCTTCCCCGGCCGTCGACTGCACGACCGCGCCCAGCTCCGACACCAGCCCGCCGACCGGGCCCGGCACCCTGTCGTACACCGACGTCACCGCGAACAGCGCCAAACTGAGCTGGGGCGCCGCCACGGACGACAAGGCCGTCACCGCGTACGACATCCGCAGCGGCTCCACCGTCTACCAGACCGTCACCGGTACGCCGCCCGCCACCTCGGGCACCGTCACCGGGCTGGCCTGCAACAGCCCCTACAACCTGAACGTCGTGGCCCGGGACGCCGCCGGGAACACCTCCCCGCAGAGCAACACGGTCACCTTCACCACCCGGGCCTGCGCCACGGACGGCGGTGTCCCGTCGTCCATCGGCACCGTGTCGTCCGGCTGGAGCATTCCCTGGGGCACGTACTGGATGCCCGACGGCACCAGCGCCCTGGTCACCGAACGCGACAGCTTCAAGGTGCTCAAACTGACCAAGGACGGCACGAAGACGCAGGTCGGCAGCGTGCCGAACGCGGTCACCACCGACGGCGAGGGCGGCCTGCTCGGCGTGGCCGTCGACCCCGGCTGGGCCACCAACCACCGCGTGTACTTCATGCACACGGCCTCCGAGGGCAACCGCATCGTGCGCATGACCTACGACGGCAGCTCACTGAGCGGCTACACCGTCCTGCTCCAGGGCATCAAGAAGAACCGCTACCACAACGGCGGCCGCCTCGCCTTCGGCCCGGACGGCCTGCTCTACGCCTCCACCGGCGACGCCCAGACCTCGTCACTCGCCCAGGACAGGAACTCCCTCAACGGCAAGATCCTGCGCCTGACGACCGAGGGGAAGGCGGCCCCCGGCAACCCCTTCGGCAGCTACGTCTACTCCCTCGGCCACCGCAACCCCCAGGGCCTGGCCTTCGACCGGAACGGCCGCCTGTGGGAGGCGGAGTTCGGCAACAGCTCCTTCGACGAGCTCAACCTCATCAAGCCGGGCGCCAACTACGGCTGGCCGACCTGCGAAGGCACCTGCTCGGTCGCCGGCATGACCAACCCCAGGAAGACCTGGCGGGTCTCCGAGGCTTCCCCGAGCGGTATCGCCATCGTCCGCAACGTCATCTACATGGCGGCCCTGCGCGGCGAACGCCTGTGGCGCGTCCCGATCGAGGGCGACACCGAGAACGTCGGCCCGGCCACCGCCTACTACGTGGGCACCTACGGCAGGCTGCGCACGGTCACCAAGGTGCCCGGCGCCGACCAGCTGTGGCTGTCCACGACCAACAGCGACAACAACGG
Organism: Streptomyces sp. Y7; assembly: GCF_043195415.1. Lineage (NCBI taxonomy): Bacteria > Bacillati > Actinomycetota > Actinomycetes > Kitasatosporales > Streptomycetaceae > Streptomyces > Streptomyces sp. Y7. Next base: position 103,575 of record NZ_JBIDDQ010000028.1, read on the forward strand.
GGGTGAGCCGGACGGGGCGGACAAGATCTTCCGCGTGAGCATCGGCTGACCCGGCCCGCGCTCACGCCTGGTACAGCGCCTCCACCTCGCCCGAGTACGCGTTCTCGATCGCCTTGCGCTTCAGCTTCAGCGACGGCGTGAGCAGTCCGTGCTCCTCGGTGAACGGCTGGGCCAGGATACGGAAGGTGCGGATCGACTCGGCCTGCGAGACCAGGGTGTTGGCGGCGACGACCGCACGCCGCACCTCGGTCTCCAGGTCGGCGTCGCGCACCAACTGGGCCGGGGTCATCTGCGGCTTGTCCCGCATCATCAGCCAGTGCTCCACGGCCTCCTGGTCGAGCGTGACCAGGGCCGCGATGTACGGGCGGTCGTTGCCGACGACGATGCACTGGGAGACCAGCGGATGGTCCCGGACGCGTTCCTCCAGCACCCCGGGCGAGACGCTCTTGCCGCCGGAGGTCACCAGGATCTCCTTCTTGCGGCCCGTGATGGTGAGATAGCCGTCCTCGTCGAGGGAGCCCAGGTCACCGGTGGCCAGCCAGCCGTCGTGCAGGGACTCGTCGGTGGCCTTCTGGTTGTTGAGGTACCCCTGGAAAACGTTGCCGCCGTGCAGCCAGATCTCGCCGTCGTCCGCGATGTGCACGGTCATGCCGGGAATGGGCCGGCCGACGGTGCCGTACCGGGTGCGCTCGGGTGGGTTCGCGGTCGCGGCGGCCGTGGACTCGGTCAGGCCGTAGCCCTCGTAGATGTGCACGCCCGCGCCCGCGAAGAACAGCCCGAGGCGCCGGTCCATCGCCGAGCCGCCGGACATCGCGTGCCGGATCCGGCCGCCCATCGCCGCCCGCATCTTGGAGTACACGAGCTTGTCGAACAGCTGGTGCTGCATCCGCAGCCCCGCCGACGGGCCGGGCCCGATGCCCCACGCCTTGGCCTCCATCGCGTCCGCGTACCGCACGGCCACCTCGACGGCCTTCTCGAAGGGACCGGACCTGCCCTCCTTCTCGGCCTTGCGGCGGGCGGCGTTGAAGACCTTCTCGAAGATGTACGGCACGGCGAGGAAGAAGGTCGGCTTGAACGCGGCGAGGTCCGGCAGCAGCGCTGCGGCGTTCATCTGCGGCTGGTGCCCGAAGCGGACCCGGCCGCGGATCGCGGCGACCTGCACCATCCGCCCGAAGACGTGCGCGAGCGGCAGGAACAGCAGGGTCGCCGCCTCGTCGCCCTTCTTGGAGTGGAACACCGGCTCCCACCGCTCGATCACGGTGTCCGCCTCGTACATGAAGTTGCCGTGCGAGATGACACAGCCCTTGGGGCGCCCCGTGGTGCCCGAGGTGTAGATGACCGTGGCGGTCGAGTCCGGCGTGACCGCCTGCCGGTGGCGGTGGACCACGTCGTCGTCGAGGTGCGCGCCGGCGTCGTACAGCTCCTGCACGGCGCCCGCGTCCAGCTGCCACAGCTGGTGCAGCCGCGGCAGCCGGTCGATGACGGTCGCGATGGTCATCGCGTGGTCCTCGTGCTCCACGATCGCCGCCGAGCACTCGGCGTCGTACAGCATCCAGAAGCACTGCTCGGCCGAGGAGGTCGGATAGATCGGCACCACCTGCGCGCCGATCGTCCACAGCGCGAAGTCGAAGAGCGTCCACTCGTAGCGCGTGCGGGACATGATCGCGACGCGGTCGCCGAACCGGATGCCCCGGGCCAGCAGGCCCTTGGCCAGGGCCAGGACCTCGTCACGGAACTCGGCGGCGGTGACGTCCCGCCACTGGTCGTCCTCGTCCTTGCGGCCCAGGACCACATACAACGGGTCCTCCTGGGCATGCTCGAAGACGACGTCGGCCAGGCCGCCCACCGGCGGTGCCAACGCCAACGGAGGGTTGGTGAACTCGCGCAAACCCCGCTCCCCGCTCCGAATGCCTCGGCTGAAAAGCTCCGCTCAGCGCCGTGAAAGCTACCCCACCCGCCGAGAGGGCGGGAGGGGGTGGAAAGCCGAGCGGTGCTCAGGTACGCACAGGTCAGCGCAGGAAAATGCGCTCACATGGGGAAGGGTCGGACAGAAAACTGACGGTTGAGTAAGTTTCGGGCCCGTAATCTCCACCGAATCTGTACGACCCGATTACCGGGCAAGGGCCCTGTCGATCATGTCATCCCCTGCGTACGGGCGTC
>NZ_JBIDDQ010000029.1:0-105444 GCF_043195415.1 Streptomyces sp. Y7
CCCCCCCCCCCCCCCCCCCCCCCCCCCGACCCACCCCCCACCCCGCAGGCGCTACACAAGCCCCCACCGCCCCCGCACAGGCGCCGCAGGCAAAGACGCACACCCCCGAACCCCGAACCTGGAACCGAACAGATTCCCACGGCGTATTCATGGGCAGGGGGTGGTGCGGGGCGTGCTTCAGGGGTGCCGACGTCCCGCACCCACACTGCGATCCGATCAAGATCCAGCCAAGCCCGGTGCGAATGTCAGCCCCGGCAGCGATACTTGCGGCGACGGATGACCACGGGGGAGGTCAGCAGTGACACAGACGCCGAACAGCAGCGCACCACCGGGAAACACCCCGGCACCAGGCGCACCCACCATGCCGTCCGTCCCCCCACAACAGCACCACCCCACACACTCCCCCACGCCCACACCACCCGCAACACCCACACCACCCCCGGCACCCCCCACCACCCCCCGCCGCACCGCCTTCGCCGAGGGCTTCGACCAACTCCGCGCCGCCGCCACCACCGAACCCGGCCGCCTGCGCATCATCGGCGCCCTCCTCGCCCTCCTCGTCGTGGCCTTCGGCTCCATCGCCGCCTGGCAGATGACCGATCGCGCCGCCGCCGCCGACGACGTCCTCAACCGCAGCCAGCCCCTCACCTCCGACGCGGCCGACATCTACCGCTCCCTGGCGGACGCCAACACCGCGGCGGCCAGCGGCTACCTCGCCGGCCTCCAGGAGAAGCCGGCCATGCGCGAGGGCTACGAGCGCGACATCCGCACGGCCGCCGCCAAACTCGTCACCGCGGCGGCCAACTCCGAGTCCGGCTCCACCTCGGCGAAGACGATCGCCGAACTGAGCAGACTCCTCCCGGAGTACAAGGGCCTGGTGGAGACGGCACGGGCCAACAACCGCCAGGGCTTCCCCGTCGGCGGCGCCTACCTGCGCGCCGCGAACGAGATGATGCAGCAGCGCATGCTCCCGGCGGCGCAGAAGCTCCACGAGACGGAGAACGAACGCCTGCGCGAGGACTACGCGGACGCGAAGTCCTTCCCGTGGGCGGCGGCCGGCCTGGGCGTCCTGGCCCTCGCGGCGCTCGTCTGGGCCCAGCGCCGCAACTACCGCCGTACGAACAGGGTCCTGAACCACGGCCTGGTCACCGCCACGGCCGCCTCCACGATCGTCCTGCTGTGGCTCGCCGTGGGACACGTCGTCGCCCGCTCGGGACTGACCGACTCCTACGACCACGGCGTCCGCTCCCTGAACGTCCTGCACGAGGCCCGTATCGCCTCCCTCACGGCCCGCAGCGACGAGAACCTCACGCTGGTCCGCCGCGGCGCGGACACCAGGACGCTCCCCGACGACAAGGTCGTCGACGCGTACGAGTGGGGTTACGACAAGGAGATCGACGCCCTCGCCAAGGCACTCGTCCGGGCCGAGGACCTGGCCGACGACACGGCGGGCAGGAAGCCGGTGCGGGACGCGAACGGCTTCATGAAGGTCTGGAAGGACCGCCACGGCCTGGCCCGCGAGGACAACGACTCGGGCAACTACCAGGCCGCCCGCGACCGCGTCATCGGCGCCGCGAAGGAGCCGACGAGCGTGTGCTTCGACAACGTGGACAAGGCCCTGGCGACGGCGCTCACGCACGAGCAGACCGAGTTCAGACAGGCCGCGAGCGACGGTCGTGACTCGCTGACCGGCCTGCCGACCGGCGCGGCGGTCCTCGCGGTCCTGGGCGCGGCCGGCGCGGTCCTCGGCATCGGCCGCAGGCTTTCGGAGTACCGGTGAGAGGGGGCACGACGATGAACGCACGCGGCACGACGAACGCAGGCGGCACCCCGGTCCACCCCCGGGGCGCGGCCGGCGTATGGCGCCGTCTGCGGGCCGGCGTGCGCGGCTGGGGCGGAGTGGGCGCGATGGCCGTCGTCTGCGCGCTGGCGCTGGCCTTCGCGCTGCTGCTCCCGCTGTCCCAGCAGCAGGGCGGCCCCGGGGGCGCCTCGGGCGCGGGCCGGGGCCTCGCCCACGGCAGCCAGGTGAGGGCCGAGGAGTGCGAGAACCCCGAGGACCAGTCCCTGTCACCGTCGGGCGGCGACGGCAAGTCCCCGGTCCTGGACGCCATCAAGGACCGCGAGGACCGGCGTCTGATCGTCGGCGTCGACACCAACAGCTACCGCTGGGGCTACCTCGACCCGAACAACCCCTCCGGCGAGCTGGAGGGCTTCGACATCGACCTGGTCCACCGCATCGCCGAGGACATCCTCGGCGACCGTGACGCCGTGCAGTTCAAGGCGATCCCGACCAGCCGCCGTATCGAGGCGATCCAGAAGGGCGAGGTCGACATGGTGGTGCGCACCATGACGATCAACTGCGACCGCATCGGCCAAGTCGCCTTCTCCGCCCCGTACTTCGTCACCGGCCAGCAGGTCCTGGCCCCCAAGACCTCGACGATCACCGGGTTCGACAAGTCCCTGGCGGGCCGCGAGGTGTGCTCGGCGGAGGGCTCCACCGCGTACGACAACCTCGAGGCGGGCCGGAAGAACGGCGATCTTCCGGCGTCCACCGACATCAGCACCACCGTCCCCAACCAGCTCGACTGCCTGGTGAAGTTGCAGCTCGGCGACGTCGACGCGGTCGTCACGGACGGCGCGCTCGCGGCGAGTCAGGCGGCACAGGATCCGACGGTGGAGCTCAAGGGCAGCCTGTTCACGGACGAGTACTACGGCGTGGCGATGAAACTGGGCTCGGACGATCTGGTACGCCAGGTCAACCGGACCCTGGAGAACTACGTCAAGGACGGTGGCTGGGAGGCGTCGTACGAGAAGTGGCTCCACCCGACCATGGACCAGGGCGACAAGAAGTCGGCGTCGGCGACCCCTCCCGAGGCGGAGTACAAGTAGCCGATCATCAACTGACGGACATACGGCAGCAGACGACGAACCACAACGCAGCGAGAGGTGATCGATGGGCGTCACGGACCCCGCCGGGCCGGTGATGGACCGGGACGAGGTGGACCGTGCGCTGGCGCGGCTCGGCGCGGAGCACGAGGCGATCGAGACCTCGCTGCTCGCCCTTCAGGACCACGCGGGCCGCAGACTTCTGGAGGGCGCCGAACTCACGGGCGTGACCAGGGAGCGCTGGAGCGCGGCGGAGGCGTCGATCACGCTGCTGTGGGCGTACTTCGACGCGTACACCGACGCGTTGCGCTCCGCCCGCGACATCCGCTCCCGTCGCCGCTGGTCCAGCCGGGAGGACCTGGTGGAGCTGACGGAGCTGCTGCGGGGCGAGTCGGTGACCGTCGCGGGTTCGGCGGCGGCGACGGCGGCCGCCCCGACGCTCCAGGGTTCCGCGAGCAAGCTCAGCGAGCAGTTCTCGCTGGTCACGCTGGTGGACCGGATGAACGAGCTGTACGCGACCTCGCTGGACATGGTGGTCGCGGCGGACGCGGTGTGGTCGGCGCTGCCGGCCCGGATCGATTTACTCGCCGCGGAGCTCCAGCGCACCCGCCGGCTCGCCCACTCCGTGGGGGTGCGGCCGGGCGAGCACCCGGCGGGCGACGACCTGGAACGCATCACGCGCACGCTCACCCATCTGCGCGCGCAGGTGGTGTCCGACCCGCTCGCGTACTGGGTCCGGGCGCAGGGGAGTTCGGCGCCGGGCGGCGGCAGGCCGGACACCACGGTCTACGACCGCGAGGCGCGAGCCCTGGAGGACGTACGGCGTGAGATCGACGCCGTACTGACGGTCCGCCAGGATGCCGAGCAGCGGCTGGTCAAGCTGCGCGACGTGCTCTCGCGCGCGGACCGTACGCTCGCCGAGGCCCGCACCGCGCGCGGCGAGGTGCTGGCGAAGATCGCCGCCACGGAGGTGCCGGTCGTCAGCGGCCCGCCGACCGTGCTCCAGGAGCAGCTGGCGACGGCCGCCGAGTACCGCAGACAGGCCCAGTGGCACCGCCTGTCCCCGCTCCTGGAGTCCCTGGAGCAGAAGGCGGAGGACGAACTGCTGCGCGCCCGCGAGTCGTTGACCGCGGTCACCGCGCCCCTGGCGGTCCGCGCGGAACTGCGCGGCCGCCTCGACGCGTACAAGGCGAAGGTCGCCCGGCACGGCCTCGCGGAGGACCCGTTCCTCATCGAGCGGTACGACGCGGCCCGCCGCATGCTGTGGAGCGCCCCCTGCGACCTGCGGGTCGCGGAACAGGCGGTCCTGCGCTACCAGCACGCGGCGGCCGACCTGCTCGGCGGCGGCCGGGTACCGGGACCGCGCGAGCCCGAGGATCGCGGGGGGTCATGAAGGACAGGGGGGAGTCGTCGTCATGAGTCAGGCACAGCGCAGCTGTCAGCGGCCGGACTGCGACGGTACGTACGAGGACATGGGCGGCGGCGAGCTGTACTGCGACACCTGCGGCCTGGCCCCGGTCGTGTCCGCGTCCGGCATGGTCGGTTCGCCGCCCACCGGGATGACCGGCGGCAAGGGGGCGCGCGGCTCGGCGGGCAGCGGCAGCTCCCGCTCCACCGGCCGCGGCAGTTCCCGTACGTCGTCGCAGTCGTCGAAGTCCCGGCGCTCGGTGTCGGGACGGCTGTCGCGCTCGCTGTCGGGCCGTTCCACGGGCCGCTCGGTGTCGGTGCGCAGCTCCGGTTCGAGCACGGGCTCCAGCGGGCGCGGCCGGCTCGGCGTCGGCCTGGTCCAGGTCCCCGACGTGCCGCGGCCCGATCCGCGCGCGATGGTGCTGGAGAACCCGGAGGTGCCCGAGCGCAAGCGGTTCTGCTCGCGTTCGGACTGCGGCGGGCCCGTCGGCAGGGCCCGCGGGGAACGCCCGGGGCGCACCGAGGGCTTCTGCACGAAGTGCGGGCACCCGTATTCGTTCGTCCCGAAGCTGAAGTCCGGCGACATCGTGCACGGCCAGTACGAGGTCGTGGGCTGTCTGGCGCACGGCGGGCTCGGCTGGGTCTATCTCGCCGTGGACCGCGCGGTCTCCGACCGCTGGGTGGTCCTCAAGGGCCTGCTGGACACCGGCGACCAGGACGCGATGGCGGCGGCGATCTCCGAGCGGCGCTTCCTCGCGGAGATCGAGCACGCCAACATCGTGCGGATCTACAACTTCGTCGAGCACCTGGACCAGCGCACCGGCTCCCTGGACGGCTACATCGTCATGGAGTACGTCGGCGGCAAGTCCCTGAAGGAGATCGCGAACGCCCGCCGCACGGAGACGGGCCGGCGTGATCCGCTGCCCGTGGAGCAGGCGTGCGCGTACGGCATCGAGGCCCTGGAGGCGCTCGGCCATCTGCACAACCGCAACCTCCTGTACTGCGACTTCAAGGTCGACAACGCCATCCAGACCGAGGACCAGCTCAAGCTCATAGACATGGGCGCGGTGCGCAGGATGGACGACGACGAGTCGGCCATCTACGGCACGGTGGGCTACCAGGCTCCGGAGGTCGCCGACGTCGGCCCCTCGGTCGCCTCCGACCTCTACACGGTCGCGCGCACCCTGGCCGTGCTGTCCTTCGACTTCCAGGGCTACACGAACGTCTACGTCGACTCGCTGCCCGACCCCGACCACATCGAGGTCTTCCGCCAGTACGAGTCCTTCTACCGCCTCCTGGTCCGTGCCACCGACCCCGACCCGGCCCGCCGTTTCGCGTCCGCGCAGGAGATGACGGAGCAGCTGACGGGCGTGCTGCGCGAGGTCGTGTCGTTGCAGACGGGCCGGGCGAGGCCGTCGCTGTCGACGCTGTTCGGGCCCGAAGTGCGGGTGACGGACACGGAGTTGTTCCCGAAGCTGGACGGGGAGGTCTCGCGGCTCGGGGCACGTGTGGCGCCCGCCGGCGAGGAGCTCACGGCCGGCTCGTCCGCGGTGGCGGGCAACGGACGGCCGGGGGCCGCGAGCGCCGTGCACACTGCCGGTTCCTCCGGCATCGTCAAGCCCGTCGGCGCTCCCGTGGCGGCCCTCGCGCTGCCCGTCCCGCACGTCGACGCCTCCGATCCCAACGCCGGTTTCCTCGCGGGTCTGATGACCACCGCGGCGGCCGAGCTGCTGGGTGCCCTCGCCGCCGCCCCCGCGCCGTCGACCGAGACCCGGCTGAGGCAGGTGCGGGCCTGGCTGGAGAACGGCGACACCGGCACGGCGCACGAGGCACTGCTGAAGCTGGAGGACGAGCGGCCCGACGACTGGCGGGTGGTCTGGTACCGGGGCGTGGCCGCCCTCGTCACCGGCGACCACGAGGGCGCCGCGCTCGCCTTCGACGCGATCTACGACGCCTTCCCCGGCGAGCCCGCCCCGAAGCTGGCCCTCGGCCTGTGCGCGGAGGTGCTGGGCCAGCTGGACAACGCCGCCGAGTACTACCGCCTGGTGTGGTCCACCGACCCCAGCTATGTGAGCGCCGCCTTCGGTCTGGCGCGCGTCCAGCTGGCGACCGGTGACCGCCGCAGCGCCGTGCGGACTCTGGAGTCGGTGCCGGAGAGTTCCATCCACTACACGGCCGCACGGGTGGCGGCGGTCCGCGCCCGGCTGCGTCAACGCACGGCGGTCGCCTCCGACGTACCGTTCCTGGACGACCTGACCGCCGCCGCGGGGCAGGTCGAGGCGCTCGACGCGTACGGCCTGGACCCGGCGCGCCGGGAGCAGTTGTCGACGGAAGTCCTCGGCTGCGCGCTGGACTGGATACTCTCCGGGGGCCAGGGTTCCGCCCCTGGCGCCGCCGGAGGACGGACGCTGCTCGGCAGCGGCCTGGACGAGCGGGGACTGCGTTTCGGTCTGGAGCGTTCGTACCGCATGCTGGCCCGTCTCGCGCGGGGCGGCGAGGAGAGGATCGACCTGGTGGAACGTGCCAACCGTTACCGCCCCCGGACGTGGGTGTAGTTGATGTCGCAGATGCCCCAGTTGTCCGCCTGCCCGAGCTGCGAATGGCCGCTCGAGTCGGGTGACCGTTTCTGCGGTGCGTGTGGATACGACCTGTCCACCGTGCCCGTACGGCCGGACGACCACCCCACCATCGCCCTGAACGGCTCGGTGCCGCCCCCCGCGCCGGGTGCGGCCGGCGCGGACTGGCCCGCGGCTCCCGCCCCGGAGGGCCCCGCCGTCCCGGCGCCCGCGCATCTGCCGGCGGACCCGACGGGCACGGACCACGGCGGCCCCGCGCTGCCCCCGGGCACTCCCCCGCCCCCGCAGGCACCGCCGCCGCCCGGACCGGTGCCGCCACCCGCGAGCGCTCCCGAGGCGCCGCAGGGCCACCCCGGCATCCCTGCCCCGGGCGGCCACGCGGGACCGTTGCCCCCGCAGGCCCCCGCCGCCGTCCCCGCCCCGACCGGCTCCCCCGTGTCCACGGCCTCCGGCGTGCGGTTCGACCGGCCGCCGGAGCCCGACGACTACCCCTTGCAGGCGCCCGACCCGCGGGTCTCGGCCGACCTGCCGACCCCGCCGGAGGGCACCAAGGTGTGTGTGGCGTGCCGTGCGGGCCGTGTCGACCACGACGGCTACTGCGAGAACTGCGGGCACGCGCAGCCGCGCGAGCGCGACCACATGGAGCAGGACGCGGGCCCCGTCGCCGCCGTCAGCGACCGGGGTCTGCGCCACCACCGCAACGAGGACGCGTTCGCCGTCGGCTGCACCGCGCTGCCCGACGGCCGGCCCGCGGTCGTGGCGATCGTCTGTGACGGCGTCTCCTCGGCGACCCGCCCGGACGACGCCTCGTTGGCCGCGTCCCGGGCCGCGAGCGAGTCGCTGCTGGCCGCCCTGCCGCGCGGCACCCACCCCCAGCAGGCCATGCACGACGCGATCGTCGCCGCCTCCAACGCGGTCAACGCGCTGGCCGCCGAGCCCGCCACGGCCCGTGAGCAGGCCCCGCACCAGAACGCACCCGCCTGCACGTTCGTCGGCTCCGTGGTGACGCCCGAGCTGCTGATCGTCGGCTGGGTCGGCGACAGCCGCGCATACTGGGTCCCGGTGGACCGCGGCACTCCGCCGGCCCGGCTCACCGAGGACGACTCCTGGGCCGCGCAGATGGTCGCCGCGGGCCTGATGAACGAGGCCGAGGCGTACGCCGACGAGCGCGCCCACGCGATCACCGGCTGGCTCGGCGCGGACGCCTACGAACTGGAGCCGCACACCGCTTCCTTCAAGCCGGACCGGCCTGGTGTGGTGGTGGTGTGCACGGACGGCCTGTGGAACTACGCGGAGGCGGCCGAGCACATGGCCGAGGTCGTCCCCCTCGACGCCGCCGCGCGCCCCCTGCACAGCGCCCAGGTGCTCGTCGGGCACGCACTCGACGGTGGGGGCCACGACAACGTAACAGTGGCCGTCCTGCCGTTCCCGGCACCCCCGATGGGGGCAGGATCGGCCTGAGGCCCTGCTGCGGGGACGGCCTCATCGGACCGGAGGGGACCGGTCCGTCGACAGCCATGGCCCCACCACGGGGTTCTTTAGGGGGATTTGAGAACGTATGGCCAATTTCTCGAAATCGAATGTGCCGCAGTTCTCGGTGGACGTGTACCAGAACGAGTACCTGCCGGAGGGCGGCCGGGACGTCAACGCGATCGTCACGGTGACCGCGACCGGAGGCGGCACGGTGGGCAGCGCGGTCGCCGCGCCCCATCTCTACACGCCGGGGCAGGGCCCGTCCGCCGCCGTGGCGATCATGGTGGACTGCTCGGGGTCGATGGACTATCCCCCGACCAAGATGCGCAACGCCCGCGACGCCACGGCCGCGGCGATCGACACCCTGCGCGACGGTGTGCACTTCGCCGTGATCGGCGGCACCCACGTGGCCAAGGAGGTGTATCCCGGCGGCGGACGCCTCGCCGTGGCCGACGCCACCACCCGCGACCAGGCCAAACAGGCACTACGGCGGCTCAGCGCGGGCGGCGGCACGGCGATCGGCACCTGGCTGCGCCTCGCCGACCGGCTGCTGTCCTCCGCCGACGTCGCCATCCGGCACGGCATCCTGCTCACCGACGGCCGCAACGAACACGAGTCGCCGGAGGACCTGAAGGCGGCTCTGGACTCCTGCGCCGGACGGTTCACCTGTGACGCCCGTGGCGTGGGCACGGACTGGGAAGTGAAAGAAGTCACAGCAATCGCCTCGGCACTGCTCGGCAGCGCCGACATCGTCGCCGATCCGGCCGGTCTCGCCGCCGACTTCACGCAGATGATGGAGACGGCGATGGGCAAGGAGGTCGCGGACGTCGCCCTGCGGCTGTGGACACCGGTCGGCACGACCATCAAGTTCGTCAAGCAGGTCGCGCCCACGGTCGAGGAGTTGACCGACCGCCGCACCGAGGCCGGCCCGCGCGCCGGGGACTACCCCACGGGTTCCTGGGGCGACGAGTCCCGTGATTACCACGTCTGCGTCGAGGTCCCGGCTGCCGGCCTGGGCCAGGAGATGCTCGCCGCCCGGGTCTCGCTGGTCGTCCCGCAACCCGGGGGAGGCAGCGCGCACAACCTGGGCGCCCAGGGTCTGGTACGGGCCGTATGGACCGACGACATGGTCGCCTCGACGTCGATCAACCCTCAAGTCGCCCACTACACCGGCCAGGCCGAACTGGCACAAGCCATCCAACAAGGTCTCGATCTTCGCAAAGCGGGCGATATGGATGGAGCAACGGCCAAACTCGGCCGCGCCGTTCAGCTCGCCAGCGCCTCCGGAAATGCCGATACGGCGAAACTCCTTGCGAAGGTGGTGGACGTGGTCGACGCCGCGGCGGGTACTGTGCGACTGAAGGCGAAGGTCGCGGAGGCCGACGAGATGACTCTCGAGACACGGTCCACAAAGACTGTTCGTGTAAAGAAGTGACCTAGCAGGACCCGGAAAAGATCGAGCCTGGCCCCTCGGGGTTGGAGAAATCCGGTCGAGAGCGACCGGAAAGGAGAGGGGGAAGCGCCGACATGCCGACCTGCCCGAACGGACACCAGTCGGGTTCCGACGACTGGTGCGAGGTCTGCGGTCACCGCATGGCCGGTGCCGTACCTCCGCCCCCTCCGCCTCCGCCCCCGCCCAGCGGTGGCTACGGCTTCCCGCCGCCCGGCGGACCCGGTGGTCCCGGACCCGGCGGTCCGTCCGGTGGTCCGAACATCGGTCAGCAGGGCGGCCCGCCGCCCATGCCCGGTGGCCGGGAGCCGGAGCTCTGCCCGCAGTGCCGTACGCCCCGTGAGGGCGGTGCGCCGTTCTGTGAGGAGTGCCGGTGGAACTTCCTGACCAACACGGCGACGTCGTACACGCCCGCGTCCCCGCGTCCGCCGGCGCCCGGCGGCCCGGGTCTGCCGTCCCACTTCCAGCAGCAGTCGGGTCCCCCGCCGTCGTTCGGCGGCGGTGACTCCTACGAGTACCAGGGCTCGCGCCCGTCCCAGGTGAACCGGCCGGCGGAGCCGATCCCGCCGTTCGGCGGGGACCCGCACGCTCCGGGTGGCCCGGGCCAGGGACCTGGCGGTCCCGGCGGCCAGGGCGGTCCCGGCCCCTTCGGTGGCCCCGGCGGTCCGGGCGGCACCAACCCCGGCGCACCGGGCGGTCCGGGTGGCCCCGGCGCTCCCGGCGGCCCGGGTTTCCCGGGTCAGGGCCCAGGCGGCCCCGGTGGTCAGGGCGCTCCCGGCGGCCAAGGTTTCCCGGGTCAGGGCCCAGGCGGCCCCGGTGGCCCTGGTGGCCCCGGCATGAACGCCCCCTCCGCCTTCGGCGGCGACCCCTCGCGGCCCATGCCGCCCCCGCCCGGTGGTCCCGGTGCGACCGGCGGCGCCCCGCAGGCGTTCCAGCCGGCCGGCCCCGGCCCGTCCGCCCCGCCGGCCCCGCCCGGGTTCGGACAGGACCCGAACCGTCCGCCGCAGGGCGGCCCGTCCTTCGGCGGCGGTGACGACGACTGGGTGATCTCCCCGCCGTCCTCCGGCCCCGGCGGCCCGGGTGCCCCCGGCGCTCCCCCGCAGGGCGGCTACGGCTATCCGCAGCCCGGCGCGCACCAGGCCCCGCCGCCCGGCCCCGGCTACCAGCAGCAGCCGGCGACCTGGCTGGCGACCATCGGCCCGGACCGTGACTACTTCATGGCGATGATGCAGCGCTCCGGCCCCGAGGCCGCGGGTCTGAACCTGCCCGCGTACTCGCCCGAGCAGCAGCGCACGCTCACCGGCAACCAGGTCACCATCGGCCGCCGCCGCCACTCCACCGGCGACACCCCCGACATCGACCTGGCGGTACCGCCGGAGGACCCGGGCGTCTCGCACCAGCACGCGGTCCTGGTCCAGCAGCCGGACGGCACCTGGGCGGTCGTCGACCAGAACTCCACCAACGGCACGACGGTCAACGGCTCCGAGGAGCCCATCCAGCCCTTCGTGCCGGTACCGCTCCAGGACGGCGACCGGGTGCACGTGGGCGCCTGGACGACGATCACGATCCGGCGCGGCTAGTTCTCGATACCCGGGAGGGGTCGGTCGTAGGGCGATGACGGCCCGTACGACCGGCCCCTCCCGGCGTTCTCAGCCGGGCAGCGGCCACGCGTACGGTCCCTCGGGGTCGTCCAGCCACGCCCACTCGTGCTCACCGCGCACCGTGATCCCGTACCGCTCCCGCTGCGGCTGTCCCTCGTGCTCCCACAGCGTGTACGCCTCCTGCGGATCGAGGCTGCCGCGGGTGAGGGCGAGCAGGAAGCGGAACAGCTCGTGCTCCCTGGCCCGGCGCGGCAACCCGGCCACGTGCGGGAGCTCCGGTTCGCTCCGGCTGCCGCCGCGCAGCGGCACGAAGTAGGCGGGGGTGTGCAGAAAGCGCCCCTCGGCGTGCTCGGCGTCCCGTACGGCGAGGCTGACCAGGCCGGTGGCGAGCGGGGTCAGGATCCGGGCGTCCGGGCGGCACTGGGCGAGCCAGGCGCGCGGGATGGACGACAAGGTGCAGGTCGCGATGATGCGGTCGAAGGGCGCGCGCTGGGGGACGCCGCGTGCGCCGTCGCCGGTGACGACGGCGGGGCGGTACCCGGCCGCCGCCAGATGCCGTCGGGCCGACTCGGTGATCTCCGGTTCCAGGTCGATGGTGGTGACGAGGTCGTCGTCGCCGAGCCGGCGGGCCAGCAGGGCGGCGTTGTAGCCGGTGCCCGCGCCGATCTCCAGGACCCGGTCGCCCTCGGCCACCTCCAGGGCGACCAGCATCATCGCCATCAGGGAGGGCTGGCTGCTGGAGGAGAGCAGCTCGCCGTCGCGCAGTCTGGTGGCCAGCGGGGTGTCGTCGTAGGCGCCGCGCACCCAGCGCTCGCGGGCGGCGGGGTCCGGGCTCTGGCCCCAGCGCCGCTCGTAGCCGCCGACGGCCCCGACGTAGTAGTAGGGCACGAACAGATGCCGGGGGACGGCGGCGAAGACCTCCCGCCACACGGGGTCGCCGGCCCATGCCCCGCTCGTGTCGATCTCACGCACCAGTGCGGCCCGCGCCGAGGTGGCGAGGTCCTCCAGGTCCCTGTCGAGAGCGTGCGCGCTCATACGTCCACTGTCCTGCGGGAGCCGGTGCGAGGCGAGCACAGGACCGGACGATCCGGAACGAGTCGCTCAGCGGCGCCCGGGCACCGTGATCCCGCCGCTGCCATGATCGAACCGGCGCCGCGATCAGGCCGCCGCCGTCGGCAGGTCCTAAGCCTTGAGTCCTCGGTCCCCGCGTCTGAGACCATGGACGACGTGAATGAGATTCGGCGCGGCACACTGCAGGAGCAGACCTTCTACGAGCAGGTCGGCGGGGAGGAGACCTTCCGCCGCCTCGTCCACCGTTTCTACGAGGGTGTCGCCGAGGATCCGCTGCTGCGGCCCATGTACCCCGAGGAGGACCTGGGCCCGGCCGAGGAGCGCCTGACCTTCTTCCTGATCCAGTACTGGGGCGGCCCGACCACGTACAGCGAGAACCGCGGCCACCCCCGCCTCCGGATGCGTCACGCCCCCTTCACCGTCGATCGCGCGGCGCACGACGCCTGGCTGAAGCACATGCGGGTCGCCGTCGACGAGCTCGGCCTCTCCGAGGAGCACGAGCGGACGCTGTGGAACTACCTGACGTACGCGGCGGCGTCCATGGTGAACACGGCGACCTGAGCCGACGGGCCCGAGCGCCTGCTCGGCGAGACCTTCGGCGGACGGCTCGGCGGGCGCGACGTGGCCCTCAGCGGACGCTGACGTCGAGCGCGCCGAGGCCGGCCCGTCGTACCGCGATCGACCCGTACGGCGTCCGCAGCCGCAGCCACGCACCCGACGACAGCAGCGCCAACTCGCCGGTGGCGCGCAGGAATCCGAGCGACTGGGCCGCGTGGACGGCCCGCACCGGCAGATGGGTGTCACCGACGGTCCGGGACCAGATCTCCCGGCCGATCCGGTCGAGTTCGGCGCGGGTACGCCGCTCCTCCGCCAACTCCTGTGTGCGCGAGCGGAATTCCGCGACACCGGCGCCGATCATCGTCCGCAGGGCGTCCGGCGCGGGCAGTCCCGGCACCGGCCGCCATCCGCCGCGCGGCGGGAGCACTCCGGCCCACGGCGGCCCGGTCACCGCGTCCGGCACGCCGGCGGTGGCCGCCGACTCGTCGACGGACTCCAGGAGTTCACCGGCGGAGACGGTCACGTCCAGCGTGACGTCGAGGCCGTTCTCGTACGGCTTCGCGAGGCGCACCGCGCGGATGGCCAGTACCTCGAAGGAGGGCGGGCGCCCGAAGACGGCGAGCGCGGTGCCGGCCGCCTGGAGACGGACGGCGGCGCCGCGGTCGTAGTGGAGCAGCCGGGAGAGGAAGGCCGTGAGATCCGCCGCCTCCCCCTCGTCGGCGAGGTGGAGGACCGTCATGCGGCGACGGCCTCCTCCTCTTCGGTTCCGCCGGCTTTCCCGGCCGTGCCGGGCTCGTCGTCCGTGTACTCGCGGAGGAACTCCTTCTCCTCCGCGGTGAGGCGTCGCGGCCGCTCGGCCTCGAAGTCGAACGGGACGACCACCGTCGAGGCCCGCACGTAGACGACGTCCTCGTCCTTCACCTCACAGGTGATGGTGAAGGACGCGGCCCTGATCTCGGTGATCCACAGCTCGATGTCCACCGGGTGGTGCCGGTGGACGAGCTGCCTCTTGTAGTCGATCTCGTGGCGCGCCACCACCGACCCCTGCCGGAAGTCCTTCTCCGGACGGAACAGGAAGTCGATACGGGCTTCCTCCAGGTAGCGGACGAAGACCGCGTTGTTGACGTGTCCGTACGCGTCCATGTCGGACCAGCGCAGGGGGCAGCGGTAGATGTGGCGCAAGATCGATCAGCCCCGGGTCAGCTTCTTGTAGGTGGCGCGGTGCGGACGGGCGGCGTCCGGGCCGAGTCGCTCGATCTTGTTCTTCTCGTACGACTCGAAGTTGCCCTCGAACCAGAACCACTTCGAGTCACCCTCGTAGGCGAGGATGTGCGTGGCGACGCGGTCGAGGAACCACCGGTCGTGGGAGACGACCACAGCCGCGCCCGGGAACTCCAGCAGCGCGTTCTCCAGGGAGGACAGCGTCTCGACGTCGAGGTCGTTCGTCGGCTCGTCGAGGAGCAGGAGGTTGCCGCCCTGCTTGAGGGTGAGCGCCAGGTTCAGACGGTTGCGCTCACCACCGGAGAGGACGCCGGCCGGCTTCTGCTGGTCGGGGCCCTTGAAGCCGAAGGCGGAGACGTACGCCCGCGACGGCATCTCGACCTGACCCACGTTGATGTAGTCCAGCTCGTCGGAGACGACGGCCCACAGGGTCTTCTTCGGGTCGATGTTCTCGCGGCTCTGGTCGACGTACGAGATCTTGACGGTCTCGCCGACCTTGATGGCGCCGGAGTCCGGGGTCTCCAGACCCTGGATCATCTTGAACAGGGTGGTCTTGCCGGCGCCGTTGGGGCCGATGACGCCCACGATGCCGTTGCGCGGGAGGGTGAAGCTGAGGTCGTCGATGAGGACCTTGTCGCCGAAGCCCTTGGTGAGGTTGGAGACCTCGACGACGATGTTGCCGAGCCGCGGGCCCGGCGGGATCTGGATCTCCTCGAAGTCCAGCTTCCGCATCTTGTCGGCCTCGGCCGCCATCTCCTCGTAGCGGGCGAGACGGGCCTTGGACTTGGCCTGACGCCCCTTGGCGTTGGACCGCACCCACTCGAGTTCTTCCTTGAGGCGCTTGGCGCGCTTGGCATCCTTCTGGCCCTCGACCTTGAGACGGGTCTGCTTGGTCTCCAGGTACTTGGAGTAGTTGCCCTCGTAGCCGTGCAGACGGCCGCGGTCGACCTCGCAGATCCAGCCGGCGACGTTGTCGAGGAAGTACCGGTCGTGGGTCACGGCCACGATGGTGCCCTCGTACTTGGCGAGGTGCTGCTCCAGCCAGTTCACCGACTCGGCGTCGAGGTGGTTGGTGGGCTCGTCGAGGAGCAGCAGGTCGGGGGCCTCCAGCAGCAGCTTGCAGAGCGCGACGCGGCGCTTCTCACCGCCGGAGAGGTTGACGACGGGCCAGTCGCCGGGCGGGCACCCGAGCGCGTCCATGGCCTGCTCGAGCTGGGCGTCGAGGTCCCAGGCGTTCGCGTGGTCGAGCTCCTCCTGGAGCTTGCCCATCTCGTCGAGCAGCGCGTCCGAGTAGTCGGTGGCCATCAGCTCGGCGATCTCGTTGAACCGGTCGAGCTTGCCCTTGACCTCGGCGACACCCTCCTGGACGTTCTCCAGGACGGTCTTGTCCTCGTTGAGCTTGGGCTCCTGCATCAGGATGCCGACGGTGTACCCCGGCGACAGGAAGGCGTCACCGTTCGACGGCTGCTCCAGCCCCGCCATGATCTTCAGGATGGTCGACTTACCGGCACCGTTCGGGCCGACCACACCGATCTTCGCGCCGGGCAGGAAGTTCAGCGAGACGTCGTCAAGGATGACCTTGTCGCCGATTGCCTTGCGCGTCTTGCGCATGGTGTAGATGTACTCAGCCAAGAGAAACCGTCCGGCAGCTTGAAATCAGGCAGTGGGCAGATACACCCCATCTTGCCGGATCGCCACCCCTCGGGGGAAACGCGTATGACTGAGCGGCCCTGACCTGGGGTTTCCCGGTGGACGGCGACGGCTCCTCCGTCAACGCCGATCGCGCCGGCCCGCCTCGCCCTTCCTCGCGCGGCCCGCGGACGGCTGACCTCGTGCTTCACGGACGCCGAGCGCGACGGCGGATTCATCCGGGATCGGCGGTCCGGGGATGTCGAGAACGTGCCACCGGCTCCGTCCCAGGGACATCAGCGGCCACCACCGGCCGCAGGAGGAAGAAGAGGAAGAAGGAGAGATCGGCATGGCGATTCAGCGGATGGACAACGTCGGCATCGTCGTCGAGGACCTGGATGCCGCCATCGCGTTCTTCGTGGAACTCGGTATGGAGCTGGAGGGCCGGACGGAGGTCGAGGGCCGCGTCGCCGACGAGTGCACCGGGCTCGACGGCGTCCACTGCGACATCGCGATGGTCCGGACCCCGGACGGTCACAGCCGGCTCGAACTGGCGAAGTACCGCAGCCCCACGGCGATCGGCACCGGGCCGCGCAAACGGCCGCACAACATCCTGGGCACCCACCGCGTCATGTTCGCCGTCGACGACATCGAGGACACCGTCGCCCGCCTGCGCCCGCACGGAGCCGAACTCGTCGGCGAGATCGCCCGCTTCGAGGACAGCTACCTCCTCTGCTACGTCTACGGCCCGGAGGGCGTCATCGTCGGCCTGGCCGAGCAACTGCGCTGAGAAACGCGTTCTCCGACGAGAAGCGCGAGCGCGTGCGGCCGGGTTCGCTCTCGGGGCAGGGCAGCCCTGCACAAGCACCGACACGTCGGCTGACCGTCGCGCTCGGAGCCCGGGGCCGGGAGCGATACGTCGGCTTCGTCGCGCGTGGCAACGGAGTGGGCCTCGGCGCGTCGTGCGGACATATCGGAATTCTTCACATTAACCTCTCGTAACTGTACGGAGTCGATCTCTTACGGATCGCACCCACCTCACTCCATCGGAGATGACATGCACAAGCTTCAGAAGGCTGCCGTCGTGATCGTCGCCCTTGGCAGCGTCGGCCTGCTGAGCACCGGCACTGCCACCGCCCAGGGCATGGACGGGCACGGCGGCAAGGGCGGGGACAAGGTCAGCGTCCTGCAGAGCTCCAACTGCAAGTCGCACGACCTGAACGTCGACGTCCTCGGCCAGGTCGGCATCCTCAACGGCGCTCTGGGCAACGCGCTCAACGGCGAGGGCAACACGGGCGCGCAGGACACGCACATCGGCTCGACGATGGGCTGCGACAACAGCGCCTTCTGAGTCACGCCTCGGTACGGGGCCTCTGACCACGCCTCATGCCGTGCCGAACTCGGCATGCGGCGTGGACGGGTGCGGTCCGGTGCACCAGGCGCGACCTACCGGTGGAGTTCGGGCCGTGACAGTCGGCCCAAGGGTTGTTCCGCCGACGACAGTGCACCGGAGCCAGGAGGCACCGGAAAAGCGGCCAGGGGCCTGATCCGTTCATCGGATCAGGCCCCTGGCCGCGTGTCCCGCGTCCCAGGACTCAGTCCTGGGCCGACGCCTCCCGCTTCCTCACGACGAGCAGCGCCGCCCCGCCGAGCACCACGAAGCCGATCGCGATGCCGGCGATCAGGGGCGTCATGCCGGAGCCACCGGTCGCGGCGAGGTTGGTGTCGTCGGTCGTCGTGCCGACGGTGGCGGGGCTCGGCTCGTCGAGGGTCTGGGTGACGGTGCCGGCCTGATCGGCCTCGTTCACCTGCGTCATGCAGTCCAGCACGCCGGTGAACCGCTTCGCGAAGCCGTTCGGCCCCTCGATGGTGAAGTCGTACGCCTGGTCCTCCTGGAGCGGGACCGTCACCGTGCGGGACTCGCCCGCCGGGATGCTGTACTCGATGCCGAGCAGCTCGAAGGTGAACGGTGCGTCGCCCTCGTTGGCGGCGGTGATGTCGACGCCGCCCTTGTCGCAGTTCTCCACCGCGGACAGAGCCGGTATCGCGCCGGTCTCCGCCCAGCTCGCGCTCGCCGTCGCCGAGACGGTCGACTCGCTGGAGCCGGCCAGGATCTGGGTCTGGCTGCGGCTCTCGGCGGCGAAGGCCCGCCCCACCGGCACGGTCGTCGAGGCCTGCACGGTCAGTTCCGCCTGGCCGTCCGCGGTGTCCTCGGGCACGTCGAAGAACACCTGGGAGCCGTCGGCGGCGGTGGTGACGGCCTTGCCGTCCTTGTCGACGATGCGCACCCCGCTGGTCGCGGCGTCGGCGGGCGGCGTCAGCGTCACCCCGTCCGCGTTGGTGTGCACGGTCACCGGGCCGATCCGCTCACCGGCGTGGCCGGAGACCGCGGGCGGGTCCAGCGTCAGCGACGCCTCCGGCTCCGCCACGCTCCGCGCGCTCTTCTCCAGGTAGTCCGCGAGCTTCTCCGCCTGCGGGTCGACGGCCTCGACCTCCACCCCGTCCGAGTAGCGCCAGATCGCCACCTGGGTGCCGGCCGCCGCGTCCTGCTCGGTGAGGGGGTCCCGGAAGCCGGCCTTGGCGGCGAGTGCCGCGAGGTCGTTCACCTGCGGGTAGGAGTTCTGAAGAATCCAGCGGATCCTTCCCGCGTCCTTGTTGGAGCCCAGGGAGGTGCCGCTCCACGGCGTCTCGTGGTACTGGGCGTCGCGCTGGGTGGGGTTGTGGATGTCGACGCAGTACGTCTGGAGCATGCCGCCGCCCTCGACGGACATCTCGAACAGACCGGCCGAGATCTCCTGGTCGCCGGAGTCGGTGTGGACGACCGCGCCGCCGTACGTCTTCAGGCCGCCTATGGTGGCGGTCGCCCCGCCCTGGCTCGGCGCTGTCGCGTCGGCGGCGGGCGCGGCCGACGCGGTGCCGGCCAGCACCGTGGCGGCGACGAGCCCGGACGCCACGGTCGCGGCGGCGACCCGTGCCGCACCTCGCCCGCGCCCCGACAGCGCTGAGAACGCAGCAAACACAGAATTCCCCTTCGAGCAGGACCCGTTGACGTGGGGGACGGTCCCACCAGCAGACTCATAAGCCCCGAGAGCTATGCCCGGCATCCTAGGTACGCCGCGCATCGCGCTTCCCGGAGATCCCGTCGCCGGGCCGATCCGACTCGGAATCGTTATCGCCAAGATCCCTTACGAGCAGGGCTTATCGACAAATCCACCGGGTCCGTTCGGTGCGCATTCATCGATAAGCCGCAGTTCGGTCAGGTCTCATCAGTGACTGACGTCACGTCACCACTGCTGGTTCCAGCGCCTGTTGGGAGTCGACGTCCGCAGGAGCAGCTGTCTCCCAGTCCGGCTCGGGTTGCGCGGGCTGCGCGGCGGCCGCCGTCTCCGGCCTCGATGCGCGCCGGAAGGCAGAGGTGCCGCGCGCCAGGTCGTGGCCGATGGCCAGCGCGTCGATGTCCGCCGAGGTCCGGTTCTGCCCCTCGCGCACGTCCGAGCGCACCTTCAGCCGGCCCTGCACCACCACGGGATCGCCGACGTTCAGCGAGGCGGCGGTGTTCGTGGCGAGCTGGCGATTGGCCCACACCGTGAAGAAGTTGGTGTGGCCGTCGATCCACTCGTTCTTCCCGCGGTCCAGGTAGCGCGAGGTCACCGCCAGCCGGAAGCGGGCGGACGGTCCCGTCGCCAGCTCCCGGTACACCGGCTGCGTCGCCACGTTCCCCACCGCGCAGATGATCGTCTCGTTCATCTCGGTCCCCTCCCGTGCCCGGCCGCTTCCGCCGGGCGGATACGCCGACGGGCCCGTCCCGTACGGCTGCGTCCGACCTGACGGCCGCGCACCCGGCCACTTCCGGGTGTGCCGCCGTCACCGCGAATCGACCGCTTCCGTCGCGATCGCCGCGAAGCCAGACTGCCTCCGCCGGGCCGAGCCCGCTGAGCCCTGTGGATCACCGCCCGCCTGTGGACATCTCCGTCACCCACACGGGTTCCGGTCCCCACGCCCACGCCCGGCGGCGCCCCGGGTCACCTCCCCGTGGCTCCCACCCCCATGACCCGCCCGTACTGCTCCCGGACCTCCCGGTACCGCAGCAGCTCGGCCGCCACCGGATCCAGCACCCGGGCCCGCCCGCACCCGGCCGCCGCCTCCCTGAGCCGTCGTTCCGCGTCCGTGCCGTACCGTCGCGCCGGTCCTCGTGCCGCCATCCGGCAGGCCCACTCGACGAGCGGTCCGCCGACGATGCCGGCCACCATCAGCAGCACCGGCACACCCAGGTTGGGCTCCATGACGCCGACGATCTGGGCCACCAGCCAGAGTCCGCCGACGATCTGAAGGATCGTCATCGAGGCCTGCACCAGGACCGCGGCCGGCCACCAGCCCGGCCGCGGCGGCCGACCCGGCGGGAGTCCGGCCCGCGCGGCCAGCTCGTCCAGCGCCTCGGGCAGGCCCTGGGCGCCCCGGACGGCCGCCTCGCGCACCGCCTGCGCCCACGGCGTGGGCAGCCCGGCGGACGCCCGGTCGGCGACCGTGCGCACCGCCTGTTCGACCCGCTGGCGGGCGGTGGCCTCCTCGTCCGTCTGGGTCCGCAGGGAGAGCCGTCCCGTCGGCGGTTCGCTCCGGTCCTGGTACCAGCGGTACAGCCGCAGCCACGGCGTCCCGCACGCGCGGTTGGCGTTGCGCAGCCACGCCCGCTCGGCTGCCTCGCCCGCCGCGACGGCGCCGATCGCGTCCGCGAGCCGGGCCGAGAACTCGTCCCGCGCCTCCTCGCTGAGCCCGGTCCGGCGCCGCGCGGCGTACACCGGCCGCAGTCCCAGCCCGGCGGAGTCCACGTCGGCCGAGATCCGGCGTGCCGCGGCCCCGCGTTCGGCCACGAACTCGCCGAGCGCCTCCCGCAGATCGCCGACGCCGTCCCCGGTCAGCGCGGACAGCGCGAGCACGACGGCGCCCGGTTCGCCGTGCTCGCCCAGCGCGATGCCGTCCTCGTCGAGGAGCCGTCGCAGGTCGTCGAGGACCTGGTCGGTGGCCTCCCCGGGGAGCCGGTCGATCTGGTTGAGGACGACGAACATGACCTCGGCGTGTCCGGCCATGGGCCGCAGATAGCGCTCGTGCAGGACGGCGTCGGCGTACTTCTCGGGGTCGACGACCCAGATGACCGCGTCGACGAGCGCCAGGACCCGGTCGACCTGCTCCCGGTGCTGCACGGCCGCGGAGTCGTGGTCGGGCAGGTCGACCAGGACGAGTCCGCGCAGCGCCCCGTCGGAGGCCGCGTTCTGCGCGGGGCGCCGCCGCAGCCGGGGCGGGATGCCGAGCCGGTCGATGAGGCCGGCCGCGCCGTCGCTCCAACTGCACGCGAGGGGCGAGGCGGTCGTGGGGCGCCGTACTCCCGTCTCCGAGATGGTCACTCCGGCGAGCGCGTTGAACAGCTGCGACTTTCCGCTGCCCGTGGCGCCCGCGATGGCGACGACCGTGTGCTGCCCGGAGAGCCTGCGCCGCGCGGCGGCCTCGTCGAGCACCCGGCCCGCCTCGGCGAGCGTCTTGTTGTCGAGCCGCGTGCGCGAGAGCCCGACCAGTTCACGCAGCGCGTCGAGCCGCGACCGCAGCGCCCCGTCGTAGGCGAGCGGCGTCACGGACTGCTGCGGCCCGGAGGAGGCCCGTGCCTCGACGACGGGCGGCTGCTCCACGGGCACTCCCTCGGCGACCCGCCGGGCGATCAGACCGTCGTCCCAGGGCGTCGAGGAGTCCGCGCCGGAGGACGGGTCCGGGTGGGAGGAGGACTCCGCGCGGGCGGCCGACTCGGACCGGGCGGAGGTGTCGTTGCGGGACGAGGAGCTCCTGCGCGGGGCGGGTTCGGTACGGGGTGCCGGTTCGGTACGAGGCACCGGTTCGGTACGAGGCGCCGGTTCCGTACGACGGGCGGGACCGCTGTCCCTGCGGGCCTCTTTGCCGGCCTCATTGCGGGCGCCGGCGCCGGCGGCGGACCCACGCGCGGGCGTATCGCGGTCGGCCTTGGAACCGTCGGTCCGGGAACCGTCGGTCCTGGAACCGTCGGTCCTGGAACTGTCCGTCCTGGAACCGTCAGCCTTGGCGCGGTCGGGCCTGGAACCGTCGGCCTTGGAACTGTCGGCTCTGGATCTGTCGGTCCTGGAACTCTCCGCCCTGCGGCCGCCGGGCTCGGGCACGGCCCGGCGCACGGCGGCGTCGGCGTCGGCTTCGGCTTCGCTCCTACGGCCGTCGCCCGAGTCGGGGGTCTCCCCGCGCGCGGGCGGGTCGTCGGCCTCCACGCGTGCGTGGACGTCGCTCGGCCGGCCCTCCCGCTTCGCCAGCTTGCGCCAGAGGTTGCGCTTGTCCTGCTCGTCGGCGGCCACGGAGCCCTCGCTCTCGACAGGCTGGTCCGCCTCCGTGCGGGGGGCCCGCACGGGGAGGAGGTTCTCGGCAGCGCCTTCCATGGGCATGTCGTTCACGCGCTCGTCGTCCTTGGTGAAGCCGTCCCCCTGCTGATCGGCGTGTTCCGTGTGGTCCTGGTCAGTGACGGCGGTCACCGGTCACCTCTCCTTCTGCAGTACGGACAGCGCAGCGATGAGTTCGGCCTGGGGGTCCGGGTGGACCTCCAGGGAGTCGAGCGGGGCGAGCCGTCGCTCGCGTTCGTTGTGCATGACCCGGTCCAGATGCTCGGTGAGCAGCCGCCCGGCGCGGTCGCGCAGCCGCAGCGCCCCGTGCGCCCCGATCCGCTCGGCGAGCCCCTCCCCCGCGGACCGCGCCCGCCGGCTGCCCAGCAGGGCGGTGGCGACGAGGGCGGTGACCACCTCGGAGTCCGGAGCGACGCTGCGGTCGAGGTAGCTCACCTCGTCCTCGGCGTACTCCTCCAGCTCGCGGCGCCAGCGCCGTACCGCCATGCCGATGCGGTGTTCGACGCTGGTGGGCTTCGGGTCACGCTCCGTCAGCTCGGGCGCGGCGGCCGCCGGTTCGCGCCGCCAGGCGTCGTCGACACGCTCGTCGGCGGCGGTGACCGCGCACAGCAGGAGCGTGCTCAGACTCTCCACCAGCGAGTCGAGGAGCTCTCCGGCGGTGCAGTCGAGCGGGAAGGCGCGCCAGCGCTTCAGGGCGTCCCCGGCGAGCACGGCGCCGGCCTGGAGGCGGCTACGCACGCGTGCGTACTCGCTGTCGTAGGCGCTGTCCACGGCGGCGGTGAGCCGCAGTGCCGCCGAGTACTGGGCGGCGGCCGCGCTGGCGAGTTCGGGCATGCGGGACTTGAGGGAGTCCAGGAGGCCGTACGCCGTGCGGGCCATGACGTGATCGCGGGACGCCGAATCCTGGGCCTGGTGGACGAGCCAGGTGCGCAGCCCCGCCACCGCCGTGGCCGGCAGCAGCCCGCCGCCCCAGGCCGACTCGGGCAGCTCGGGCACGGTGAAGCGGGGCACCTCGCCGAGGCCGGCCTTGGTGAGGAGGGCGCCGTACTGGCGCGAGACCTCGGAGACGACCTGGTGGGGGACCCGGTCGAGGACGGTCACGAGGGTGGCGTCGTACTCCTTGGCGGTGCGCAGCAGATGCCAGGGGACGGCGTCGGCGTAGCGGGCCGCCGTGGTGACCATCACCCAGATGTCGGCGGCGCAGATCAGTTCGGCGGCGAGGGCACGGTTGTCGGCGATGAGGGAGTCGATGTCGGGCGCGTCGAGGAGGGCGAGGCCGGCCGGCAGCGTGTCGGCGGTCTCGATCCGCAGCACGCGTTCGCTGTCCTCGCCGGGCAGCATGAGTTCCTCGGCCGGGTCGGTTTCGGGCACCCACACGCGTGTGAGGTCGGGCAGTACGCGCATCCCGCTGAACCAGTGATGGTCCTCCGGATGGCAGACCAGCACCGGGTTCCGCGTCGTCGGGCGCAGTACGCCCGCCTCGGTCACGCGCCTGCCCACCAGGGAGTTGACGAGCGTCGACTTGCCGGCGCCGGTGGATCCGCCCACCACGGCCAGCAAGGGTGCTTCGGGCTCCTTCAGGCGGGGCACCAAATAGTCGTCGAGCTGCGCGAGCAGTTCGTCGCGGTTGGCACGCGCGCGTGGCGCTCCCACGAGGGGCAGCGGGAAGCGTGCGGCCGCGACACGGTCGCGCAGGGCGGAAAGTGCGTCGAGCAGCTGAGGCCGTACGTCCAAGGTCACCACATGCGAAGAATGCCCAATTTTAGGGGAATTCTGAAGCATATGAGCATGTCTGCGCGCCGATAGGACACAAGGGACGGAAGGGGCGACTGGGACACAGGCACAGTCCAGGCATAACGAGTGCACAACACCCGGGGCGCGAGAGGCCAAAAGCGGTGCACGATTCGTACCTGCCTGCGATTATCAGGACCGCTTCACCGAACCTCCACATCGAGGCGCGGAGGCGAAGCAACAGGGACACGGACGCGGGAGCCCTATCCTTGTCCCCGGCAACGTGAGGGATCGGCCCACACCCGGGCACCACGAACGAGGCCACCACAACCGGCCCCCGTAGCTCAGTGGATAGAGCAGGCGCCTTCTAAGCGCTTGGCCGCAGGTTCGAGTCCTGCCGGGGGCGCCCAGTCTCCGCCCTCCTTCGGGAGGGCGTTTTTGCTGTTCAGAGCACATGCCAGGTGCTATGCCGGAGCCCCGGGCGCCCTCTTGATGATCAAGGGCAGACTCCGGGGCTGTCCGGCTGTCACCGGGTTTTCGCGGGTGGCTGTGTCGAATACGTGTCGAAGTTCTGGGCGGCCGAGGGGTCAGCCGGTGGACGGCCTCTCGGGGAGATCTCCGGCAGCTTCGAGCCGCCTCTTCAGGTCGGGCAGCTGGCCCTCGATACATCGGGCGTAGGTCGCCAGGAGCACGGCCACGCTGTTCCCGGCCCAGTCGGCGACCTGGGCGGGCGGGATCCCGTCGTTCAGCCACTTCGTCAGGCGCGTGTTCCGGTTGTCGTAGACGCGCCGTCCGGTGGGTGACTCGAAGACGTGCGGGGGCAGGACGGTCGAGAATCGCCGCCGCCTGCCACCAGCCCGGCCGCGGCGGCCGACCCGGCGGGCGAGCTGTCGCATTTTTGCTTCGGTGGGCACCGGTTGGACTCCTGGGCCGTCCCTGGGCCGTCCGACGCCCCCCCAAGGCCACTCGACAACGACCACAGTGACAGTCGACCCAGAGCCGCCAGCGGCGAACCCAGGTCAGCGCCCCCCGCCCATACGGGTTTCCCCCGAGGGGTAGCGATCCGGCAAGATGGGGTGGATCTCACTCCCTCCGTCCTCTGCCCAAGATTCTTCGCCGAGGCGGAGGCGCCGAGACGGTCATTCGTGGCGACTCAACCTCCAGCAGTCGCCGCCACAGAAGATCAGGGACTGTCGGCATGCGACCGACGCCCTTGCGTCGCCATTCGAGCAGAGCATTGACGACCTCTTCCAGGTACAGCGTTGTGTCCCCGAGGATCTCATCGGCATCCACAGCGGCCACAGGCGTCGGATCATCACCTGCCTGTCGCCTCAAGATCCAGAGAGCGTCGTAGACCATGTTGTAGATCTCCGCCACAGCGCGAAGGAGATGCACTTCCGACAACGCTGCGTTGCGGACCACACACACGTCGCCGAACTCATCGGCAGCCCTCCATAACGCCATCCAGTCGCCGCGCTCCCCGTTCCAGGGCGGTGGGCTGAGAGCCGCCTCCAGATCAAGCAAGGCTCGCGCGATGTCCTCTGCTGCCTGATAAGCCAACTGCTCTCGCGCGCTCTTCCGCTCGTGCCACCGCGTGGCGTAGAACGTTCCCACGGCGAGCAGGCCAGAGAGCGCAGAGCCAACCAGGGCTGACCCGCTGCCATCCCAGAAGGTCCCCGCCGCGTCCATAATCCCTCCCCCAGAGCTGGACACAGGCCTAAGAGTGTGACGCCCTCCAAGAGCGAACGGAAGTGGACTACTTGGGACCCGTGCTCGCGCATTGGTCGGCCACGAAGCCCTGACCAGCGCATACCTCTGGGACCGTAAGGCCCTCCGGAGCCGTGCGCACAGGTTCGAATGCCAGCCGGGGCACTCACCGCCAGCCAGCAGCTCCTTCGTTGCCTCTCAGCGTTCACGACCACCCTTCAGAACGCCCCGTCTGCAGGACGCCCCCCTGGCGGACGGAGACGCCGGCCTATCCGGTTCAGAGGATGTAGCGCCAGGGGGAGGGGCGCAGCCCCTGGTAGATGCCTCTGATCCTTGGCACCGCCGGCCATCAGGACGGACGCGCCAGCGTGAGCACCTGACAGGTCGTCCGCCCGGAGGGCGGCCTCGGTTACATCCCGAAGTTACATCTCGAATCTGGTCCCTCAATGCGGCTGAGACTGGCACGATGCACAGGTTAGGGACAACGCAATGGGTGGGATGATGAGTTTTTGGAACTGGTTGCAATTTATATCAAGCTGTGCAGTTCTCGCGGTAGGGTCTTTAATCGCAGCAAGAGCATTGAGTAGAACAATTACCATACTCTCTCGTTCCAGCACCATCCCTAAGGGGAAAATCTCCTCCCTCCCCTTCAAGCCATTGCTGTGGAGCCTGCATCTACCTTCCAGGGTCCGGCTCGCTAGCCGATCCTTCGGAATTCGCTTTTCCATTCCCGGGAAAAAACTCACGACAATGGAACGCGACGGCGCGACGGCGCGCAACGGGCTCGTTATGCTCTTCGTGACTAGCGCCTTCTATGTCCCCATGATCCTGTGCGCATGGGCGATAGGGAAGGCTTCTCCTTTCATTCAGAACGCCTACGAAAATGAATTCCACAAGATAGGAGATCGCTCCGGCTTTTATGTGGCAATAGCCTTGCTTTCCTTTTCGTTCCAGTGGTGGCTAAGCGAACTCAGGAGGGCCAGGAGTGCAATCGGGGAGGAAAGTTTCCGAATAGCCTTCCATGAATGCTGTTTTGCGATAAGTAGGTGCCTGCGTGCGTACGAGGGTGAAGTGTCACTCCTTACTCTAGACAGGAGGAATCAAAGACTAATCCGAGCACTCACTCGCTTCGGCGAAACTGGCACCGCGGGTTTCAGTAATCACCGCAAGAAGCAAATGCTCGAACATACTGCCAGAGTTGGCGCCGCCTTGGATGCCCATAATGAACGTATTCTTAGAGAAGGGACTCAAGCTGTACCTCACCTAGCTAGGCACCTGTTCATAATCCTCGAACGAATGGCTGCCGAACGCTGGCTTGACCTACTAGACGAAGGCGACCTCCCCACTTACACTCCTCCGTCCGCCGAGGAACTTGAGTCCGAGACTCGAAGAGCGGATGCAACGATCATCTTCGGGGGTGCAACCATCGCAGCCCTGTTCACTGGTGTCGCCATATCTTTGGGCGCCCCGGCTAGTGCCGTAGTCCCAGCAGCACTGATTTTCCTGTTGGGCCCCGCTGCAATGTGGGGTAGTAAGAAGCTGAGCACCCCTAGAGAGACTCTTGACGCAATGCGACAGGGGATGGCTCCGACTACTGAGCCTCCGCAGCAATCAGCCGCAACAACTAACACGCCGAGGCCGTAGGATCGTGTCGTCCCGAAAGTAGGTGCGCCGGGGACCGACGCGGAAGTGCTAGTTACCCCGGGACCAAGGAGTTTGTGTTCAATACCGCGTCAGCGATGGAGAAGAAACCCAAGTCAGGCCCGATGCTACGGGATCAGTATCGGGCCTGAGGGGCGAGAACTGTCGGGTGGGAGAGCGTTCCTGTCAAGAGTGATGAGACCCGCTCACTGCCAGGAGGTGACCGCGGCTGGTAGCAACGCGAAGCACGTCCCGCAACGCCCCGGTCAATTCCTTCGCCAGCCGTCGCAGGTCCTCCGAGTCCGCGCCCTGGTCGTCGAGCTTGTTCGAGGCTTGCTCCAGCAGTTCGGCGGCCGTCCCCAGTTGCACCGCCTCGATGTTGTCCGCCAGGCGGGACATGTAGCCCTCCCTGTCGTCGGTGCTCAGGTAGCAGGGCTTGCCCTCTGGCCCCGGCCATGGGAGGAGTCGCAGTTCATTCGGTGCCGTCATCCTTGCGTCTGCCTCTCATCGGTCATGTGGTAGGTGGTGAAGACCGCGTCGACGCGGTCCCCCGGAAACACCAGAAGTGCGGCCTCGACGACTTGCCCGGTGGCGTCGGTCGCGACGCGTGTGATGGCGAGGACTGCCACGGCGGAGCGGAGCCGGAGGTCTGATGCTTCGTCCGGTGTCGGTGGGCGGGCACAGACCGTCTCCCGGACAGTTGCCGGCGGCGAGCTCAGGACGGCAAATCGCGTTGCTGTCTCCCGCCGCGAGGACTCATCGGCCAGCACTCAAAGAGGAGTTGCTTGCCGCCTTGAGGGAGCTGGAAGAGGTCGCTCACCCGGCATGCCTGGCCGCCGAGTTGGATGATGTCGCCACGCTGCACGGTGGTCGCGGTGACCTCGACGTTGGATGCGAGCGCGCCTCCGGGTGCCCAGCCGCTCACCGCTCCCCCTCCACCAGTGTGCAGTGGTGGGACGCCGAGTGACACGGGCAGGCGCATGCCTCGTAGACAATCGGCACGTCCACCGGTGCTGGGACCGGGGAGGACTCCGCGCAAGCAGGGTGCGTGCCGATACGGCAGGCGGTCGACCGGTAGGAAACGGCCGAGACCTCGACGGTGTAGGGCTGTGGGCGAGCCGGCATCAGCGCACCCCCGCGAGCGACGACCAGGCCTCAGCGGGCAGGTGAGAAACGACTACCACCGCGCGCGGCCGTACTCGACGCTCCCAATCCAGCAGGTACGGGCGGACGAGCGCGTTTTCCTCCCCCGCTAGCGGGTGACGGTGGTTCGCGGTATCGGGGGCCCGGCCCAGGACGGCCGTCGAAGCGTGAGCGGACGCTGGGACAACGAGGGCGGTTGCCGGCCGGGAGGGCCGTAAGGGACGGCGGTGCCTGCCCTTGGGGAAGTACCGCGCTCTGGTGAGCGAGGCGGCGCGGCGGATACGGTTGAGCACGCTGTTCAGCTCCTATCGCTGATAGCTCGGTCCCCCGACATCGCCCGTCGTGGGGACCGCTTTGTTTACGACCGCCCAGAGGATTCGGTCGTTCAGGCTGGTGGCGAGGAACCCGAACCGGTCGGCCTCGGCCACCACTTCCAGGACCTCCCGCCATAAGTCGGCGGAGAGCGAGTCCGGCACCTCCACTTCGACCGACGTGTACTGGTCGTGCTCCTCCACCCGCGCCGGAAGCCCGACGTCGGACAGCCGGGCAGCGATGGCCGCCGCGCTAACTCCCGAAGCGGGCACAGGGCAGCCTCCGTTAACCGGCGATCACTTTGAGTAAAGCTAGTTAACTAGATTAGAGCTAGTGGACTAGATTTTCCATATGCCTGAGCAGCCGCCTTATCTCCGCATCGCTGACGAACTCCGGCGGCGGATCGCGGAGCACGTGTGGGAACCCGGGGACCGCCTGCCTTCCCGCGCCCAGATCGGCCAGGAGTGTGGCGTGGGCGAGAACGTGGTCCGTCGGGCGCAGGAGCTGCTGATCTCGCAGGGCGTGCTGGAGGGCCGCGCCGGATCGGGCACCTACGTCGCCGAACCCCGGCAGCGGGTCCGGGTCGTCCGGTCTTCGGCGCGGGAGCGGCCCGATGCGTCACCGTTCCGGGCGGACATGAAGGCCGTGGGTAGGCAAGGAGATTGGGAGAGCCGGACCGAGGCCAAGGTGCCGGCTCCGGCAGACATCGCTGCGCGGCTCGGCATCGCCGAGGGCGACCTGTGCGTCCGTACGGCGTACGAGTTCCTGGCCGACGGCAGGCCGGTGCAGCTGTCGACGAGTTGGGAGCCCTACGACCTCACCGGCGGCACACTCGTAGTCCTCCCCGAGGGAGGGCCGCACGCCGGGGCGGGCGTCGTGAACCGCATGGCCGCAATCGGCGTCACCGTCAGCCACGCCGTGGAACAGCCGGAGCCGAGGCAAGCGACCGCCGAGGAGGCGTCATTCCTCGGCATCCAGAAGGCCGCACTCGTCACGCACATCCGCCGGACGTACTACAGCGACCAGGGGCGGCCCGTGGAGACGGCGGACATCGTTGTGCCCGCCGCCCACTGCGAGATCGTCTACGAGATCCCGATCAACCGATAGCCGACGCACGCTCGACGAAGCCGAGCCGGCGCCTACCGCACGGCCCCGCCTTCAGCTCTCCTGGTCGTCGACCAAACCGATGGCAAAGGGGAACGACTTCAGGAACTCGCGGCGCGCAGGCTCTTGCTCCGCTTCGGCCATATCCACGAGCACCTGCACGAGCCGCTCGCGTTGGCCGGAAGGCAGGCGCAGCAGTCCCCCGCCGACGCTCTCCATCATCTTCACCGCGGAATCGGGATCTACTTCTTCATCCCCGCAGCTCTCCAGCCACCACACGACATCGACGAGTACGCCGGTGACTGCCGGCACGAGCGGATCTCTGTCAGTCATGCGTTGCAAGGTAGCCGAGCCCTACGACAACGCCCCTTGAGTCCGTGAGTCCGACCACTCCGTCAGGACACAGCGGTCACTCCGCTAGGGTCCGCCAACGACGCCCCGACCTGATGTGACTGCGGCCAGCCCATGGAGTCCGGTGACTTCGTACTTTCCAGGCGGGAGGACGAAGGTCGAAGGGTCTGCTGAGCAACTGCAGGATCGGCGCTAAGCAGTACATGGACGTCTGGGCTCCGTACCGCGAGGGCTGGCGCATTCACAGCTGACCCGTACGCCACGATTGAGCGTCTCGTCGTGATCGTTGGCGCCCGGGCGCATCTCACTACCTCAAGGAGTCATCGCATGCGCCGACATGTTGCCGCGCCGGTCCTGCTGGCCCTCCTGCTCTCGGCATGCTCCGCCGGCAAGAGCGACGTCGGCTCTCAGGCCCCGGCGTCTTCATCGCCGAGCGCTACGGCGGCGAACCCCAGCAAGGCCCCCGGCGACCCCCTGGCCCTGCCGGAGAAGCCTGATTTCCTGCTTCCGGTGACCAAGGGCACGGGCAGTCGCACGTTGCCCGTGTTCACGCCGGGCGAGAAGGTCTACACCATCCACGCCCTCTGCACGGGTGAAGGCACCATGACGATTCTGCACGGGCCCAAGGATTCAGACCCCTCCAAGATCACGTGCGATGACCCGGTCACCGTCGGCCGCGTCTACACCGCGCCCGACGAACAGAAGCACCTGTCCGTGAAGGTCAACGGCACCGATGTGCACTGGTCCATGGCCGTCCTGTCCGGCACTCACGCCATGTGACGACCGGAAAGGAAGGACGACCTGCAGTCCATCCGCTCACCGCTCAGGAGGATTGATCGGTCGAGCAAGGTTCCTGGCCGGTGACCCCGCGGTGGTCAAGGACAGAGAGGCAGGGCCTCTTGGTAGCTCAGGGCTGCGACCCGAGTCGAGCGATACCAGGAGGCCTTGCCGTCTGCGTCCTGCATAGCCACGCCTGCATGGACTGGTCACGTCCGGACGGATTCTCGGGTAGCACTAACACTTGCCTCATGACTCCCCGGGACGTCAGCTGCAGTGGTAGCCGCCCGGACGGCAAGTGCGCGCACGTGAACATCTGTTGCAGTTGAGTGCACCTCTCTACGGTCGTAAAGGCGCGAGTAAGCCACGAGCTTGCCCGGTCCGTGTCCTTCAGCAGGACGCCAGATGCAGGGGTCGATCCCTCGGCCTACCGGCGACCGTGAACCGGTGGCCCGGGGCATGTCGAATGCGTGTCGACTGCAGGTGACAGACCGCCATCGGAAGGGGTAACTTCCCAGGTCAGTGGCGGATCCCTGGTGGACATGCCAGGCGTTTTCCAAGCGCTTGGCCGCAGGTTCGAGTCCTGCCGGGGGCGCCCCGTCTCCGCCCTCCTTCGGGAGGGCGTTTTTGCTGTTCAGGGTGGGTGCCGTCGGCCGTACGAGCGCGCCGGGCCGGGGAGGGGGTGAGGGTGGCGGAGACCTCGGGCCACAAGGCGGTGCGGCTGTGGATGTGGCTGCTGATCGGTGTCGTGGCGCTCGTCGTCGGAGTGGCGATGAGCTTTCAGGTCGGCGGGGCGCTGGAACGGGAGCGCGCGTTCCGCGCGGCTCCGGCGTGCGCGTCCGTCCCCGTGAAGGCGTCGGGGTGCCTGTGGGAGCAGGAGTTCACGGTCCGGAGTGCTGAGAAGAACCGCCGTGGCAAGCACAGGTCGCCGGAAGCCGTACTGGTACCGCCCGTCGGCGAGCCCTGGTACGTGACGTTCCGCAACAGCGGCCCCGTGTTCTCCGAGATGGAGCGGGACGACAAGGTCGTCGGCGTGATCTGGCACGGGCAGCTCGTCGAGGTACGGGACACCGGCGGCCGTGTGCAGCAGACCTCCGTCGGCCCGGTGGGCTGGTCCGCGGACCGGCTGGGCGGCGCGCTCGCCTGCATCCCGATCGGCCTGACTGCCGTCGCGGGCGGCGTGTGGGCCCTTGTCGCCCGGCGGAACCGGCGTCACGCGGCCGCCGCGACCGTGGTGCGGTGGCACGGCCTGGCCATCGGCGGCGCCGCCCTGCTGACACTCTGGGCGCAGTCGGGGAACGACTGGCCGATGTGGGCGATACCGGCGATCTGGGGCCCGATCGCGCTGATCCTCCTCGCCTGTATGACCGGCTTCGTGATCGCCGCCCTGCGCGGTGAACTGGAGGACGACGACCCCGCCGGGCCGCAGGGCCGGACGACCCCGCCTCCCCCTCCCCCGCCACCCGTGCCGCGGCCGGCACAGCCCTCCGCGCCAGGCCCGCGCACGGGCCACGTCGCACCGCCCGGCAGCCCATCGGCACCCTGAGGCCCAGGACACCGTCACAGATCGGTGCCGCCGCTGACGTCGAGGTACTGGCCGGTGATCCACCGGGAGGCGTCGGAGGCGAGGAACGCGACCACGTCCGCCACGTCGGAAGGGTGGCCGATGCGGTCGAAGACGGAGCGCGCGGCCAGCGCGGCCCGCGCCTCGGGGGTCGCCCGGCGGCGGGCGTTCATGTCCGTCTCGATGAACCCGGGCCCGACGGTGTTCACGGTGATCCCGCGGCCGGCGAGTTCCTTCGCCAGACACAGGGTCATCGTGTCCAGCGCCCCCTTGGACATGGCGTACGCGACGGACTCCGGGAAAGCGCGTCGTGAGGCGAGCGACGAGATGTTGACGACCCGTCCGCCGTCCCGCATCCGCGCCAGCGCTCCCTTCACCAGGAAGAAGGGCGCCTTGGCGTTCACGGCGATCATGCGGTCGAAGACCTCCGGGTCAGCCTGCCCGATCGGCCCCGAGCCGCTCACGCCCGCGTTGTTCACCAGGATGTCGAGCGGGCTCTCGGCATCGCCCGCCGCCCGTGTCTGTTCCCGCACCCCGGCGTCGAAGGCCGCGAAGACGGCGTCCACGTCACCGGGCACGCCGAGCTCCGCCCCGACCGGGAAGGCCCGGCCGCCTCTGTCGCGTATGCCGGCGACGACGTCCACCGCGGCGGCCTCACTGCACCCGTAGTGCACGCCGACCAGCGCCCCGTCGGCGGCGAGCCGCTCGGCGATGCCTCTGCCGATCCCCCGGCCGGCTCCGGTGACCAGTGCGATCTTGTCCGTCAGTGCGCATGGGGTGTTCACGTGTTCACGAAGACCTTGTGTGTCGAGAAAGGGGAAACCGAATCGAGTATGGAATCGGATGTCGGGTTGGACGGAGGAGCACCGGGTCAGCGCGCCAGGAACTGGCGGTACCACGCGGCGTGTTCGGCCAGAATCTCCGCGAACCCCGCTCCGGGATCGACGCCGGCGCCCGTCCAGAAGCCGTCGTCCGCGAACCAGTGATCCACGGCGACCACGCCGAGGTGGTGCAGTGCGCGCGGCTGTCCGGCGAGCCGGGCCCGCGCCTCGTCGATGTCCATGGCGGTACCCGGCAGGTGCAGGCCGAGCCGGCCGGCCACCGTGTCGAGCAGTTCCGAACAGTTCACCGGCCGGGGATGGTTGACGTGATGCACCCCCGCGAGGTCGCGCTCCGACAGCCCGGCGGCTACCACCGCGTGCCCCAACGCCCGTACGTCGACCACGGAATGCCGGGCCGCGCAGTCCTCGAGTCCCGCCGACAGCAGGCCCAGCAGCGCGGCGAGCCCCGGCACCACCCAGCGGTCGCCGACCCCGAGCACGAAGTGCGGGCGCAGCACGACCCCGCCGGCGTCGAGCACATGCCGCTCGGCGGCGGCCCGGGAACGGCTGGTCGGCGAGGTCGGCGCGAGCGGCAACTCCCCCGGCAGCGCTCCGGCGAAGGGCCCGCGGCCGTACACGGCGGCCGTGCTCACCTGCACGATCCGGCCGACACCGGCGCGTGCCGCCTCCTCGACCAGCGCCCGCGTGCCGTGGTCGTTGACGGTCTCGGTACGCCGCTCGTCGTCGCCGACGTGGGAGGCGCAGTGCAGGACGACGTCGACGCCGTCGCAGACCCCGCGCAGCGACTCCGGGTCGGCGAGGTCCCCCCGCACGACGTCCGCCCCCGAGGCCGCCCCCGCCGGCAGACGCGCGGGATCACGCAGCAGCAGCCGGACCCGGTACGGCGCGCCACTCCCCCGCTCCCGCAGAGCCGTGAGCACATGCCCGCCGATGAAGCCGCTTCCCCCGGTGACGAGGATGCGTGACGCCAAAGTGAGTCCCTCCGTCTCGGACAACTGCCGACGGTCCACGGCCGGTGGCCCACTGCCGACAGTCCACTGCCGACGGTTCGACGCGTCACGGTCAGCGCTCGGTGCCGGACACGCCGCGGGCGCTCTACAGGCCGTAAGGGTCGAAGGGGCCGTAGGAGCCGAAGGCGGAACGGCCCGGGCCCCGCCCCCGCGACCGTCACGGTACGCGGGTCGCGGGTCGCGGGTCGCGGGTCGCGGGTCGCGGGTCGCAGACGACCTCAGCGCCGTCCTGAAGACCGCACACTCGGACAGCGCACAAGGAGGGTCGGACACGCGGGCCCCCGGCACCCCGGTGACAACCCGTCCGACCCGGCCGGCCCGCCCTCCTCCCAAGCCACGCCCAGGCTGAATCAGCCCCACCCGCCCCGCCTCCGTACAGTCGTTCCCGTCCGGTCGTCCGACCCGGCCATGGAAAGGAACCACCGTGCGGCTGCGCTGTGCTGTGCTCGACGACTTCCAGAACGCGGCGACCACGTCCGCCGACTGGTCCCCGCTCGCGGACGACGTGGAGGTCGTCCCCTTCACCACGCACTTCCCCGACGAGGACGCGCTGGCCGCAGTGCTCGCCGACTTCGACATCGTCGTCACCTTGCGGGAACGCGTCGCCTTCCCCGCCTCACTGATGGCCCGGCTCCCCCGGCTGCGGCTGCTGATCGCCTCCGGCATGCGCAACTCGGTCATCGACTACGCCGCCGCCGAGGCGCACGGCGTCACCGTCTGCGGCACGGCGAGTTCCTCCACGCCGCCCGTCGAACTCACCTGGGCCCTGCTGCTGGGCCTCGCCCGCGGCCTCGTCCAGGAGAGCGACGCGCTGCGCTCCGGCGGCCCCTGGCAGAGCACGGTCGGTGCCGACCTGCACGGCCGCCGGCTGGGCCTGCTCGGCCTGGGCAAGATCGGCAGCCGGGTCGCCCATGTCGGCCTCGCCTTCGGCATGCACGTCAGCGCGTGGAGCCAGAACCTCACCAAGGAGTACGCCGACGAGGTGGGCGTCCGACTGGCGGCCTCCAAGGAGGAGTTGCTCGCCGAGAGCGACTTCGTCTCCGTCCACCTCGCCCTGAGCGACCGCACCCGCGGACTGCTCGGCGCCCCCGAACTGGCCCTGCTCAAACCGACGGCGTATCTGATCAACACCTCACGCGCCGCGATCGTCGACCAGGACGCGCTGCTGGCCGCCCTGCACGAGGGCCGTATCGCGGGCGCGGGAGTGGACGTCTTCGACGTCGAGCCGCTGCCCGTCGGCCATCCGATGCGCACGGCGCCCCGGCTGCTGGCCACCCCGCACCTCGGCTATGTCTCGCAGGACAACTACGCGACGTACTACGGCCAGGCGGTGGAGGACATCCAGGCCTACCTCGCGGGGAAACCGGTGCGCCGACTGCCCTGACGTCCGGGTCAGGCGCTCTCGCACCGCGCGGAGTCGGCGGGCCGGTGGTAGACGCCTTCGCTCCGGCGCAGATGGTGCAGGTCCACCAGGTAGCGCCGGAGCGTCACATGGTCGATCTCGTCGCTGTCCTCGCACCAGCCGCGCAGCCGCTCGTCGACGGTGCGCTCGGGGTACTCGACGCCCGGCTCGAAGGTCTGCTCGGCGATGTACCGCAGGACCAGCTTCTTACGGGTCCACCGTGCCGGGAGGCGGACCAGCCGCCCGTCCCGGACGAAGGTACGCAGCACGATGTCGGTCCGTGCGTCACCGGAGTCGGGGCCGTCGGCGGCGCGGGCGTCGGCCTCGCGCTGCGCCGCGGTGCGCGCGTACTGCCTGAACAGGCCGTAGGCGACGCCCAGTTCCCCGTCGTTCCCCGTGCTCACCACGCCCTGCTCGCCCAGCCGCAGCAGTGCCAGCGCCGTGTCCTTCGGGGACAGTCCCGCCGCCCGGGCGACCTCCTCGGCGCTTCCCGCGCCGAGCGCCACCGCGGCGAAGGCACGCACCCGGCTCTCCTCGGCGAACAGCCCGGCCAGTTGTTCCGTGGGATCGGTTGCCATGACGCGGAGGCTAATCGACCCGGGCGGTGGGCGCGGAACGATTTTTTCCTACGCGTACCGGTAGATCCGGGACACGTCCTCCAGATCGTCCGGGGTGACGTCCCACGGCGGCAGCCGCTCGTGCCGGGCGACGATCCGCCGGTACTGGTCGCTGCCGCGGCCGGGCGGCTTGTCCGGCAGGTAGCGGTGGTTGCGATGGCGCTGCTGCCAGCGGGTCCACTGCATGTCCAGGAAGGCGTGGTGCAGCCAGAAGACGGGGTCGTTGACGGAGGCACCGCCCAGCATGGCGCCCCCGACCCAGCGGTGCACCCGGTTGTGGTTGCGCCAGGAGTCGGGGCCGCGGCCCCACCCCTCCAGCTTGTTGCGGAAGCCCCTGCTCACCGTGGAGTTCCAGGGCGCGACGTCGTACACCGGGTCGTCCAGCGCCTGCTTCAGGTCGCCCTTGGT
Source organism: Streptomyces sp. Y7 (assembly GCF_043195415.1). Lineage (NCBI taxonomy): Bacteria > Bacillati > Actinomycetota > Actinomycetes > Kitasatosporales > Streptomycetaceae > Streptomyces > Streptomyces sp. Y7. The sequence goes on from NZ_JBIDDQ010000029.1 coordinate 36,886, forward strand.
GGGCAGGCCGATCGGGCTGCGGGAGCGGCCCAGGTCCCGGGTGAGGAAGTTGCCCGCGGTGACGCTCGCCCTGATGGTCCAGTTGCCCGCCGCGTGGGCGAACGGCCCGGTCATCACCCGCCGGTCGCCGGGCCGACCGTTGCCGCCGAGCAGATCGTCGGTCCACGGCAGCGCGTTGGTCCTGCGGTCCTTCGTCCAGTCCCAGTACGGCACCGTCACCGAGTCGTCGACGCGGCGCAGGGCCTCCTCCAGGTCCAGCAGGAACCTGCGGTGCCAGGGCAGGAAGGAGGGCGTCATGTGGGCGGCGCGCAGGCCCCGGTCGCCGTCCCCGACGAAGTGCGCGATGTGCAGCCGTACGAACTCGTCGTACTCGCCCCGCCGTTTGACCGTCAGCAGCGCCTCGACGAACCGCCTGCGCTCGGTGCGCGTCAGCTTGCTCACGTTCTTACGCACGTACACCATGCTGTGCCTCCCTGTGCGGGTGTCCGCCGCCGAGCGGACCGGGAGCCAGATGACGCAACCGCTCACGGGGACCGAGCTCGTCGACGGCCGCACGGGTCGCCTCCAGCGGGGTCCCGTACCAGCTGTAGTGGTCGACCATGCTCAGCCAGGTGCCGTCGGCCCGGCGCATCAGGTGCAGCGGCTCTCCGTCCACGGTGACGTGCCAGGCGATGTCGAGGGCGCTGAGGCCGTGCGAGACCGGACTGCCCTGGATACGGCGGCCCCGATAGGTCTCGTCGAAGGGACCGCCGCCGGGGGGCCGGTCGGCGGACCGCGAGGGCCGGGAGGCGGTGATGACGGGGGCGAGCGCGACGGCGGAGGAGGCCAGCAGCAGCCGCGCCGCGTCCCGCCGTGTCCACGTCCGTGATCCGCTGCCCGCGGGGGCGCCCGAGCCCGGGACCCCGCCCACCGAAACCCCACCTGTGCTGACGGCCATCGCTCACTCCTCGTACGGTTCGGTGTTCGTACGAGTAGCAGTTCCGGGCGCCGAGCCGTCAGCACCGAGGCGTCCGTACGGCCGTGTCGCCCCGGGTGCAGCAATGGTCAGCTTGTCCAGAAGTCCCACCAACGGGTCAGGATCAGCATGCCGACGATGCCGATGTGCAGCACCGGCAGCACCCATGTGAACTCCTCGAAGAAGGACCGCACGAAACGCGGAGCGGGCAGGAAGCCGGCCCGCACGACGAGGGACGTCACGTACCAGAAGAGCGGGATCGTCCCGAGCCAGGCCAGACAGCACCACAGGCACAGGGCGTTGATCCGGTACAGCGACTCGAACTGGAGCCAGGAGACGAACCCGACCCCGAAGAGGCAGCCTGCCGCGAAGGTCAGCCAGTACCAGCGCGGGAAGGTGACCCCGGCCAGCAGGCTCACCCCGACGCAGATCACGATGCCGTAGGCCACCAGGCCGAGCATCGGGTTGGGGAACCCGAAGGCCTCGGCCTGGTCGCTCTCCATCACGCTGCCGCAGGACACCACCGGGTTCAGACTGCAGCCGGGGGTGAAGTCGGGGTCCTCCAGCAGCTTGAACTTGTCGAGGGTGATGACCCAGGAGGCCACCAGTCCGGCCGCCCCGCAGACCACCAGGAGCAGGGCGAACGCCCGGCTGCCGCCGGCACGTGAGTTAGGGACCACCGCGCGACCTTATCCGCGGCCCGAAGCACGTCCGGGCCCGCGCTCACCCGACCGGCCGAGGGCGCACGGGCCCTCCGCCCGAACGGGGGATCCGGGCGGCGCGGTCAGCGGTAGACGCGCAGATGGCCGACCTCGAAGGTGATCGGGTCCGGGCCGCAGGGCGCCGGGTGGTGCTCACCGGCGCTCAGCGACAGGTTCAGGATCAGATACGCCGACCAGTCGTGACCGACACCGGTGTCGTCGGCGAAGACGCGCTCGCCGTTGACGAACCACTCGACGCACCGTGCGCCGTAGCGGGTGCCGATGGTCACCCACCGGCCCGGGGCGATCGCGCCCTCGTCGGTGAAGCAGGTCGCCGCGCAGTTGACGTGGTTGGACAGCTCCAGCAGGTGCGGGTTGTCCGGGTGGTACTCGAAGGTGTCGACCTCATTGCCGCCGTCGCTCCAGGTCCACAGCGCCGGCCAGGCCCCCGTGCCGGAGGGCAGCCGGACCCGGGTCTCGACGAGGTCGCCGGTCCGCACCCGGAAGTCCTCGTCGGAGTACTCGGTGGTGAGCAGTCCGGTGCGCCAGGCCGGCCGGCCGTTCTCCAGGGTGCGGCCGTCGGGGGTCGCGGTGAAGGTGGCCACGCCGTCGGAGACGGTCACACAGCGGGGGTCGAGCCAGTCGAGCTTGTTGTCGTCGGGGTTGTGGTCGCAGTAGCGGAACGCGCTGGTGCGGTCGCCGACCCAGCGGGCGCCCCAGGCGAGGGGTGCGTCGAACTCCTCCGCCCAGATCAGCGATCCGGGCGGGGTCCGGAGTGCCGTGAATTTGTCGCCGCCGGTGAACAGGTCGAGGAGAGCGCTGAATTTCATATTTCCGATCATGCAGGTGGTCCAGTGGATCCGGAAGCACCATAGGATGAATTATTTCGCGGACCAGATGTCAATCCCTCCGAATGCCTCTGTACATTGCATTCTTCACCCCTGCGACTTTCATGCGTATGGAGTAACGCGTCGCTTTTACAGTGCCGATGGACTGCTATGTTCTCCAACCGTCGGATCAGAGGTACTTTCAAGTGAGGTGAATCATGAAGAAGGCAGTTTTCACCACTGCGGCGTTGGCGATCGGTGCGGGTCTTGTGGGCGGTTCCGCTGTCGCGGCGTCGGCCGCCGTCGGCGGTTCGGGGCTCCCCAGCAGCCCCCTCGGGCTCATGTCCCCGACCAAGGTGACCCCTGCGGTCGTGCCGGCCGCCGATGTCGTGACGCGGCTCGCCCGTGACGGCGGGGTCGCCAAGGGCAGCGCGTTCGACAAGAACAGCACGAGCCCGGTGTCCGGCATCTACCTGGACGGCATGGACCCGGACGCGGCCAAGAAGCCCACGATTCCGGTGAAGAACCCGGCCGGCAGCGGCTCCGTTCAGGTCCGCCCGCTGAAGGCGCCGACCGCCGCCGGTCTCGGCACCCTGCTCCCCAACAAGTGACGGCCCGGCATCCTTACGAGTCGGCCGTACCGGCGAAGGCCGGACCCGGAATTCCACATCTCTGATCCGGTTCTCGGCGGCCGGAATTCGTCGGCAGGCCCGGACGCTGGATCCGGACCCGCAGTTCCAGCTCCGCGCGTGGCGGGCCCACGAGCCCACCGGCACCTGTGAACCCTGTCCGGCCCACCGGCCCTCCCCTCACCGGTGGGCCGGACGCATGTCGGCCGACAGGGCCGCCCGGAATCTATTCGGCAGGACCGGACGGGCATTTCCCGGAGCCCGCTCAGGAATGAGCGGAAAGCTGCGTCCGCCGCATGGCACACCACGTTGCGCCATCCGATGGAATCTGCCCATGTTTGAATGTTCCCACCGTGACTTATGCGTGCATATACGGGTTTCCTTTTCGTAAGCGTGCGCAACCGTGAATTCAGGAAGGAACCGAGTTGCCCAAGAAGTTCGCGGTCATCACGGCCCTCGCCCTCAGCACCGTCGTCAGCACCGCCGGCATCGCCTCCGCGGGCGGCTACGGCAACGGCGGCAGCAGCAACGGCACCAGCGGAACCACCACGACGGTCAAGGGCGGCAGCGGCTTCTCCGCGTCCCCCGTCGTCGTGAACGAGCCGCAGCAAGGCGTCCTCGTCGTCAACGGCACCGTTGTCGACGGCCGCTGCATCGCCCCGTGGTCCAACGGAGCCGTCCTCGGTGGCGTCGCGGCGCCGAACTCGCACTACGCCGCCTGCAACACGGAGAAGGTCGACCAGCAGCAGAAGTCGCCGTACATCGGCGGCCTCCTGTTCTGAGCACCGCTCCGAGCATGAGCAGGTGAATCCCCCAAAGCAGCCCCGAAAGGCGCATCCCATGCGTAACAAGGTTACGGCCATTTCCGCCCTCGCGGCGGGCATCGCCCTCGCGGCCGGCGGCACCGCCGCGGCCGACACCAACGTCACCCGGGTCGAGGGTGGCAGCGGCTTCTCGGCGTCCCCGGTCGTCGTGAACGCCCCGCAGCAGGGCCTTGTGATCGTCAATGGCACCGTGGCCGACCTCCGCTGTGTCGCCCCGTGGTCCAACGGAGCCGTCCTCGGTGGCGTCGCGGCGCCGAACTCGCACTACGCCGCCTGCAACACGGCGACGGTCGACCAGCAGCAGAAGGCCGTCTACAAGGGCGGACTGCTGTTCTGACTCCTGCTCCGAGTAATGCGGAGCAGGTAAACCCCCCCATCGCAGCCCGGAAAGGCTCAACTCATGCGCAATAAGGTTATGGCTGTTTCCGCCATTGCCGCAGGCATTGTCCTCGCGACCGGTGGCGCCGCCGCGGCCGACACCGAGACCACCACCGTCAAGGGCGGCAGCGGCTTCTCCGCTTCCCCGGTCGTCGTGAACGACCCGCAGCAGGGGCTTGCCATCGTGAACGGCACGCTCATCGACGGCCGTTGCATCGCGCCGTGGTCGAACGGTGCCGTCCTGGCCGCCACCATCGCGCCCAACTCGCACTACGCCGCGTGCAACACGGGCAAGGTCGACCAGCAGCAGAAGTCCCCGTACGTCGCGGGCCTCCTGTTCTGATCACCTCTTCGCCCGATGGCGGTCCGCCGGAGTCCCGGTGGGCCGCCATCGGCGTTCCCGGGTAGGTCCGGTCCCCGGGGTGCACCGGGCAAAAGCCATGGGCCCTGTCCGCCTCGGAGAGCGGACAGGGCCCACAGTCTTTTCGAGAGCGCCGGCAAGGAGGAAAGAGCGCCCATTCATAGGGACCAACGCGACCACCACCCCGCGGTCACCCTGAGTCGTCCGTTCGGCCCAATACGGCCGCCGAAAATCACACTCCGTCATCTCCGCGGGGCCGGACATGCCGAAGGGCCGGCTCCGAAGAATACGGAGCCGGCCCCGAGCACCGAGCCGATGAGCCGCGAACTCACCTGTTGAGCGGCAGTCCGCCGAGCAGCTGGCCGTCGACGGGGTTGGGCAGCGTCCCACCGAAGACGGGGGTCTTCACCATGCCCGAGTCCTGCACGCCGGTCTTCACCTTGTCCGCCGTGCGCTTCACGTTGTTGCCCACGTAGCCGGTCGGCAGCTTGGCGGCGGTGGGGAGGCTACGGGCGACCGTCTTACCGTTGTCGACGAGGCCCTGCCCCGACATGTCCACCGCGGAGGCGGGGACAGCGGCGCCGGCAATGGCAATCGAGCCGGCGACAACGGCAGCAGCCTTCAGGTTCTTCATCGTGTTCCTTTCCAGGTAAAACCGGTCCTCGTTCTCCCGGGCTAACGAGAGGGGGACCTCCCGGGAAACTCTGCCGCCTCAAGTTCCAGGAACTCATACGAAAAGACCCGTTGTGCCGACGGGGGCCGGCACAACGGGTCGGGAGTTCACGCGGCGGGCAGTTCGCGGTCGAGTTGCGTGGCGACCGAGACGTTCACGAGGGACTTGAGGACGTCGTCGGCGGCGGTCGCCGTGGCGGTGTCCGTCTCCTCCTGGGCCCCGAGGGACGTGAGCGCGCTCAGCAGGTCGCTGAGCGTCTTGCCGAGAGCCCCGAGGGCGTCCGACGTGAAGTTCGTGGTCTGAGAGGTCTCCTCAGTGGTCTCCACGGTCGACGTTCCGGCCGTGGCCTCGGCCGTGGCTTCAGCCGTGGTCCCGGTCGTGGCCTCCGAGGTTGCCGCCGCCGCCTCGGCGAGCGCCTCCTTCTTGGCCTCCGCCACCTCCTTCAGGGCCGCGTCGATCTCCTTCTGCGCCTCGGCCAAGGCGTCCTTCCTGGCCTGATCGGCCTCCTTGCGGGCCTGTTCGGCCTCCTTCATGGCCGCGTCGATCTCCTTCTGCGCCTCGGCGACGGCGTCCGCGAGTTCCTTCTCCTCCGCCTTCGTGAGCGGATCGTCGTCGGCGTCGAGCGCCCTGTTCAACAGCTGGGTCACGGGGGTCAGTACGGTGCCGAGGCCGGTCAGCGCCGGGGCCTGGTGCTCGGCCGCGGAGCGTGGGGAGTCGGGCGGGGCGGCGAGCGCGGGTGCGGCCGCCGTGCCCAGCAGGAGTGCCGCGCACAGGGCGGAGGTGGCCAGGTGCCGGGGGGTCGTCGAAAGCATGGAGTTCACCTCGAAGCGAGTTTTCGGATCGTGCGATCACCGTTAAACCCGCACGGCGCGCCCGCAACCGCTCGACGCTCCGAACAGACCATTCTGAAAACCACACCGGACGACGACTCCGAATGGGTGGTCCCTCGCGCGAAACAACCCGGCGAACGCCGCCGCTCCAACACTGTTGACCGGATTGAAGATAAATATGGATAAGTGGCTGGTACTGCTTATCTGCTGAACCCACGAAGCCGGTTGAAGCGCAGACCCTCTCGAACAGGCGCGGGATCTTATATCGGGAACGCGAGCCACACATCGTGTTACTGGTTCGGACTCATTTCTTCGGAAGGGCAGCCTCGGTCATGCGCATCGCGCCGCACATCCTGCATGTCGCCCAGCCCGTCGAGGGAGGTGTCGCGCGGGTCGTGACGGACCTGGCCGCGGCACAACTCACCGCGGGGCTGCGGGTGACCGTGGCCTGTCCGAGAGGCGGCACGCTGGCGTACGACGTACGCGCGCTGGGCTGCCGGGTCGTGCGCTGGGACGCCACCCGCTCGCCGGGGCTCCGCCTCCCGGGTGAGGTGCGGCGGCTGGCGCGGCTGGTGCACAACGTGCGGCCGGACCTGGTGCACGCGCACAGCGCGAAGGCCGGACTCGCCGCCCGGCTCGCGGTGCGCGGCGCCCTGCCCACCGTGTTCCAGCCGCACGCCTGGTCGTTCGAGGCCGCCGACGGGTCCGTCGCCCGGCTGGCGCTGGCCTGGGAGCGGTTCGGGGCGCGCTGGGCGAAGCGGGTGCTGTGCGTGAGCGAGGCCGAGCGGCGCACCGGATACCGGGCCGGCATCTCCGCCCGCTGGCAGGTGGTCCCCAACGGCGTCGACACCGACCGGTTCCGGCCGGAGGGCGACAGCGCACGGTCCGGGGCCGGGCCGCTCGTGGTGTGCGTGGGACGGCTGTGCCGCCAGAAGGGTCAGGACGTGCTGCTGCGGGCCTGGCCCGAGGTGGAGCGGCAGGTGCCCGGGGCACGGCTGGTGCTCGTCGGTGACGGGCCGGACGCGGGGCGGCTGCGCGCTTCGGCGCCCGCGTCGGTCCGGTTCGCCGGCGGTACGCCGGACGTCGCCGGCTGGTACCGGACCGCCGATGTCGTGGTCCTGCCGTCCCGCTGGGAGGGCATGGCGCTCGCGCCGCTGGAGGCCATGGCGTGCGGCCGGCCGGTCGTCGTCACGGACGTGGACGGGGCCGCCGAGAGCCTGCCGCCCGCCCTTCGGCCGGACTGTCTGGTGCCGGCGGAGGACCACGGGGCGCTGGCGCGGGCGCTCACGGCACTGCTGCGGGACGAGCCGCTGCGCTCGGCACTCGGCGCGCAGGGCCGCTCCCACGTGCTCCACGCGCACGATCTGCGGCAGACCACGGACGCGGTGACCGACGTGTACCGCGAGTTGCTCGGTCTCACCACCGCGCAGATCTCCGGATCCGACGAGGGCAGAAAGTGCATCACCACATGACCGCGGAAAGTACTGTCGCCTCGCCCGCGGGGCCGCAGGCCCCCCGGGGCGCCGTGTCCGTCTTCGCCCCGCGCGGCCAGGCCGCCGGACGCCGGGGCGGCGCCGGGCGGGGCCCGCGCCGTCCGCGCCCGGCCGCCCGCAGCTTCCGTACCCCGCTGTGGCCGGCCGACGGCGGCGCGGCCCTGCTGGGAGTTCTGGTCCTGCCGGCGCCGCACAGATACCCGCTGGTCGTCGCCCTGCTCGTGCTCGGTGTGCTGTGGCTGAACCGGCGGGGCTCCCTGTACGACACCTCCGCCGTCACCGGCGTACTCGACGAACTGCCCGCGGTCTGCGGCCGGATCGCCGTCGGCTGGGCCGCCGTGGTGGCGCTGTCCCCGCTGCGGTCGGCCCCGGTGGCCGTGCTGGCCGGCGCCGTCGCCGTGCACTGCGCGGCCGCCTGCGCCGGGCGCGGGGCGGTGCACGCGCTGCGGCGGCGGGCGATGCGGCTGCGGCCCAGTCCGGCCCTGGTGGTCGGCCCGCTCCCGGCGGCACGGCGGGTCTCGGCGGCGCTGCTGCGCCAACCGGCGTGCGGGGTACGGCCGGTGGGCCTCGTCGACGACGACCCGGAGGTCCTCGGCGACGCCGACGAGGAGCTGGGGCTGCCGGTGCTGACGACCGCGCTGGAGGCGCGGCGGGCGCTCGTGCGGAACGGGGTGCGCACGGTCCTGGTGGTGGGGGCCGCGACCCGGGTGGAGAAGGCGGCCGTACTGCGGGCGCTGGCCGCGCACGGCTGCGCGCTGTGGGAGCTGGACGCGGACGGACCGTCGTACGGCACGGGCGGCCAGCGGCCGGGGGCCGGTCATCTGGCCGGGTTCTCCCGGAGGTTGCTGCGGCCGCAGGGCGCGCGGCGGCACGGCAGCCTGGGCAAGCGGGCGCTCGACGTGCTGTTCTCCGGCGCGCTGCTGGTGCTGGCCGCGCCGGTCCTGCTGACCTGCGCGCTGGTGCTGCGGGTCATGGACGGGCCGGGCGTGGTGTTCCGGCAGGAGCGGATCGGCAAGGACGGGCGGCCGTTCACGATGCTGAAGCTGCGCACCCACCGGCCGGCCAGCGCGCACGAGGCGGCGACCCGCTGGAGCGTGGCGAACGAGCAGGACATGAGCCGCTTCTGCCACTTCCTGCGCCGCACCTCGCTGGACGAGCTGCTCCAGCTGTGGAACGTCTTCCGCGGCGACATGAGCCTGGTCGGCCCCCGGCCCGAACGGCCCTTCTTCGTCGCCGAGTTCAGCCAGGCCCACCCCGGCTACCCGGCCCGCCACCGGATGCGGACCGGGATCACCGGACTTGCGCAGATCAACGGGCTGCGTGGTGACACCTCGATCGAGGACCGGTGCCGCTACGACAACGCCTACATCGACAACTGGTCGCTGTGGCAGGACATCTGCATCCTGCTGCGCACGGCGGCCCAGTTCGTACGGCCGACGGGGAGCTGAGCACCGGTGAGCACGTCCACAACGCCCCCCGCCCGTACGGCGCTCGAGCTGTCGCCGTCCGTGCGGCGCGCGGTCCGCTCGCTGCGGCCGGTTCAGTCCGTGCTGCCGGTCGTGGCGGTCGTCGCCCTGCTGGGGCTGTCGGTCGTGCCGGGCAGTTCCGCCACTCCGGCCGACGCCGCCTCCGCGCTCGTCGTGCTGTGGGCCGTCGTCGACACCGTGCTGCGGGCGCGGCGACCGCTGACGCGCACGGCGGCCCTCGTGTTCGGGCTGCCGGTCCTGGGCATCACGGTCGCCGCGGCGGGCGCGGTGACCGCCGCCGACGCGGTCACCGGACTGGCCCGGTATCTCCAGGTGTTCGTGCTCTTTCCGGTCGCCGTGATGCTGCTGGTGCGCGACCGGCGGGGGGCCCGGCTGCTGCTGTGGTCGCTGGTCGGACTCGCCCTGTGGCAGGGGGCGATCGGCGTGAAGCAGTACCTCACCGGGACCGGGGCGTCGTATCAGGGGGCCTTCATCCGGGCGGTGGGCACGTTCGGGCCGTCCGACGTGATGGGCATGGCCACCGTCGTCGCGCTCGGCGCGGTGGCCGCGACCGGGCTCGCGCTCGCGGCGCGGGAGTGGCGGCAGCAGCTGGTGGCGACCGCGTGCGCGCTGGTCCTGCTGGTGCCGCTCGCGCTGTCCTTCAGCCGGGGCGCCTGGATCGCGACGGCGCTGACCTGCGGGGTCCAGCTGCTGATGGCGGGGGTGCGGCGGGCGGCGAAGGTGCTCGCGGCGGCCGTCGCGGCGTCGGTGCTGCTGGTCGGCGGGCTCGGCGTGGGCGCGACGGCGTTGCAGGAGCGGCTGACCAGCATCACGCAGGTCACCGACGCGCCGGACCAGTCGGTGGTCGACCGGTACACCATGTGGGCGGCGGCGGCCGGGATGTGGCGCGAGCACCCGGTGGCCGGCGTGGGCCTGAAGGCGTTCCCGGCGTACCGGGACGGCCATGCCTCGCTCGCGCTGTCCTCGGGCAGCGACACGGAGGGGGCGGGCCAGGCCTACCGGCGTCAGCCGCTGCTTTCCCCGCACAACATGTATCTGCTGATCCTGAGCGAGCAGGGCATGCTGGGCCTGGTCACGGTCGCGGGCAGCTGGCTGGCGCTGCTCGTGTGCGTGCTGCGCCGGCTGCGGCGCGGGGGCGGGCGGGCCCGGGACTGCGCGCTGCCGGTCTGCGGGCTGCTGCTGTGGCAGCTCGTCAACTTCCTGTACGCCGACATCGGCGGCCCCTCCACGGTCCTGACGGCCATCAGCTTCGGCCTCGCCGCCTGGTGGGGGCTGGCCCGCAGCGAGCCCGCGGTCCCGGTCCCGACGCCGGTCCCGGACACGGCCCCGGAAGCGACGCCGGCCGCGGCGGCGGGAGCGCGATGAGCCCCGGCCCGGCGACACCCGGCGACGCCCTCGCCCACGCGCCCGACCCGACCGCTGACGTCAGGCCCGACGGCACCGCCACCACACACCCGACCGACGACGTCAGGACCCACAGCACCGCCACCACACACCCGACCGCTGACGCGAGGGCCCACCGCACCGCTGTCACACTCCTGACCGACGACGTGAGGGCCCGGGTCCGCGCCCCCCGACCCGCCGAGGAGGTTCCCGACCTCACCGCCGCCGCGAACGGGCTGCCCGCCCTTCAGGGCGGATCCGATCGGACGGCCGCCGCTCTCCCGGCCACCGCCGGGACGTCCCGGGCGCGCTCCGTCACGTCCCCTCGCCCGCCCGCCGCTTCGCCCCGGCCCCCGAGGCCCCGTCGGCCCGGTGCCCCCACCCGGCGCTTCCTCGCCCGGGCGACCCTGCTGTCCGCCGCGCTGTCGATGGCCGGGGCCCTGCTCGGGCTCGGGCGGGACCAGGCGCTGGCGCATCTCTTCGGTGCCGGTGCGGAGAGCGACGCGTTCCTGGTGGCCTGGACGGTGCCGGAGATGGCGTCCACGCTGCTGATCGAGGACGGCATGGCGTTCGTGCTGGTGCCGGCGTTCAGCGTGGCGCTGGCGCGCCGGGCGGCGCAGGGGCCGGACACCCCCGACCCCGTCCGGGCGCTGGTCGCCTCCTCACTGCCGCGCCTGTGCCTGACCCTCGCCGGTGCCGCTGCCCTGCTCGCGGCGGGCGCCCCGCTGCTGGTCTCCCTCCTCGCGCCCGGCCTCGCCGACCCGGCGCTGGCCGTGTCCTGCACCCGGCTCACCGCGACCTGCGCGCTGAGCTTCGGACTGGCCGGCTACTTCAGCGCCGCCCTGCGCGCCCACCGCAGCTATCTCGCGCCGGGCGCCATCTACATCGCCTACAACCTCGCGATCATCACCGCGATGTTCGCCCTCGGCGCGCGCTGGGGCGTCCAGGCCGCCGCGCTTGGTGTCGCGCTCGGCGGGTGCCTCATGGCGGTCGTCCAGGTGCCGCCGCTGTGGCGGCGTCTCGCGCGGCGGCCGGACCGGGTGGACGTACAGGCGTCCCCGCCCGAGGGGGACGGCGGCCGGGCCGTGGCGTTCGGACTGGTCTGCGCGGTGCTGCTGTTCGCGCTGTGCCGGCAGTCGCAGGTCCTCATCGAGCGGTACTTCGCCTCCGGGCTGCCCGCCGGGTCGATCTCGCATCTCAACTACGCCCAGAAGGTCGCCCAGTTGCCGATGTCGCTGTCGATGATGGTGTGCGTCGTCACCTTCCCGGTGGTGGCGCGGGCCCTCGCCGAGGGCGACACCCGGCGGGCGACGGAGCGGGTGGAGCGGGATCTGGCGCTGATGGCCTGCCTGGTGCTGGCCGGCGCCGCCGTCGTCGTGGCCGGGGCGCCGCAGATCGTCCAACTGCTGTTCCAGCGCGGCGCGTTCACCGCGCAGGACACCGCCGCCACCGCGGCCGTCATGCGGGTGTACGCACTCGGGCTGCTCGGGCAGACGCTGGTGGGGGCGCTCGTGCGGTCGTACTTCTCCACGGGCCGCACCACCTGGTACCCGCTGGGCGCGATGAGCGCGGGCGCGCTTGTGACCGCCGGGGCCGGCCTGTGGGCCGTGCACCCCTGGGGCGCGCGCGGCATCGCCGCCGCCAACGCCGCCGGCATCACCCTCACCGCCCTGCTCCTGCTGCTCGGGCTGGGGCCGCGTGCCGTGCCCGTGAGCGTGCGGCGGGTCGTCGCCGAACTGTCCCGGCCGGTGCGCGCCGCCGTCTGCGCCACCGGCGCCGGGCTGCTGTGCGCGCGGCAGTTCGACTCCCCCGCGGCCGCCGTCGCCGCCTGCTGTCTGAGCGTGACCGTCGTCTTCCTGCTGCTGGCCCGGGTCCTCGACGCGTCCGGCGCCCGCTCCCTCCTGCTGCCCGTCACGCAATCCGTCCGTAGCTCCGTCACACGAAGGCTCCGCCATGGTCGCTGACATCACGGCCGCGCCACCCGCGGCCGAACCCCTCCCCGCCCCGGACACGGAGGGACGCCCGAACCGGCGGCCCGCCGCCTGGGTGGCCATGTACCACTCCGTCTCGAACTGCCCGGAGGACCCGTACGACATCACCGTCACCCCCGGGCGTCTGGAGCGGCAGTTCGCCTGGATGGCCGCCCGCGGCCTGCGCGGGGTGAGCGTGCGGGAACTGCTCGACGCGCGCTCCCTCGGCCTGGAGCGCGGCCTGGTGGGGCTCACCTTCGACGACGGGTACACCGACTTCGTCACCACCGCCCTGCCCGTGCTGCACCGCTGGGGCTTCACCGCGACCGTGTTCGCGCTGCCGGGGCTGCTCGGCGGCGAGAACTCCTGGGAGCAGAGCGGCCCGCGCAAGGCCCTGCTCGACGAGGACGGCATCCGCTTCGCCGTGGACGCGGGGATGGAGATCGCCTCGCACGGCCTGACCCACATCGACCTGACCCGGGCCCACGACGACGAACTGCACCTCGAGGTCGAGGAGAGCCGCTACCGGCTCGCGCACATCACCGGCGAGGACGTCGAGGGCTTCTGCTACCCGTACGGCCACCTCGACGAGCGGGCCGTCGACGCCGTACGCCGCGCCGGGTACCGCTACGGCTGCGCGATCACCCCCGGCCCCGCCGACGCCGGCGACTTCGCGCTGCCCCGCATCCACATCGGCGAGGCGGACTCCTCGATCCGGCTGGAGCTGAAGCGCCGGCTGGCCTGGGTCTACGGCCGGGCACTGGAGTCGGTGTGAAGGCCCTGCACGTCATCACCGGCCTCGGTGTCGGCGGCGCCGAGCAGCAGCTGCGGCTGCTGCTGCGGCATCTGCCCGCGCAGTGCGACGTGGTGACCCTGACCAACCCGGGCCCGGTCGCCGAGGGGCTGGCCGCCGACGGGGTGAGCGTCACCCACCTCGGCATGACCGGCAACCGTGACCTGGCCGCGCTGCCCCGCCTGACCCGGCTGATCCGCGGCGGCGGCTACGACCTGGTGCACACGCACCTGTACCGGGCCTGTCTGTACGGCCGGATCGCGGCCCGGCTCGCGAAGGTCCGCACCGTCGTCGCCACCGAGCACTCGATCGGCGCGACCCGGCTGGAGGGCCGCCCGCACACCGCGGGCCTGCGCGGGCTCTACCTGGCCGGCGAACGCCTCGGCCACACCACGGTGGCCGTCTCCCCGACGGTGGCCGAACGGCTGCGGCACTGGGGCGTGCCCGGGCAGCGCATCCGTGTCATCCCGAACGGCATCGACGCGGCCCGCTTCCGCTACGACGCGGCGCGCCGCACCGAGGCCCGGACGTTCCTCGGGCTGCCCGAGGGCGCGTTCGTGGTCGGCGGGGTGGGGCGCATGGCGCCGGGCAAGCGTTTCGACCTGCTGGTGCGGGCGCTGGCGCTGCTGCCCGGCGACGTATGGCTGTTGCTGGTCGGCGGCGGGCCGGAGGAGGACGTGCTGCGGCGCACCGCGCGGGACCTGGGCGTCTCGAACCGGGTCCTGATGACGGGTGAGCGGCCCTGTCTGCCCGACCCGCGCGACGAGGCGCCCGACCTGGTCGACCTGCTGTCCGCGATGGACGTGCTCGCCTCGCCGTCACCGGAGGAGTCCTTCGGGCTGGCCGTGGTGGAGGCGCTGGCGGCCGGTCTGCCCGTGCTGTACGCGAGCTGCCCGGCCGTGGAGGACCTGCCGCCGGGCGCGGCGCCCGGGGCGCGGCGGATCACGGGCGGCGCCGGGGCGTACGCGCGCGAACTGCTGCGGCTGCGGGCGGCGGGACCGGGCGAACGCCGTGCCCCGGACGCCGTGCGCCACTACGACATCGCGGCCACCGCACGACAGCTGATGGATCTGTACACGGCCGCTCTGTCCGGCTCGAACCTGGAAGTGAGTTCCTCATGACAGACAACCCCGCTGGGCGTGACCAGCTCTTCGACCGTACGCGGATGCGGCGGCTGCCGTCGTGGTGGTGGCTGCCGGCCGGCGCGCTGATCGGTGTCGTCGCCGGTGGCGCCTACGGCCAGCTGCGGCCGCCGCAGTACACGGCGACGAGTTCCGTCGTCGCCGTGCCCAACGGCAGGACCGACGCCGACTGCACCGACGCGCTCGGTTTCGCGCAGGCGTACGGCCGGGTGGCCAAGCAGCTCGCGGTGCTCGGCGACGCGCAGGTGTGGGCGGGTGTGCCGGCCTCCACGCTGCGCGAGAGCGTCGACGTCGCGACCTCCCCGGACGCGCCGATGGTCGCGGTCTCGGCGACCTCGACGAGCCCCGGTCAGGCGGTGGACATGGCCAACGCCGTGTCGCGTGCGCTGCTGACGCAGGCGGACCACACCAAGGAGGACACCGGCATCAAGCTGGAGCGCCTGTCCCGTGCCGCGCGGCCCACCGAGCCGTCGTCCGCCTCGCCCGCGCTGACCGCGCTCGTGGGCGCGAGCGCCGGCGGTCTGCTGGGCGGCCTCTCGCTGCTGGTCCGGCCGCGGCGGACCGAGGACGACGACGACCCGGGCCGGGCGTCGGTGCCCGGTCCGGCCAACGCCGCCGACGCCCACGGAACGCTCGGGTGACGCCGTCCGGCCGCGCGCTCTCGGTGGAGGTGTGCACCGAGGAGCGCGCGTTCGCGGAGCTGGCCGGGGAGTGGACGCGGCTGTACCGGGCGTGCCCGTCGGCGACGCCGTTCCAGAGCCATGCCTGGCTGCACTCGTGGTGGCTGTCGTACGGCACTGCGGGCCGGCTGCGGCTGGTCCTGGTGCGCAGGGGCGGTGAGCTGGTGGCGGCGGCTCCGATGATGCGGGTGCACCATCCGCTGCCGGCGCTGGTGCCGATCGGCGGGGCCATCACCGACCTGTGCGATGTGCTCATCGACGAGGCGGTGGCCGCGCCGGCCGCCGGGGCGCTCGCCGGCGCGCTGGGTGAGCTGGCCCGTACGGCACTGGTCGACTTCCGTGAGGTGCGGCCGGGCGGCGCGATGGAGAAGGTCTACCTGTGCTGGCGCGGTCCGCGGCACCGGGTGCGCGACTCCCTGTGCCTGGAGCTGCCCGCGATGCCCATGGCGGAGCTGGTCGGACGGTTGCCGACGGGACGTGCCCGGCGGATCCGCAGCAAGATCAACCAGCTCGGCCGGATCGGTGTCGAGTCGCGTTTCGTGGAGCCCGAGGAGACCGGGGCCGCGCTCAACCGGCTCCTCGCACTGCACCGGCTCCAGTGGGAGGGCCGGCAGGTGTCGACCGAGCACCTGCGGCCGCGGTTCCTGGAGCATCTGGTGCGGGCGGCGGCTCCGCTCACCCGGACCGGTGAGGCCGCGACGTCGGAGTTCCGGCTCGACGGCTCGGTGGTGGCGGTCAACATCACGCTGCTGTCGGGGGCGTTGGCGGGGATGTACATGTACGGCTTCCATCCGCAGCTGCGGCAGCGCCGGGTGGACGTGGCGACGATGCTGCTGCAGGCGTCCGCCGACCATGCGGCCACCGACGGGCGCCGGTCGCTGAGCCTGCTGCGCGGCGACGAGCCCTACAAGTACCGCTGGTGCCCCGAGACGGTCGTCAACCAGCGTTTCCTGCTGGCGCGGCGGCGCACCCTGCCGCTGCTGGCGGCGGCGGCCGCCGAGGACGCCGCCCGGCGCCGGGCGAAGAAGGTCCTGCGCGGGGACTCCGCGGCAGCGGTCACCGACGGCGCTCCGCCGGCCGAGGACACACGGTGAGCGAGTCGCCGATCCGGTGCTTCAGCCACTTCTCCAGGTCCACCGGTGTGCACTGCGGCAGCTCGGAGGGCAGGGCTGCCGGGGTCGCCTGCTTCGCCGGTTGGCGTGCCGGCTTCGCGTCCGTGTCCGGCTCGGCGGGGACCGACGGTCCCGGCTTCGGCCGCGGCAGATAGGGGGTGGACAGCAGCACGCGGTACAGGGCGGAGGCACGGGGGTTGTCGGAGCACAGCCAGACGCCGTGCGGGCAGTAGTCGGTGATGGTGTTGTACAGCGGCTTGTGCTCGTCCATCCAGGCGAGCATGCGCAGCATGTACCTGATGTTGTCGCCGTTGCGGAACAGGCCCCACTCGGGATACGAGATCGGCTTGCCGTGCTTGCGCGCGAAGTCCACGTGGTGCCGCAGGCCGTAGGGCTCGGAGACCTGCTCGTCGAAGCCGAGCCCCTGCGGCTGGTCGTAGGCGTCCATGCCGATGATGTCGACGACGTCGTCGCCGGGGTAGCACTCGGGCCAGGGGATCGCGTCCATGCCGCGGCTCGGGGCGAAGTCGAAGCGGAACCTCTGCCCCTCGACCGAGCGCATGACCTTCACGACGCGCCGCCAGTACTGCTTCCAGCTGTCCGGGTCGGGGCCGCAGCGGTGGGTGTAGGTGATGCCGTTCATCTCCCAGCCGAGCACGATGACGGTGTCCGGAACGCCGAGGGCGACCAGCCGCTCGGCCAGCACGTCGAAGTGCTCGTCGAAGGCGCCGGCCGCGGCCCGCCGCAGCAGTCTGCGTACGGTCCTGTCCGGGAGGTGCGCCTCGTTGCGTTCCATCATCGGCACGTTCAGCACGAGCATCCGGTCGGCCTTGGCGCGCCGCCACTTCGCCCAGCTGTCGAGGAAGCCGTGCGCGCCCTCGATGTTGTCCCACAGGTCGCCCGGCAGGTAGGTGTGCCCCACGCGCGGCTCCTGGCCGCCCAGCCAGCGGCTGAGCTCCTGCATGCGCCGGACGCCGGTGGGGCCGTAGTGCAGGAAGGCGCCGAAGGCGGGGCTGCGCGGGGGCGCTCCCTGGGGTGAGTGGGCGCCGCCGGGGGGTGCCGGGGACGCGGTGGGCGCGGGGCGGCGCGGTTCGGGCCGGGAGGTGGCGTCGGCCGCGAGGGCGGTGCCGGGCGCGAGGGCCGCCGAGGCGACCACGGAGGCGGTGAGGAACGCCAGCCCTCTGGGGGCGGACCTGCGACGGTCGGGGGCCATACGTCCTCCTCGGGCGCTCGGGTGCGCTCCGGTGCGCTCCTCTCACTTAGTGATAGGTAGTCACATCCACGTCGGCCGCACCATCGGAGTGCGGCCGAACGGGCCGTCAGCTGCCGTACAGCGTCTCGATCTCGGCGGCGTACGCCGTGGTCACCGCGTGCCGTCTGACCTTCAGGGACGGGGTGAGCATGCCGTTGTCCTCGCTGAACTCGCCCTCGACCAGGACGAACGCGCGGATCGACTCGGCCCGGGAGACGGCCTTGTTGGCGTAGTCGACGGCCTTCTGGACGTCGGCGCGCATCCGGGGGTCGCCGATCACCTGGGACAGCGGGGTGTCCGCGGGCATCTTGCGGACGGCGAGCCAGTGTGTGAGGGCTTCCGGGTCGAGGGTGATGAGGGCGCCGATGAAGGGCCGGTTGTCGCCGACGACGAGGCACTGCCCGACCGGCGCGCGGCTGCGCAGCCGGTCCTCCAGCACGGCCGGGGAGACGTTCTTGCCGCCGGAGGTGACGAGGATGTCCTTCTTGCGTCCGGTGATGGTGAGGTAGCCGTCCTCGTCGAGGGCGCCGAGGTCGCCGGTGGCGAACCAGTCGTCCCGCAGGACGGCGTCGGTGGCGGCGGGGTTGTTCCAGTACGAGCCGAAGACGATGCCGCCCTTGATGAGGACCTCCCCGTCGTCGGCGATCCGCACGGCCGTGCCGGGCACGGGCCGGCCGACGGTGCCCGGGCGGGGCTTCAGGGGCGGGACGATGGTGGCGGCGGCCGTCGTCTCGGTCAGGCCGTAGCCCTCGTAGACGAGGATGCCGGCGGCGTAGAAGAACAGGTTGAGGTTGCGGTCCAGCGGGGAGCCGCCGCTGATGGCGTAGCTCATACGGCCGCCGAGCTCCTTGCGGACGCGGCGGTAGACCAGCAGGTCGTACAGGGCCCAGGCGGCGTACAGGCCGGGGCCCTTGCCGGTGCCGAGGAACTTGTGCAGGTAGGCCTCGCCGAAGCGGACGGCGACGCGGTCGGCGCGGTCGAAGGAGGCGGCGCGGCCCAGCTTCTCGGCGGTGGCGCGGCCGGTGTCGTGGATCTTCTCGAAGAGGTACGGGACACCGACGAGGAAGGTGGGGCGGAACTCCTTCAGCGCCGGGCGGAGTTCGTCGGGCTTGATGCTCGGGCAGTGGCCGATCTCGATGCGGGCCATCAGGCAGGCGATCTGGAGGCTGCGGCCGAGGATGTGGGCGAGGGGCAGGAACAGCAGGGTGGAGGCGGTCCGGCGGGTGACCTCCTTGAAGATCGGGTGCAGCAGTTCGACGGTGTTGGCGGCCTCCGCGTGGAGGTTGGCGTGGGTGAGGACGCAGCCCTTGGGCCGCCCGGTGGTCCCGGAGGTGTAGCAGACGGTCGCGACGGTGTCGGGGGTGAGAGCGGCACGGCGTGCGGTGACCTCCTCGTCGGGCAGGTTCCGTCCGAGGGCGGTGAGGGCGCCGAGGGCGTCCTCACCGTCCAACTGCCATACCCGCGGCCGCTGTTCATGGCCCGCCGTGCCGGCCGCGACCGTCTCGGTGTTCTCCTTCGTCTCCGTGACGACATGGCGTGCGCCCGAGTCGCGGACGATCCACTCGACCTGGTCGGCGGAGGAGGTGGCGTAGACGGGGACGGTCTGGCCGCCGGCGGCCCAGATGGCGAAGTCCAGGACCGTCCACTCGTAGCGGGTGCGTGACATCACGGCCACCCGGCCGCCGGGTTCGAGCCCGGCGGCGATCAGTCCCTTGGCGACGGCGGTGACGTCCCGGGCGAAGGCCGTGGCGGTGACGGGACGCCAGGTCGGGTCACCGTCCTGCCTGCGGCGCAGGACGACGGCGTCGGGGGCCTCGGCGGCGTTGACGTACGGGAGGTCGGCGGTGGTGCCGGAGCCCGGCGGCGGGGCGAGCGGCGGGGTACGGGCCTCCCTGACGACGCCCTGCTCGTCCTTGACGATCTCGACCCCGGCGCGCGCCATCAGATCGCTCCGCCGCTTCGCCCGCTTCAGATCCTTGCGTACGCCCATGCCGGCTCCCGGTGCCCGTCGTACTTACTGGGGAGTCAACTTACTCATGCGTAGCTGAAGGTCAATGCTTGTGACGGCGCTCAGTCACGGCCCGTGAGGTCGCCGGCCCGGCGGATCGCGTCGGCCAGGTCGCGTACGTCCCTGTCCTCGGTGGTGTCCGCCAACTCGTCCGCGTGTTCGGCCAGTTCACCGAAGTGCGGGGAGCCGGGCAGCGCGCTCCAGCGGTCGTCCCCGAGTCGCAGCGCGTCGGCGAAGTACGCGGCCGTGGCCGTGACCTGGAAGCGAGAGCTCGCGCTCCAGACGGAGTCCCCGAGCGACCCGCTCTCCAGCCGCCCGGACTCCTCGTGCGGTGCCCGCGTGCTCGGGTCCAGCCAGCGGACGCTCGCCGTGGCGAGGTGCCCCTCGGCGCCGGGCTCGGTGCGCACGGCGTACAGGGCCGTCACCGTGTGGCCGGGGCCGATCTCGCCGCCGTCGACACTGTCGTCGCGGAAGTCCTCGTCGGCGACCTGCCGGTTGTCGTAGCCGATGAGCCGGAACTCGGAGACCGTCGCCGGGTCGAAGGCGACCTGGGCCTTGGCGTCGCGGGCGGTGAGGTCGATGTTGCGCGGGAGGTCCTCGCAGAAGACCTCGCGGCCGTCCTCGGAGGACGAGACGTAGGCCGTGTGCCCGTCGCCCTTGTCGGCGAGGCGTTCCATCAGGGCGTCGCCGTAGTCGCTGCCGACGCCCACGCCGAACAGGGTGATGCCGTGCTCGCGGCGCTCGGAGCCGATGCGTTCGAGGATGGTGTCCGCGTCGGTGTCGCCGGTGTTGGCCAGGGCGTCGGAGACCAGCACCACCCGGTTCGTGGCGCCCTCCCGCAGTCCGTCCACGGCCGTCTCGTAGCCCGTCTCCACGCCCGCGCCGAGGTTGGTGGAGTCCGTGGGTTCCAGGCCGTCGATCGCGTCGTGGACCTCGCCCCGGCCCTCGCCGAGACGCGTCATCGGCAGCACCCGCTCCGCCTCGTCGCTGAAGGTGACGATCGCGACCGAGTCGTCGTCGCGCAGCCGGTCCGTCATCACGCCGAGGGACTCCTTGGCGAGGTCGAGGCGGCCGGGCTCGGCCATGGAGCCGGAGATGTCGATGACGAAGGTCAGGGCGGCCGGCGGGCGCTCGCCGGGGTCGGCGGCGGGCCGGGTGGCGAGCCCCACGCGGACCAGGGACCAGTCCTCGCGGTCGGTGCGGGCGCCGTCGACGGTGACCGAGAAGCCGTTGCCGTCGGGACGGTCGTAGTCCTGGCGGAAGCTGTTGACGAACTCCTCGGGGCGGACCGTCGTGGGGTCGGGCAGCCGGCCGTCGGCGAGGGTGCGGCGGGCGTAGCCGTAGGAGGCCGTGTCGACGTCCAGGGCGAAGGTGGAGAGGTGGTCGGGGGCCGGCGCGAACTCCCGGGACTCCGCGCCGGAGTCGTCGCCGTTCTTCTGCTCGCCGGTGCCACCGGTACTGCCGCCGTCGGTGTGGCCGGGGGCGGGGGCCGGGCGGCCGCTGGGGTAGCTGCTGTTGTCGGCGGAGGAGTGGTCGCCGTCGCCCGCACCGCAGCCGGTGAGCAGCAGACCGGCTGCCGCGGTCAGCGCGAGGATTCCCCGCAGGCTTCGTATCCGGTGTTGCTGCATCTTCCGTGCCCCCTGGGTCCGTTGACGTCGACTTTCTGTGACTGTGACGGGCCAGGGGGCCGGAACGTGCGCTACGGAGCGTTGCGGATGAGTCTCGAATGAGGCACGGGGGACGCCTGTCGAGACCGGTGGGTGATCTTCCGTTGACCTAGGACACGACGTCCTTGCGCGCGAAACCGCGGAAGGCCAGCGCGAACAGGACCAGGGCGTACGTTATGGAAATCGCCGTCCCCTGGATCATGCCGGACCACTCGGGAGTGGGCTGGACCGCGTCCGCCCAGGCGAACTGCCAGTGCGCGGGCAGGAAGTGACGCCAGTCGCCGAGCGCGGTCACCGCGTCCAGGACGTTGCCGACGATGGTCAGGCCGACGGCGCCGCCGACCGCGCCGAGCGGGGCGTCCGTCTTGGTGGACAGCCAGAACGCCAGCCCCGCGGTGACCAGTTGCGACACGAAGATGAACGCCACGATCACCACCAGGCGCTGCGCGGCCGTCCCGGGGTCGATCGAGCCGCCGGTGGGGATCTGGAGGGGACCCCAGCCGTAGGCGGCCGTGCCCACGGCCAGCGCGACCACGGGCAGCAGGATCATCGCCGCGAGGCTGAGCCCGAGGCCCACCACGAGCTTGGACCACAGCAGCCGGGCCCGGGGCACGGGCGCCGCCAGCAGATAGCGCAGGGAGGACCAGCTGGCCTCCGAGGCCACGGTGTCCCCGCAGAACAGGGCGACGGGGATGACCAGCAGGAAGCCCGCGGAGACGAACAGGTTCACGGCGGCGAAGTTGGCGCCGGACGCGGTGGCCGTGTCCATCAGGGTGATCCGGTTGCCGCCGCCGTCCGGCTCGCCGCCGATCGCGAACGCGGCGACCAGCACGAACGGCAGCACGGCCAGGATGCCGAACATGACCAGCGTGCGGCGCCGCTTCAGCTGGCGGATCAGCTCGACCCGCAGCGGCAGCGTACGGCCCGCCCGGTAGCCGGAGGCGACCTCGGTGCGCTCGGTGAGCGTGCTCATGCGGAGCCTCCGATCAGGGTGAGGAAGGCGTCTTCCAGTCGGCGGTGCGGGCCGACCGACTGGACGGGCACTTCGAGGCGGACGAGTTCGGCGACCAGGCGGGCGGCGCTGCCGTCGGCGTCGAGCCGGACGAGCAGCCCGTCGTCGGTGCGCACGGCCGAGGCCACGCCCGGCAGGGCGGCGACCTTGTCGACGACCGGCTCCTCCACGGCCGCGGGCGTGCCCACGAGCAGCGTGTCGCCGGAGCCGACGATCTCGCCGACCGGACCGGCCTGCACGAGCCGGCCGCGGTCCATCACCACGAGGTGGGTGCAGGACTGCTCGACCTCCGCCAGGAGATGGCTGGAGACGATGACCGTGCGGCCGGCCGCCGCGTAGCGGATCATCACCTGGCGCATCTCGCGGATCTGCGGCGGGTCGAGACCGTTGGTCGGCTCGTCCAGGATCAGCAGGTCCGGCAGGCCCAGCATGGCCTGCGCGATGGCCAGTCGCTGGCGCATGCCCTGGGAGTACGTGCGTACCGCGCGGGCCAGCGCGTCACCGAGGCCGGCGATCTCCAGGGCCTCGTCGAGGTGCGCGTCCTCGGTCGGGCGGCCGGTGGCCTGCCAGTACAGCTCCAGGTTCTCCCGGCCCGACAGGTGCGGCAGGAAGCCCGCGCCCTCGACGAAGGCGCCGACCCGGGACAGGACAGGCGCGCCGGGGCGGATGGCGTGGCCGAAGACCCGGATCTCACCGGCGTCCGGCTTGATCAGGCCCATCAGCATGCGCAGGGTCGTCGTCTTGCCCGCGCCGTTCGGGCCGAGCAGTCCGAGGACCTGGCCCTTCTCCACGCGGAAGGCCAGATCCCGTACCGCGTACCGGTCCGGCGAGCCCGCGTACCGCTTGCTCAGGTCGGTGATCTGCAGCGGGACCTCGGCCAGCCCGGGGTCGGGCGGCGGCGTGGCGGTGCGGCGGCGGGCCGTCAGCAGCAGGGCCAGGGCGACGCCCGCGCCGGCGAGCGGCAGCCACCACACCCAGGACGGGAGCGGGGCGGCGGCGGTGCCCACGCCGGGTGCCGTCGGAACCGTCAGATCGCTCTTCAGGGAGACGGTGTACGTCGCCGGGGAGACCGGTGAGGCGTAGCCGAGGTCCGTGGAGGAGACGACCAGGCGCAGCCGGTGGCCGCTCTCGATGTCGTGGTCGATGGCCGGGAGCGTGATCGTCACGTCCTTGCCGGCCTTGGCGTCCTCGACGCGCAGGGGTGTGACGAGCTGGGACGGCAGCACCTGCTGCCGGCCGTCCGGGCCGACGTCGTAGACCTTGGCGAAGACGACGGCGTCCTCGCTGCTCGACTTCACGTGCACGGTGGCCTTCGGGGAGCCGGTGACGCGCAGGACGCCGGGGACCGGCGCCGACTCGAAGGCGGCGAACTGGCCCGGGAAGTCCAGGGACACCCCGACGCCGAGCGAGGAGAGCTGGGCGAGGCCGCCGGACCCGCCGAGTCCGGGCAGGGCGGAGACGGCGGGCGGGCTGGCGCCGGCCGGGTTGGCGAAGCTCTGCTCGCCGCCGGTGAGGCGGAAGGACTTCGGGCCGCTCTCCAGGCCGGGGTAGGAGTCGGCGCTCGCGCCCCGCAGCAGGGCCTGCCCGTCGGTGGAGTCGACGCCTCCGGTGCGGGTGACGCGGAAGGCCGGGCCGGTGTCGGCGCCCTGGTCGCCCTTGAGGTAGCGGTCGAACCAGGACTGGACGCGGGCCTGGATGCGGTCCGTCTCCATGTCGCCGCCGTCGTGGCCGCCGGAGATCCAGTCGACGTCGACGGGGGCGCCGTTGGCCTTGATCGCCTTGGCTGCCTGGTCGGCCTGGCCGAGCGGGAAGAGGGAGTCGGACTGTCCCTGCATCAGCAGGGTCGGCACCTTGATGCGGTCGCCGACGGCCGACGGCGAGCGCTCCTCCAGCATGCTGCGGGCCTGCGCGTCGGGGACGCCGGACTCGGCGACCCGGTCGTACATCGCGCAGATCTGCTTCTCGAACTTCTCGCAGCCGCCCGCGGAGTTGACGAAGATGCCCGCCCAGAGCTTCTTGAACACGCCGTTCGGGAACAGCGCGTCGGCGAGGTTCCAGTAGGTGATCGCCGGGGCGATGGCGTCCACGCGGTCGTCGTGGCCGGCGGCCAGCAGGGAGATCGCGCCGCCGTAGGAGCCGCCCGCCATGCCGACGCGCGGGTCACCGGTCTTGTCGAGTTCGACCTGGGGCTGCTTCGCGAGCCAGTCGAGCAGCCGGGAGACGTCGGCGACCTCGCCCTTCGGATCGTTGAGCCCGACCTCGCCGGTCGACTTCCCGAAGCCGCGGGCCGACCAGGTCAGGACGGCGTATCCGTCCCGGGCCAGGTCCTCGGCCTGCTGCCGTACGTCGTCCTTGCTGCCGCCGAAGCCGTGCGCGAGGAGGACGGCCGGGCGGCGGCCGCTGTCGGCGGCCGTGAAGTACGAGGTGTCGACGCGCACCCCGTCGCCCATGTCCATGACCCGGTCGGCGCGGCGCACGGTGGGCCCGTCGTCGTCGGCCGACGCGACCGTCCACGTACCGGCACCGGCTATGACGACGACAGCGGCCGCGGCGGCCAGCAGCCGCCGCGGTCCCCGTAGTGCGCGGAGCCCGGGCAATCGAAGATCCATGGTTCAACGGTACGGGGCGAACCTGTCGGCAGGTTATCTACCGGAGGCCGAACCGCCACCCCTCCCACGGAAGTACGAGCCGCCTCCCGCGTACACCAGCCGTGGTACGAAGGCACATGGACATCCGCCGGGCCACGACCCCTGCCGAAGTCGCCGCCGCAGAGCACCTCTTCGATCACCCGGTGCGCCCCGCATGGGCCGAGCGGTTCCTCGGGACCACGGGTCACCACCTCCTGGTGGCCTACGTCGACGGCGAGCCGGTGGGTTTTGTCAGCGGCGTCGAGACCGTGCACCCCGACAAGGGCGCGGAGATGTTCCTGTACGAGCTGGGCGTGGGCGAGCCCTACCGGCGGCGGGGCATCGGGCGGGCGCTGGTGCGGCAGCTCGACGCGCTGGGCCGGGGGCTCGGGTGCTACGGGATGTGGGTGCTGATCGAGGCCGGGGACGAGGTCGCCCTCGCCACCTACCGGAGTGCGGGTGGCAAGGGCGACGGGGCGTGCTCGGTCATCACGTGGGACTTCCACTGACGGTCAGGTGCGCGCGTCCTCCGGGAGCGTCACCAGCCAGCGGGTGTCGCGGCGCGGGCGCAGGTACAGGGCCCAGTAGAGGGTGGCGGCGGCCGTGATGCCGCCGGTCCACAGCAGATGCGCGGTCTCCTGCTGGGTGAGGATGTAGCCGAGGACCACGATCAGCAGGACGGGCATCGCGGGCCACAGCGGCATCCGCCAGGCGCGGGTGTGCCGGTGCGCGCCGCGCCGGGCGAGCAGGGCCGCGACCGCGACGAGCAGGTACATGCCGGTCACGGAGACGCCCGTGACGCCGTACAGGGTGTCGAGGTTGACGAAGCACAGGGCGGCGCCGGGCACGCCGACCGCGAGGGTGGCGACCCACGGGGAGCCGAAGCGGCCGAGCTTGGCGAGCACGTCGTTGACCGGTCGGGGCCAGGCCTTGTCGCGGGCGGAGGCGAACAGCACGCGGGAGTTCTGGATGACCATGACGATGCCCGCGTTGATGATCGCGAGGGCCACGCAGAGGCTGACGAAGGTGCCGACCGCGGTGTTGGACCAGGCGGTGACCATGGCGGAGAGGTCGCCGCCGGTCAGCTCCTGGAGGTCCGAGGCGCCGAGGGTGACCGCGACGACCGGCACCAGGATGATCACGGCGGAGATGCCGAGGGTGGCCAGCACGGTGCGGGCGACGTTGCGGCGCGGGTTCTCCAGCTCCTCGGAGAGGTAGACGGCGGTGGAGAAGCCCTGGGTGACGAAGAGGGCGATGGCGAGCCCGGAGACGACCAGCAGGCCCGTCACGGCATCGGCACGGCCGTCGGCGCCGGCCACCTCCATCGAGACCAGGCTCGCGGGGCCGCGCTCGGCGTGGGCGAAGCCCAGCACCGCCACGACGGCCGCGGCGATGACCTCCAGGACCAGGAAGACGCCGGTGATCCAGGCGTTCGCGCGCAGGTCCAGCAGGCCGGCGAGGGTGGCGAGGAGCATCACGCCGGCGCCGGTCATCGCGGGGTCGAGGTGCACGATCGGGGCGAGGTAGTCGGCGGTGCCCATCGCGATCACCGGCGGGACGACCATGACGACCAGCAGGGAGAGCACGAACACGAGCCAGCCCGCGAGCCGTCCGGCGAGCGTGGAGACCATCGCGTACTCGCCGCCCGCGCTGGGGATGAGGGTGCCCAGCTCCGAGTAGCAGAACGCCACGGCGACGCACAGCAGCGAGCCGATGGCGATGGTGAGGGCGGTGGCGGTGCCGAGCGAGCCGA
This sequence comes from Streptomyces sp. Y7, assembly GCF_043195415.1. Taxonomy (NCBI): domain Bacteria; kingdom Bacillati; phylum Actinomycetota; class Actinomycetes; order Kitasatosporales; family Streptomycetaceae; genus Streptomyces; species Streptomyces sp. Y7. The sequence continues at coordinate 63,443 of NZ_JBIDDQ010000029.1, forward strand.
ACAGGTCGGGGACGACCACGAACAGGGTGGAGGCGGGGGTCACGCAGGAGAGCGTGAGCAGGGTGCCGCCGACCACGCCGATGGAGCGCTTGAGCTTGCGGGGGCCGTCCGACGCCTCGACTGCGGCGCCCTCGACGGGGGTGAGGGTGTCGGTCACGAGGGGGATGCAACATCGACGGAAACCATCGCGTCAATGGGTGTTCACCTACGGAATCCGTGGCCGAAGACCCTCCTTTCGCGCGTTAACGTCGCGTCAAGGCCGCTTCCAGGGCGGCTCGGCACGGGTGCGGGAACCGCAGCGCGGGCGCACAAAAAAATGGGGCCGTCCGCGATGCGGACGGCCCCGGAAGCCGGCGTCAGTGGTTGCGCGGGAAGCCCAGGTCGACGCCGGAGGGGGCGTCGGCCGGGTCGGGCCAGCGGGTGGTGACGACCTTGCCGCGGGTGTAGAAGTGCGTGCCGTCGTTGCCGTAGATGTGGTGGTCGCCGAAGAGCGAGTCCTTCCAGCCGCCGAAGCTGTGGTAGCCGACGGGGACCGGGATCGGGACGTTCACGCCGACCATGCCGGCCTCGATCTCCAGCTGGAAGCGGCGGGCGGCGCCGCCGTCCCGGGTGAAGATCGCGGTGCCGTTGCCGAACGGCGAGGCGTTGATGAGGGCCACGCCGTCCTCGTACGTCTCGGCGCGCAGCACGCACAGCACCGGGCCGAAGATCTCGTCCTGGTACGCCTTCGCGGACGTCGGCACCTTGTCGAGCAGCGAGATGCCGATCCAGTGGCCGTCCTCGAAGCCGTCGACGGTGTAGCCGGTGCCGTCGAGGACCACCTCGGCGCCCTCGGCCGCGGCGCCGGTGACGTAGGAGGCCACCTTGTCGCGGTGGACGGCGGTGATCAGCGGGCCCATCTCGGAGGTCGGGTCGTTGCCGGGACCGATCTTGATCTTCTCGGCGCGCTCGCGGATCTTCTCCACCAGCTCGTCACCGATCGCCCCGACCGCGACGACCGCGGAGATGGCCATGCAGCGCTCGCCCGCGGAGCCGTAGGCGGCCGACACGGCGGCGTCGGCGGCCGCGTCCAGGTCGGCGTCCGGCAGGACCAGCATGTGGTTCTTGGCGCCGCCGAGGGCCTGGACGCGCTTGTGGTTGGCGGAGGCGGTGGTGTGGATGTAGCGGGCGATCGGCGTCGAGCCGACGAACGACACCGCCTTGACGTCGGGGTGCTCCAGGAGCCGGTCGACGGCCACCTTGTCGCCGTGCACGACGTTGAAGACGCCGTCCGGCAGGCCGGCCTCGGCGAGCAGCTCGGCGATCTTGATCGACGCCGACGGGTCCTTCTCGGACGGCTTGAGCACGAAGGTGTTGCCGCATGCGATGGCCATCGGGAACATCCACATCGGCACCATCGCCGGGAAGTTGAACGGCGTGATGCCCGCGACGACACCGAGCGGCTGCCGGATCGACGAGACGTCGACGCGGCTCGCGACCTGCGTCGACAGCTCGCCCTTCAGCTGCACGCTGATGCCGCACGCCAGGTCGACGATCTCCAGACCGCGGGCGACCTCGCCGAGGGCGTCGGAGTGCACCTTGCCGTGCTCGGCGGTGATCAGCTCGGCGATGGCGTCCCGGTTGGCGTCCAGCAGCGCGCGGAACTTGAACAGGATCGAGGTGCGCTGGGCCAGCGAGGACTGGCCCCAGGTCAGGTACGCCTCCTTGGCGGCCGCGACCGCCGCGTCCACCTCGTCGACCGAGGCGAAGGCGACCTTCGTGGTGACGGCGCCGGTGGCCGGGTCGGTGACCGGCCCGTACGTGCCCGACGCGCCTTCGGCGGTCTTGCCGCCGATCCAGTGGTTGACGATCTTCGTCATGACCGGTTACTCCTTCGTTCAGGTCCGCCTCACGATGTCCCGCCGGTCATGCGGGCCGACCTGCTTTTCTGCCGGGGGTCCGGGGGTTGTCCCCCGGGAGATTCAGCACAGATGGCGGCGTCGGGTCGAGACGTGCCGTTCGTACAGCTCACGTGCCTTGACCGCCGACGGTCGGGTCGCGGTCTCGGCCACGGGAACATCCCACCAGGCCTGTGCGGGCGGCGGGCCCGACACTGTGTCTGCCGTTTGGGTCTCGACGTAGACACATGTGGGAGTGTCGGCCTCGCGGGCCTCGGCGAGCGCCTCCCGCAGATCGCTGACGGTCTTCGCGCGCAGCACCCGCATGCCCAGGCTCGCGGCGTTGGCGGCCAGGTCGACGGGGAGCGGGGCACCGGTGAAGGTGCCGTCGTCCGCGCGGTGGCGGTAGGCGGTGCCGAAGCGCTCGGCGCCCGTCTCCTCCGACAGTCCGCCGATGGACGCGTACCCGTGGTTCTGCACGAGCACCACCTTGATCGCGACGCCCTCCTGCACGGCGGTCACGATCTCCGTCGGCATCATCAGATAGGTGCCGTCACCGACCAGCGCCCACACGTGGCGCTCGGGCGCGGCCAGTTTCACGCCGATCGCGGCCGGGATCTCGTAGCCCATGCAGGAGTAGCCGTACTCCAGGTGGTACTGGTCCCGTGAGCGGGCCCGCCACAGTTTGTGCAGGTCGCCGGGGAGGGAGCCGGCCGCGTTGATGATCACGTCCGACTCGTCGACGAGCGCGTCCAGGGCGCCGAGCACCTGCGGCTGCGTCGGCCGGACATCGGGTTCGTCGGCCTCGTAGCAGGCGTCGACGCGCTGCTCCCAGCGTTCCTTGTCCTCGGTGTACTCGGCGATGTACGAGGCGGCCGCCCGGTGGGCGTGCAGGTCCAGGGCCGCGGTCAGTTCCATCAGGCCGCTGCGGGCGTCCGCGATCAGCGGCATCCCGGCGAGCTTGTGGCCGTCGTGGGGCGCGATGTTGAGGTTGAGGAAGCGGACGTCCGGGTTCGCGAAGAGGGTGCCGGAGGCGGTGGTGAAGTCGGTGTAGCGGGTGCCGACGCCGATCACCAGGTCCGCGGTGCGGGCGAGTTCGTCGGCGGTGGCGGTGCCGGTGTGGCCGATGCCGCCGACGTCCTGGGGGTGGTCGAAGCGCAGGGAGCCCTTGCCGGCCTGGGTGGAGGCGACGGGGATGCGGGTGACCTCCGCGAACTCGGCGAGGGCCGCCTCGGCGCGGCTGTGGTGGACGCCGCCGCCCGCGACGACCAGGGGCCTGCGGGCGGACCGGACGGCCCGGACGGCCTCGGCGAGTTCGGTGGGGTCGGCGCCCGGCCTGCGGACCACCCAGGTGCGCTCGGCGAAGAACGCGTCGGGCCAGTCGTACGCCTCGGCCTGCACGTCCTGCGGGAGCGCCAGCGTCACCGCGCCGGTCTCGACGGGGTCGGTGAGCACCCGCATCGCATTGAGGGCGGACGGGATCAGGGCCTCGGGGCGGGTGATCCGGTCGAAGTACCTCGACACCGGGCGCAGACAGTCGTTGACCGACACATCGCCCGCGTAGGGCACTTCGAGCTGCTGGAGGACGGGGTCGGCGGGGCGGGCGGCGAAGACGTCGCCCGGCAGCAGCAGGACCGGGAGGTGATTGATGGTCGCGAGGGCGGCGCCGGTGACGAGGTTGGTCGCGCCGGGGCCGATGGAGGTGGTGACGGCGTGGGTGGACAGGCGGTTCGACTGGCGGGCGTAGCCGACCGCCGCGTGCACCATCGCCTGTTCGTTGCGGCCCTGGTGGTACGGCATGTCGTCGCCGTACTCGACCAGCGCCTGGCCGATCCCGGCGACGTTGCCGTGGCCGAAGATGCCCCAGGTGGCGCCGATCAGGCGGTGGCGTGCCCCGTCGCGCTCGGTGTACTGGGCGGACAGGAAGCGGACAAGCGCCTGTGCGACCGTCAGCCTCGTCGTTGAGGTCATCGGTAACCCCCTGTGCTTTCTGGGTGGGCCGAGGAGAAGCGGATCCGCCTCTGTCTTACGGCTCCGCGGCCCCGTCCGACTCGATGGTGCAGGTGGGGGACCTCCGGCGCGGGGCCGTAGCGGGCGGGGAGTCTTCGCTCGCACTTCGCTCCTGCCAAAGCAAAGCGGCCTCCCGCGCCGGAGGCGTTCTGGGCCCGGGCGTCACGGGGTGCGTGGGTGAAGTCGGCGACTCCACTGAATACGCTGTCCGTGCCCGGGAGTCGGTACTTCTCGTTCCCGATGTCCACGGTGCACCCGCCGTTCAGCGGAGGCACGATCCATTCACTGTCGCCGGTGGTGCCCTTCGGGACGCAGGGTCCGCTGCCCGTCCCGGCGTACGGTTCGCGGTGTGTCATCAGGTCCTCACAGGAGTCCTACGGCGGTGTCGACGGCGGCGGCCACGTCCCCGTCCGCCGGGTAGAGCAACGACCGTCCCACCACCAGACCCCGCACGGTGGGCAGTTGCAGGGCCCCCCGCCACTTCTCGTATGCCCCGTCCTGGTCGTCGCCGACCTCGCCGCCGAGGAGGACGGCCGGGAGGGTGGAGGTCCGCATGACCTCGGCCATGTCGTCGGGGTTCTCGGTGACCGGGAGTTTGAGCCAGGTGTAGGCCGAGGTGCCGCCGAGCCCGGAGGCGATGGCGATGGACTTGGTGACGGCCTCGGCGGACAGGTCGTTGGCGACCTTGCCCTCGGGGGTGCGGTGGCTGAGGAACGGCTCGACGAAGACGGGGAGCCGGCGGGCCGCCATCGCGTCGATCGCGCGGGCGGTGGACTCCAGCGTGGTGAGGGAGCCGGGGTCGTCGTAGTCGACGCGCAGCAGCAGCTTGCCCGCGTCGAAGCGGAGCCGTTCGATGTCCTCGGCGCGGTGGCCGGTGAAGCGGTCGTCGAGCTCGAAGCTCGCGCCCTGGAGGCCGCCGCGGTTCATCGAGCCCATGACGACCTTGCCGTCGAGGGCGCCGAGCAGCAGCAGGTCGTCGAGGATGTCGGCGGTGGCGAGGACCCCGTCGACGCCGGGCCGCTCCAGCGCCAGACAGAGGCGTTCGAGCAGGTCTCCCCGGTGGGCCATGGCGAGTTTGCGGTCGCCGACCCCGAGGGCGCCGCGGGCCGGGTGGTCGGCGGCGACGATCATCAGCCGGCCGCTGTCGCCGAGCAGCGGCCGCCGCGTACGCCGGGCGGCGGCCTCGGCGACGGCTTCCGGGCGCTGGGCGCGCAGGCGGACCAGTTCCGAGATGTCGACGGCGACGGGGCGGCCGGACCGGCGGGGCCCGCGGGCTTCGGGGGTCACTTGACTGCCCCCGCTGCGATCGCGGCCTCGATCTCGGCGGGTGCCGGCATCGCGGAGGAGCACTCCAGCCGGGAGGCGACGATGGCGCCGGCCGCGTTGGCGTGCCGCATGGTCTTCTCCAGGTCCCAGCCTTCGAGCAGGCCGTGGCAGAGGGAACCGCCGAACGCGTCGCCGGCACCGAGGCCGTTGAGGACGGTGACGGGCAACGGCGGTACCTCGGCCTGGTCGCCGTCGGCGTTGACGGCGAGGACACCCTTGGGGCCCTGCTTGACGACCGCGACCTGTACGCCCGCGTCCAGCAGCGCGCGGGCGGCGGCGTGCGGTTCGCGGACGCCGGTGGCGACCTCCACCTCGTCGAGGTTGCCGACAGCGACGGTGGTGTGCTTGAGCGCCTCCGCGTAGAAGGGGCGGGCGGCCTCGGGGTCCTGCCAGAACATGGGGCGCCAGTCGAGGTCGAAGACCGTGATGCCGGCCTTGGCGCGATGGGCGAGGGCCGCGAGCGTCGCCGTACGGCTGGGCTCCTCGCTCAGGCCGGTGCCGGTGACCCAGAAGATCCGGGCGTCGCGGATGGCGTCGAGGTCCAGCTCGTGGGCGTCGATCTCCAGGTCGGGGGCCTTGGGCTGCCGGTAGAAGTACAGCGGGAAGTCGTCCGGCGGGAACACTTCGCAGAAGGTGACCGGGGTGGGCAGTCCGGGGACCGGGGTGACCCAGCGGTCGTCGACTCCGAAGCCCCGCAGGGCCTCGTGGAGATAGGTGCCGAAGGGGTCGTCCCCGGTGCGGGTGATCACCGCGGTACGGCGGCCGAGGCGGGCGGCGGCGACCGCGACGTTCGTCGCCGAGCCGCCGAGGAACTTGCCGAAGGAGGTGACCTGCGGCAGCGGGACGCCGGTCTGCAAGGGGTAGAGGTCCACTCCGATCCGCCCCATGGTGATCAGGTCGTACGCCATCGGCTTCCCTCGGTCTCCCTTGTCGACGCTCGCGTCCCGACACCGGCGCGCGCGTTCGCGGTGCGTCGGGTCTCTTCGGTTTTGTAGCCCTGGTCGGGGAGGCCTGTCAATGTTTTGTCCAGACATTCGAACGATACGCTTGGGGTGGACCGGGCGCCTTTGCGTCTGCGGGGTTGCGGGAGGGGGCGGGTGCGGCTCGTGGGGGCTTGTCGCGCCCCTTGGGTGGTGCGGGACGGGCAGTTGTCAACGCGCCACGCCCTTGCGCCCGCGTGCGCCTTTGCGTCACCTGTGTCACAAAGGCCCCTCCCTTGTCACACATGTCTCGTGTACGCGGGCCCTGCGTCACACCCGGCGCACAGGCCCTTCCGCCGCTCACTCAGCGTCGTTGACCGGACACAGGCTTTGTGATCACCAGCGCAGCGCACGGTACCCCCGACGACCAGCCCCCGGTCGCCGCCGCGGCGCGCGCGGGGAGGTGCAACTGATGACCGACCGAAGGCTCTGGTCCTACAAGGAGATCGCCGCGCACATCAAGGTGCAGCCGGACACCGTACGGTCGTACCGCAAGCACGGGCTGCTTCCGCCGCCGGACCACGTGGAGGGCGGCAAGCCCTTCTGGTACGCGGACACCGTGCGGCTGTGGGTGGCCTCCCGCCCCGGAAACCGCGGCCGCAGGCCGGACTGACCTCCCGGAAAACCAGCTGTGCCCCACCCGGCGCGTGGGGCACAGTCGTGCCATGAGCGACTTCTCCGTCAAGCCCGTACTCACCGGCGAGCGGACCGTGCTGCGCCCCTTCACCGAGGCCGACGCCGCTGTCATGGCGGAGATCATCGAGGACCCCGAGGTCCTCCGCTTCACCGACGAGACCTCCGAGGAGTTCCCCCTGGAGCGGCTGCGCTCCTGGTACGGCTCCCGCTCCGCACAGCCCGACCGCCTCGACCTCGCCGTCACCGACCGCGCCACCGGCGAACTCGTCGGCGAGGTCGTCCTGTACGAGTGGGATCCCAAGGCCCGCAGCTGTACGTTCCGCACGCTCGTCGGCCCCCGGGGGCGCGGCCGGGGCATCGGCACCGAGGCCACCCGGCTCATCGCCGCCCATGGTTTCGAGCAACTCGGGCTGCGCCGGATCCAGTTGGAGGTCTACGGCCACAACGCCCGTGCTCTGCGGGCCTACGAGAAGGCCGGGTTCGTGGTGGAGGGTGTCCGGCGGGAGGCCGATCTGCGGGACGGTGAGTGGCGGGACTGGGTGATGATGGCGATCCTCGACCGCGAGTGGGCGGCCCACCGCGGCCGCCCCGATCTCTCCGCCGCCGTCAGCTCCACGGATCGATGACGGTCACGCCGGCCCCCGGCGCCGTCCCCGCCTCCGCCAGCGCCGCCGGGACCGCGTCCAGCGGGATCGTCGACGTCACCAGCAGATCCGGCCGCAGCACGCCGGCCCGCACCAGTTCCAGCATCGGCGGATAGGTGTGCGCCGCCATGCCGTGGCTGCCGAGGAGTTCGAGCTCCAGGGCGATGGCGCGGGCCATGGGGACCGGGGTCGTCCCGGACTCCGAGGGCAGCAGGCCGACCTGGAGGTGCCGGCCCCGGCGGCGCAGGCCGTTGACGGAGGCGGCGCAGGTGGCGGGCGAGCCGAGGGCGTCCAGGGAGAGATGGGCACCGCCACCGGTCACGGCGTGGATCGCCGCCGCCGTGTCGGGCACCTCCGAGGCGTCCACGCACTCCGCCGCCCCGAACGTCCGCGCCAGGTCCAGGGCCCGCGCCGAGACGTCCACCGCGACGACCCGCGCGCCCGAGGCCGCCGCGATCATCACCGCGGACAGGCCCACCCCTCCGCAGCCGTGCACCGCGACCCACTCCCCCGCGGCCACCCGGCCCTGCTGCACGACCGCCCGGAACGCGGTGGCGAACCGGCAGCCCAGCGAGGCAGCCGTCGCGAAGGACATCCCCTCCGGCACGGCGACGAGATTGACGTCGGCGTGGTCCAGCGCCACGTACTGGGCGAAGGAGCCCCATTGCGTGAAGCCGGGCTGGGTCTGGCGCTCGCACACCTGCTGGTCGCCCGCCGCGCAGGCCGCGCAGCTTCCGCAGGCGCACACGAAGGGCACGGTGACCCGGTCGCCGGGCCGCCAGCCGGTGACCCGGTCGCCCACCGCCTCGACGACCCCGGCGAGTTCATGCCCGGGCACATGCGGCGTCGTGATGTCCGGGTCGTGTCCCTGCCAGCCGTGCCAGTCGCTGCGGCACAGTCCCGTCGCCTCGACCCGGACCACGACCCCGTGCTCCTTCGGCTCCGGATCGGGCACCTCCCGCACCTCGGCCGGCTCCCCGAACCGCTCGAACACGACGGCACGCATCCGCCCCACCTCGCCTTCCGTCCCTGCCCGGTGATCCCCGTGACACCTCCCGGAAGCGGCTCCCGGAACGGTCCGGCGCGGAGATCACCCCGTCCGGCGGAACGCTAGCCGGGCACCGCCACCTTGTCCCGCTCCTCGGTGTCGGCCTGCTCGGGCGCCCCCTCCGACTCGCTGAGCCCGAACCTGTCGTGCAGCCGCCTGAGCGGTCCCGGCGCCCACCAGGTCGCCCGCCCCGTCAGGCGCATGACGGCCGGGACCAGCAGGCTGCGGACGATCATCGCGTCCATGAGCACCGCCAGCGCGATACCCAGGCCGAGCATCTTGGTGTTGGTCACCCGGGAGGTGCCGATCGCCACCATCACCACCGCGAGGATGACGGCGGCCGCGGTGATCAGGCCGCCCGTGCGCTGAAGGCCGTGCCGTACCGCCTCGTCGTGGTCGCCCGTCGTGTCGTACTCCTCCTTGATGCGGGAGAGCAGGAACACGCCGTAGTCCATCGACAGTCCGAAGGCGACGCAGAACATCAGCACCGGGAGGGTCGTCTCGATCGAGCCGGGGCTGGTGAAGCCGAGCAGGCCGGAGAGATGCCCGTCCTGGAAGACCCAGACCACCGCGCCGAACATCGCCGTCAGGCTGAGCGCGTTGAGCACCACCGCCTGGATCGGGATCAGCACGCTGCCCGTCAGCAGGAACACCAGCAGCAGGGTGACGATCGCGATGAAGGCGGCCGCCAGCGGCAGGCGTTCGCCTATCGCGTCCTTGGAGTCGACCAGGACGGCGGCCGCGCCGGTCACCTTGGTGTCGAACGGGGCCTCGGTGGCGCGCAGGTCGTCGACCAGCCGCTGGGCCGGATCGTCCACCGCCTCGCCCTTCGGCTGCACCGTGAAGTACGCCGAGTCGCCCTTCACCAGTGGCCCGTCGACCCGCAGCACCTCGGGGAGCGCTCCGATGCGCTCCTTGTAGTCGGTGTACTGCGCCTGGGTGGCCCGCCCCTCGGCGAGCACTTCCAGGCCGCCGCCGGGACTGCCCGGGAAGCCGTCGCGGATGTGCTGCTGCACGACATGGGACTCGGCGCTCGACGGCAGCTGGCGGTCGTCGGCGGTGCCGAACTTCACGCCCAGGAAGGGCAGTCCGAGCAGGACCAGGACGGCGGTGGTGCCGAGGGCGAAGAAGGGGGCACGGCGCATGACGAGGTTCGCCGTACGGGCCCAGGCCCTGCCCTCCGTCGCTCCGGTCGCCTGTTCGGCGTCCTTCGCCCGCCCGCGCCGCAGCAGCTTGCGCAGGTCCAGGGCGTTGACCCGGTGACCGAGCAGCACCAGGGCCGCCGGGAGCAGGATCAGGGCGGCCCCGGCGGCCAGCAGCACCACCGCGACGCCGGCGTAGGCGAAGGACCGCAGGAAGTACTGCGGGAAGAGCAGCATCGCCGCCAGGGACACCGCGACCGTGAGGGCCGAGAAGAGGACCGTGCGTCCGGCGGTGCGCAGGGTGGTGCCGACGGCTCCCAGGGGTTCGGCGCCGTTGGCGAGTTCCTCGCGGAAGCGGCGGACGATGAACAGGGCGTAGTCGACGGCGAGGCCCAGGCCGAGGGCCGTGGTGAGGTTCATCGCGAAGACCGAGACGTCGGTGAACTCGGTCAGGCCGCGCAGCACCGCGTTCGTGCCGAGGATGGCGACGATGCCGATGCCGAGCGGCAGCAGGGCGGCGACGGCGCTGCCGAAGACCATCACCAGCAGCACGAGGGTGACCGGCAGGGCGATCACCTCGGCGCGCAGCAGGTCCTCCTGGATGGTCGTCTGCATCTCGTGCCGCACCGCGACCGGGCCGCCGACGCGCACCTCCACCGGGCCGTGCGCGCCGCGGAACTCGGGCGCGATGCGGTCCAGGGTCTCCCCCATCCGCTTCTCGTCGCCGGTGATCCGGGCCGCTATCAGCGCCTCGTGGCCGTCCTCGGCGCGCAGGGCCGGCGCTGTGGTCTGCCAGTAGGAACCGACACCCACGACGCCCTTCTCGCCGGTCAGCCGGGTCACGAGGCGCTGTGCCTCCGCGGTGACCGCGGGGTCGTCCACGGAGGCGTCGCCCGCGTCCACGAGGAGCAGGAGGTTGGGCTGGGAAGCGGGGAACTCACGCTCCAGCGCCTTGGTCGCGTAGGTCGACTCGGCGTCCGGGTCCTCCCAGCCGCCGCTGCCCAGCCGGTCGGCCACGCCGCTGCCGGCCAGCACCGCGAGCGCGGTGATCACCAGGGCCACGAGCAGCGACAACCGGGGGCGTGCCGTCACGATGCGGGTCCACCCGCGCGAGCGACGTTCGAGCGTGGGGGAGGGTCCAGCCCCGACTCGGGGTGGCCTGTTGACTTCGTTCATGGTGCGGTGTCCCCTTCACCCTGATCCATGCTGTGCACGGCAGGCAGCATGGAGCTGTCACTGCCATAGACTGGCAAACACGAGACATCGCTCGCGTTTCTCAAGAATGCGAGCGACCGCTCGCGTTTGTCAATCGCGTTCGGAGAGCTGGGGATAACGCGTGTCCGCCAACCGGGACAAGGACGACCAGGTCCACCAGGAGAAGGAGCAGCCGCGCCGCCGCCAGGCGCGCGGCGAGCGCCGCATCGCCCAGCTGCTGGAAGCGGCGGCCACCGTCTTCACCACCACCGGTTACACGGCCGCCAGTACCAACGCCATCGCCCGCGAGGCCGGCGTCTCACCCGGCACGCTCTACCAGTTCTTCCCGAACAAGGAAGCGATCGCGATAGAGCTGGGCGACCGCCTGATGCACGAGATGCGCGAGATGTACGGCGAGGCACTGGCCCCGGTCGATCCCGCTACGCCACTGGAGGAGGCCGTCGCCTCCGCCGTCGACCGGTTCATCGCCTTCAACTGCGCCCATCCGGCGTTCTTCGCGCTGATGCACGGCCCCGACATCCCCGGCCGCATGGCCGAGGAGCACGACGCCCTGCACGCGACGCTGCTGTCCCGGATCGAGGGCCTGCTCTCCTCGTTCCTGCCCGACGCCGCCCCGGCCGACCTCGCCCGGACCGCCCACATGTGCCTGGGCATGTACAAGGCCGGCCTGGAGCTGGTGCTCGCCCACGAGGGCGGCGAACGCGACGCCTACGTCCAGGAGCTGAAGAACGCCCTGATCCGCTACCTCGACCCGCTGGTGGGCGACAGACTCGGCCATGCCGAGGAGGCCCGTACCGCGACGTGATGGGCCGGTACCGATAGGTGTGCATGGATCAGCTCCCGTATGCGGGCGGGGACCCCGCGACCCACTGTCTCCCGCCCCGGGCACACCCGCATCCCGGAGCGGGAACGCGGTACACGCCGAACGTGCGTGCTGTGGCGACAGCGGCCACCCCTCTTTGAGCAGTACCCCGTAGGGGTATACCTTGGAGGAGAAGGGGCCCCGTGGGTCCCCTCAGCCCCACATGTCTCGACGAGGAGAACCACATGACCGCCCAGACCGACACCTCCGGCTCCGTCACCGCCGTCTACAAGGTGAGCGGCATGAGCTGCGGACACTGCGAGGGGGCCGTCTCCGGCGAGATCTCCGAACTCCCCGGCGTCAGCTCGGTGAAGGCCGTCGCCTCGACCGGCGAGGTCACCGTCGTCTCGGCGGCCGCACTGGACGAGGAGGCCGTGCGCGCGGCCGTCGACGAGGCCGGCTTTGAACTGGTCGGCAGGGCCTGAGTCCGGCCATGACCCGCACCACCGGTGAACCGCCGATAGCCGGGCCGGCCACGGCGACCGCCACGGCCGGACGGACGCCCGCGCCCGCCGCGGGCGCGACGACGCCTGCGCCCGGCCCGGCCGACGGCGTCGGCGGCTCGGACGTCGAGCTGCTGATCGGCGGCATGACCTGCGCCTCCTGTGCGGCGCGCGTCGAGAAGAAGCTCAACCGCATGGACGGCGTGACCGCCACGGTGAACTACGCGACCGAGAAGGCCAGGGTCAGCTGTCCCGCGGGCATCGAGGTCGCCGACCTGATCGCGGTGGTGGAGAAGACGGGGTACACCGCGCAGGAGCCCGCCCCCGCGCGGCCCGCGCCGCAGGAGGCTCCGCAAGACCCGGAACCGGCCTCCTACCGTCAGCGCCTCGTCGTCTCCGCACTGCTCGCCGTCCCGGTCATCGCGCTGTCGATGATCCCGGCCCTCCAGTTCGACAACTGGCAGTGGCTCGCGCTCACCCTCGCCTCGCCGGTCGTCGTCTGGGGCGGACTGCCCTTCCACCGGGCCGCGTTGACGGGCGCCCGGCACGGCGCGGCCACCATGGACACGCTGATCTCGATGGGCACGCTGGCGGCGTTCGGCTGGTCGCTGTGGGCGCTGTTCCTGGGGGACGCGGGCATGCCTGGCATGCACGACTCGTTCGAGTTCACCGTCTCGCGCGTGGACGGCGCCTCCCAGATCTACCTCGAAGTGGCTTCCGGCGTCGTCACGTTCCTCCTGCTCGGACGCTATCTGGAGGCCCGCTCCAAGCGCCGCGCGGGTGCGGCGCTGCGCGCCCTGATGGAGCTGGGGGCGAAGGACGTCGCCGTGCTGCGCGACGGGCGCGAGGTGCGGGTCCCGGTCGAGTCGCTGGCCGTCGGCGACCGGTTCGTCGTACGGCCCGGCGAGAAGATCGCCACCGACGGCACCGTCGTGGAGGGCACCTCCGCGGTGGACGCGGCCCTGCTGACCGGCGAGTCGGTGCCGGTGGACGTCACGGCCGGGGACACGGTCACCGGCGCCACCGTCAACGCGGGCGGGCGGCTCGTCGTCGAGGCGACCCGGGTCGGCGGGGACACGCAGCTGGCACGGATGGCGCGGATGGTGGAGGACGCGCAGAACGGCAAGGCCGAGGTGCAGCGGCTCGCCGACCGGATCTCCGCGGTGTTCGTACCGGCGGTCATCGTCCTCGCCGTGGCCACCTTCGGAGCCTGGCTCGGCCTCACCGACGACGCCGTCGCCGCCTTCACCGCGGCGGTCGCGGTCCTGATCATCGCCTGCCCGTGCGCGCTGGGCCTGGCCACCCCCACGGCCCTGATGGTCGGCACCGGACGCGGGGCACAGCTCGGCATCCTCCTGAAGGGCCCCGAGGTGCTGGAGTCCACGCGCCGGGTCGACACCGTCGTCCTGGACAAGACCGGCACGGTCACCACCGGCCGGATGACCCTGCAGCAGGTGTACGTCGCCGACGGCACCGACGAGGAGCGGCTGCTGCGACTCGCGGGCGCCGTGGAGCACGCCTCCGAGCATCCCGTGGCCCGGGCGGTCGCGGCCGGCGCCGAGTCGCTGGTCGGACGGCTGCCGGAGGTCGAGGGGTTCCGCAGCGTCCCCGGGCGAGGCGTGCGCGGACGCGTGGAGGGCCATGACGTGGCCGTGGGGCGCCTTTTCGACTCACTGCCCGGTGACCTGGCCCGCGCCCGGCAAGAGGCCGAGAGGGACGGCCGTACGGCTGTCGTCGTCGGGTGGGACGGAGCGGCGCGCGGCGTGATCGCCGTCGCGGACGCGGTGAAGGAGACCTCCGCCGAGGCGGTGCGCGAGCTGCGCGCGCTGGGGCTCACCCCGGTGCTGCTGACCGGGGACAACCGGGTGGTCGCCGAGGCGGTGGCGAAGAGGGTCGGTATCGATCAGGTCATCGCGGAGGTCCTGCCCGAGGACAAGGTCGAGGCGGTACGGCGGCTGCGGCGCGAGGGGCGCTGCGTGGCCATGGTGGGCGACGGCGTCAACGACGCGGCCGCGCTCGCCACCGCCGATCTGGGGCTCGCCATGGGCACGGGGACGGACGCGGCGATCGAGGCGAGCGATCTGACGCTGGTGCGCGGTGATCTGCGGGTGGCGGCGGACGCCATCCGGCTGTCCCGGCGGACGCTGGCGACGATCAGGGGCAACCTCGTGTGGGCCTTCGGGTACAACGTGGCCGCGTTGCCGCTGGCCGCGGCGGGGTTGCTGAACCCGATGATCGCGGGGGCCGCGATGGCGTTCTCGTCGGTGTTCGTGGTGTCGAACAGCCTGCGGCTGCGGACGTTCCGGTGAATTCGTAGTAAGAACCCCGCTGGGTCCCTCTGGAGTCCGACGCCCGGCTCACATAAGCTCTTCACAAGGCTCGCGCATCATCCTTACGCTTGGGTCTCGATCGCCATATCGGGGCTCTTGCGTATCTAACGGACATATGCAAGAGACGCAGATCACAGTGATGTGAACGTAACCATCGAAGGGGTTCGAAGGTCTAAGTTGACGATGTCAGGGAGCGTCTTGGGGGGCGCCAACTGGCATCTGAGGATGTCTTGGGGGACTTCCTCAGAGTTGCGTTGCCGGGGCACGTACGTCGGGAAGCTTTGAGCGGCCCTTCCGACCGTGCGCTGTCCCGGCAGATCGCACACCAAGGAGTACGACGAGTTCCACCCGTTCTACTCAAAGCAATACCGAAAGACAGCGATTCAGGCGCTGCTCTCTCAGACGCCCGGCCGGATCCCGTGGGGGGAATCCGCACCGGGACATGGGAAGGCGCCCTGGACGTCGGCCCGTGGGGGGACCGGCGCCAGGGCGCCTTCTTCATTTCACGCAATCAAAAAGGGCGCACAGCCCTTGAGGGGCGCGGGGAACTGCGCGAGACCGGCCACGACGAACCCGTATCCGGCCGACAACCCCCGTTCGCGCCCCGGTGGAGCGCCTAGCGCTGCTCGACCGGCACGAAGTCGCGCTCGACCACACCCGTGTAGATCTGGCGCGGGCGACCGATGCGGGAACCCGGCTCCTTGATCATCTCGTGCCACTGGGCGATCCAGCCCGGCAGCCGGCCGAGGGCGAACAGGACCGTGAACATCTCGGTCGGGAAGCCCATGGCCCGGTAGATCAGACCGGTGTAGAAGTCGACGTTCGGGTAGAGGTTGCGCGAGACGAAGTACTCGTCGGAGAGCGCGTGCTCCTCCAGCTTCAGGGCGATGTCCAGCAGCTCGTCGGACTTGCCGAGGGCGGAGAGGACGTCGTGCGCCGCAGCCTTGATGATCTTCGCGCGCGGGTCGAAGGACTTGTACACCCGGTGGCCGAAGCCCATCAGGCGGACGCCGTCCTCCTTGTTCTTCACCTTGCGGATGAAGGAGTCGACATCGCCGCCGTTGGCCTGGATGCCCTCGAGCATCTCCAGGACGGACTGGTTGGCGCCGCCGTGCAGCGGGCCCCACAGGGCGGAGATACCGGCCGAGATCGACGCGAACATGTTCGCCTGCGAGGAGCCCACCAGGCGGACCGTCGACGTGGAGCAGTTCTGCTCGTGGTCGGCGTGCAGGATGAGGAGCTTGTCGAGGGCGGAGACCACGACCGGGTCCAGCTCGAACTCCTGCGCGGGGACCGAGAAGGTCATGCGCAGGAAGTTCTCGACGTAACCGAGGTCGTTGCGCGGGTAGACGAACGGGTGACCGATCGACTTCTTGTACGCGTACGCCGCGATCGTCGGAAGCTTGGCGAGCAGACGGATCGTCGAGAGGTTGCGCTGCCGCTCGTCGAAGGGGTTGTGGCTGTCCTGGTAGAACGTGGACAGCGCCGAGACCACGGACGACAGCATGGCCATCGGGTGGGCGTCGCGCGGGAAGCCCTTGTAGAAGTTCTTGACGTCCTCGTGCAGCAGCGTGTGCTGGGTGATCTCGTTCTTGAACGTCGAGAGCTCGTCGACGGTCGGCAGCTCACCGTTGATCAGCAGGTAGGCCACCTCCAGGAAGGTGGAGCGCTCGGCCAGCTGCTCGATCGGGTAGCCGCGGTACCGGAGGATCCCCTGCTCGCCGTCGAGGTAGGTGATGGCGGATTTATAGGCGGCGGTGTTGCCATATCCGCTGTCCAGCGTCACCAGACCGGTCTGGGCGCGGAGTTTGCCGATGTCAAAGCCCTTGTCGCCGACGGTGCTGTCAATCACCGGGTAGGTGTACTCGCCGTCGCCGTACCGCAGTACTACAGAGTTGTCGCTCACGTCTTCCCTCACCGACGTTGTGCCTCATCTTCGAGGTTGCCCTGACTGTCTCTACCCTCCCCCATTCGGCTCAGGAGAGTGCACTCGGGGTCGACCATTGGGCCTATTGGCGGCACTGAGTGCCGCCAACCTGCCATCCTGCCCCCTGTTTTCCCCATCTGGAAGTGCTCTGTGACCTTCACGACTCGTTTGATCGATCATTTTTTTCACTGCCTCACGAAACGGCAGGTCAGAAGGGGGTCCGGCGGGGGCCGAAAAGCGGGGTTCAGGAGCCCGCGAGCCGGAAGTCGAGCGCGGTGCAGCGGCGTCCGGCCGAGACCGTGCGCACCGCCTGGCCGATGGCCTTGCGCGAACCGACGAGGACGACCAGCCGCTTGGCCCGGGTGACCGCCGTGTACAGCAGGTTCCGCTGCAGCATCATCCATGCTCCCGTGGTGACGGGGATCACCACCGCGGGATATTCACTTCCCTGTGAACGGTGGATCGTCACCGCGTACGCATGCGCCAGTTCGTCCAGTTCGTCGAATTCGTACGGAACCTCCTCGTCCTCGTCCGTCAGCACCGTCAGGCGCTGGTCGACCGGATCGAGCGAGGTGACCACGCCCACGGTGCCGTTGAAGACACCGTTCTCCCCCTTCTCGTAATTGTTGCGAATCTGGGTGACCTTGTCGCCGACCCGGAAGACGCGGCCGCCGAACCGCTTCTCCGCCAGATCGGGGCGTCCGGGCGTGATGGCCTGCTGGAGCAGGCCGTTCAGCGTGCCCGCGCCGGCCGGGCCGCGGTGCATGGGGGCCAGCACCTGGACGTCCCGGCGCGGGTCGAGCCCGAACTTGGCGGGAATCCGGCGGGCCGCCACGTCCACGGTGAGCCGGCCGGCCTCCTCGGTGTCGTCCTCGACGAAGAGGAAGAAGTCCTTCATGGCCTCGGTGACGGGGTGTTGTCCGGCGTTGATCCGGTGCGCGTTGGTCACCACGCCGGACTGCTGGGCCTGCCGGAACACGCGCGTGAGGCGCACGGCGGGGATGGGCCCGCCCTCGGCGAGCAGGTCCCGCAGGACCTCCCCCGCGCCGACGCTCGGCAACTGGTCCACGTCCCCGACGAAGAGCAGATGGGCCCCCGGCGGCACGGCCTTGACCAGCTTGTTGGCCAGCAGCAGGTCCAGCATGGACGCCTCGTCGACGACCACCAGGTCGGCCTGGAGCGGGCGGTCCTTGTCGTAGGCCGCGTCGCCGCCGGGCTTGAGCTCCAGCAGGCGGTGGACGGTGGAGGCCTCGGCGCCGGTCAGCTCGGCGAGACGCTTGGCGGCGCGGCCGGTGGGGGCGGCCAGCACGACGCGCGCCCTCTTCGCCCGCGCCAGTTCGACGATCGAGCGGACCGTGAAGGACTTGCCGCAGCCGGGTCCGCCGGTCAGCACGGCGACCTTCTCGGTCAGGGCCAGCTTGACGGCGGCCTCCTGCTCGGGCGCGAGGTCCGCGCCCGTGCGGTCCTTGAGCCAGCCCAGCGCCTTGTCCCAGGCGACGTCGCGGAACCCCGGCATCCGGTCCTCGCTCGTGCGCAGCAGCCGCAACAGCTGGGCGGAGAGGGAGAGTTCGGCCCGGTGGAAGGGGACGAGGTAGACGGCCGTCACGGGCTCCCGGTGGCCGTCGGGACCGGGCACCTTCTCCCGTACGACTCCCGGGTCCGAGCCGTCCTGCGGGACCTGGGCGAGCTCGGCGAGGCACTCGATGACCAGCCCGGTGTCGACCTGGAGGAGCTTGACCGCGTCGGCGATCAGCTGTTCCTCGGGGAGGTAGCAGTTGCCCTGGTCGGTGGCCTGCGACAGGGCGTACTGAAGGCCGGCCTTGACCCGCTCCGGGCTGTCGTGCGGGATGCCGACGGACTGGGCGATCTTGTCGGCGGTGAGGAAGCCGATGCCCCAGACGTCGGCGGCGAGGCGGTAGGGCTGGTTCTTCACGACGGAGATGGAGGCGTCGCCGTACTTCTTGTAGATCCGCACGGCGATGGAGGTCGACACCTCGACCGTCTGGAGGAAGAGCATGACCTCCTTGATCGCCTTCTGCTCCTCCCAGGCGTCGGCGATCTTCCTGGTGCGCTTGGGGCCGAGGCCGGGGACCTCGATGAGCCGCTTCGGCTCCTCCTCGATGATCCGCAGGGTGTCCAGCCCGAAGTGCTGGGTGATGCGGTCGGCGAAGACCGGGCCGATGCCCTTGACGAGCCCGGAGCCGAGATAGCGGCGGATGCCCTGGACGGTGGCCGGCAGGACGGTCGTGTAGTTCTCGACGGTGAACTGCTTGCCGTACTGCGGATGGGACCCCCAACGCCCCTCCATCCGCAGCGACTCGCCGACCTGCGCCCCGAGCAGCGCGCCGACCACGGTCAGCAGGTCACCGCCCCCTCTGCCGGTGTCGACGCGGGCGACCGTGTAGCCGTTCTCCTCGTTGGCGTACGTGATGCGCTCCAGTACGCCTTCGAGCACGGCGAGCCGCCGTTCGCCCGTGGAGGTCCCCGCCTGATTGGACATGATCTGACGCTACCGCCCGGGTCCGACAACGCGGGCGGCCTGTGGGAGAGGCGGTGCCCGCGGCCGTCACCCCGCCTGCGACTTCACGTGGTCGATGACCGCCTGGAAGTCCGCGGCCGGGGAGAACTCCACGAACTCGCAGTCCTCCAGGGCGACGGGGACATGGCCGGGGCCCCAGTAGTACGCCTGGCCCGCCTCGTAGTACTCCTCCCCCGTGGGCGTCAGCATCCGCAGCCGGCCCTTCAGCAGGTACCCCCAGTGCGGGCAGGGGCAGGCGTCGCCCTCCAGGCCCTTGAGGGCGGGGCCCATGTCCGTGCCCTCCGGCAGGGTGATGTAGCCGACGGACATGCCGCCGCCGATGGTCCGGGTGCGCACCTCCACGCCGTCGCCGCCGAGGGTGACGGGTACCTCGTCGCGCGTCGCTGCCGTCATGACTCCTCCGCTCCGGCCCCCGCAGAGGCCCTGGTGGGACGACCGCTCTCCCTTCAGCGTGGACCGCCCCGGAACGTGTCGCGACATCACGATGCGGTCTCGGGATGTGGTTGAGGGGTTGATTAATCGGCGTGTAATCGATTCCAATCCTTCGTACACGTCGATGTAATCGATTCCATGAGTTCCACGAGGAGGTGGAGCGGCGATGGCGAGCATCAAGGATGTCGCTGCCGAGGCGGGGGTTTCCGTCGCCACGGTCTCGCGCGTCCTGAACGACCATCCGTCGGTCAGCGCAGAGGCACGCGCACGCGTGCTGGCCGCCGTCGAGCGCCTGGGCTACCGCCCGAACGCCGTCGCCCGCTCTCTGCGCACCGACCAGACCCACACCCTCGGCCTGGTCATCAGTGACGTGATGAACCCCTACTTCACCGAACTGGCCCGCTCCGTGGAGGAGGAGGCCCGCGCGCTCGGCTACAGCGTCATCATCGGCAACGCCGACGAGCGGCCCGACCTGCAGGACCACCACGTACGCAACCTGCTGGACCGCCGGATCGACGGGCTCCTGGTCTCCCCCACCGACGGCGGATCCCCGCTGATGCTGGACGCGGTCCGCGCGGGCACGCCGATGGTGTTCGTGGACCGGTGGATCCCGGGCGTGGACGTGCCGGTCGTGCGGGCGGACGGACGGACCGCCGTGCGCGACCTCGTGGCGCACCTGCACGGGCTCGGGCACCGGCGGCTCGCGATCATCGCTGGGCCCGCCGCCACCACGACCGGACGCGAGCGCGTGGAGGCGTTCCGGGAGGCGCTCGGCTCGTACGGGCTCGAACTCCCCGACGTCTACATCGGGCAGGGCGACTTCCAGGCCGAGAGCGGCCGGCGCGTCACCGAGGGCTTCCTCGACCTGCCCGAGCCGCCCGAGGTCGTCTTCGCCGCCGACAACCTGATGGCGCTCGGCGCCCTGGACGCCGTACGCGCGCGTGGCCTGCGCATCCCGGACGACATCGCGCTCGCCGCGTTCGACGACATCCGCTGGTTCGTGCACACCGATCCGCCGATCACCGCGGTCGCCCAGCCGACGGGCGAGCTGGGCCGGGCCGCCGTACGGGCCCTGGTGGACCGCATCGAGGGCCGGCCCGGCGAGTCCGTCACCCTCCCCGCCCGTCTCGTCGTGCGCCGCTCCTGCGGCGCGAACCCCACATCAGTGCAAAGGAGCACGTCGTGAGCAACCAGGACGAGTTGCTGCGCATCGAGGGCATCCGGAAGACCTTCCCCGGCGTGGTCGCGCTGGACGGCGTGGACTTCGATCTGCGCCGCGGGGAGGTGCACGTCCTCCTCGGTGAGAACGGCGCCGGCAAGAGCACCCTCATCAAGATGCTCTCCGGCGCCTACACGCCGGACGCCGGCCGGATCCTGGTCGGCGGCGAGGAGCGGCGCATCCACGGTGCGCAGGACTCCGAGCGGCTCGGGATCGCCACCATCTACCAGGAGTTCAATCTCGTGCCCGACCTCACGGTCGCCGAGAACATCTTCCTGGGCCGCCAGCCGCGCCGCTTCGGGATGATCGACCGGGGGCGGATGGAGGCCGACGCCGAGGTCCTGCTGAAGCGGGTCGGCGTGCACGTGTCGCCCCGCGCCCGGGTGCGCGAACTCGGCATCGCGCGCCTGCAGATGGTCGAGATCGCCAAGGCGCTCAGCCTGGACGCGCGCGTGCTGATCATGGACGAGCCGACCGCCGTGCTCACCTCCGAGGAGGTGGAGAAGCTCTTCGCGATCGTGCGCACGCTGCGCGAGGACGGCGTCGGGATCGTCTTCATCACCCATCACCTGGAGGAGATCGCCGCCCTGGGCGACCGGGTCACGGTCATCCGGGACGGAAGGAGCGTCGGGCAGGTCCCCGCCGCCACACCGCAGGACGAGCTCGTGCGGCTGATGGTGGGCCGCTCGATCGATCAGCAGTACCCCCGTGAACGGGCCGACCGGGGCGCCGCGTTGCTCACGGTCGAGGGCCTGACCCGCGACGGCGTCTTCCACGACGTCGGCTTCGAGGTGCACGCCGGTGAGGTGGTCGGTATCGCCGGACTCGTCGGCGCCGGGCGCACCGAGGTCGTGCGGGCGGTGTTCGGGGCGGACCCGTACGACAAGGGCGCCGTCAAGGTCGCCGGTACCGCCGTGAAGGGGCACGACGTGGGCGCCGCCATGGCGGCCGGCATCGGACTGATCCCGGAGGACCGCAAGGGCCAGGGCCTGGTGCTGGACCAGTCCGTCGAGGAGAACCTCGGCCTGGTGACCATGCGGTCCGCCACCCGCGCGGGACTCGTCGACCTCAAGGGCCGGCGGGAGGCCGCCGCGAGGATCGCGGACCGCCTCGGCGTGCGGATGGCCGGGCTCGGCCAGCAGGTGCGCACCCTGTCCGGCGGCAACCAGCAGAAGGTCGTCATCGGCAAGTGGCTGCTCGCGAACACCAAGGTGCTCATCCTCGACGAGCCCACGCGCGGCATCGACGTCGGCGCCAAGGTCGAGATCTACGAGCTGATCAACGAACTCACCGCCGCCGGCGCGGCCGTACTGATGATCTCCAGCGATCTGCCGGAGGTGCTCGGTATGAGCGACCGGGTGCTGGTGATGGCCCAGGGCCGGATCGCGGGCGAACTGCCCGCCGACGAGGCCACCCAGGACTCCGTGATGGCACTCGCCGTCAGCAACCCCACGACCGACAAGGAGGCCGCTCGTGGCCACTGACACGCTCAAGAGGACGCCGGGCACCGGCGGCGCCGCCGGCGGACTGCGCCGCCTGCTGCTGGAGAACGGCGCGCTCACCGCGCTGATCGTCCTCGTCATCGCCATGTCGGCGCTGTCGGGCGACTTCCTGACCACCGACAACCTGCTCAACGTCGGCGTCCAGGCGGCCGTGACCGCGGTCCTCGCGTTCGGCGTCACCTTCGTCATCGTCTCGGCGGGCATCGACCTGTCGGTCGGCTCGGTGGCGGCCCTGTCGGCCACCGTCCTCGCCTGGACCGCGACCTCGCACGGCGTACCGGTCGTCATAGCGGTGCTGCTGGCCGTCGCGACGGGCATCGCGGCCGGACTCGTCAACGGTTTCCTCATCGCGTACGGCAAACTCCCGCCGTTCATCGCGACGCTCGCCATGCTCTCGGTGGCCCGCGGTCTGTCGCTGGTGATCTCCGAGGGCTCCCCGATTGCCTTCCCCGACTCCGTCTCGCACCTCGGTGACACGCTCGGCGGCTGGCTGCCGGTGCCGGTCCTCGTGATGATCGTGATGGGTCTGATCGCCGCCTTCGTGCTCGGCCGGACCTACATCGGCCGCTCGATGTACGCGATCGGCGGCAACGAGGAGGCCGCGCGCCTGTCGGGCCTGCGCGTGAAGAAGCAGAAGCTCGCCATCTACGCCCTGTCCGGCGTGTTCGCCGCCGTCGCGGGCATCGTGCTCGCCTCCCGGCTGTCCTCGGCGCAGCCCCAGGCCGCCGACGGCTACGAGCTGGACGCGATCGCCGCGGTCGTCATCGGCGGCGCCTCCCTGGCGGGCGGCACCGGCAAGGCGTCCGGCACCCTGATCGGCGCGCTGATCCTCGCGGTGCTGCGCAACGGCCTGAACCTGCTGAACGTGTCCGCCTTCTGGCAGCAGGTCGTCATCGGCGTCGTCATCGCGCTCGCGGTGCTCTTCGACACGCTGCGCCGCAAGGCCGGCGCGACCCCGGTGGCCGCCGGGACGGGCGCGGGCGGCGGCAAGGGCCGGCAGGCGGGGACGTACGCCCTCGCGGCGGTCGTCACCGTGGCGATCGTCGGGGCGACCTCCTTCCTGCATAACGGCTCCTCCTCGTCGTCCGACCGGAAGATGGGCCTGTCGCTGTCGACCCTCAACAACCCCTTCTTCGTGCAGATCCGGGCGGGTGCGGAGGCCGAGGCGAAGAAGCGGGGCGTGGACCTGACCGTCACGGACGCCCAGAACGACGCCTCGCAGCAGGCCAACCAGCTGCAGAACTTCACCAGTTCCGGGGTCGGCGCGATCATCGTCAACCCGGTGGACTCGGACGCCGCGAGCAACTCCGTGAAGACCGCCGGCAAGGCGGACATCCCGGTGATCGCCGTGGACCGCGGCGTCAACGACGCGAAGACGGCCGCGCTGGTCGCCTCCGACAACGTCGCCGGCGGTGAGCTCGCCGCCAAGTCGATCGCCGAGAAGCTCGGCGGCAAGGGCAAGATCGTGATCCTGCAGGGCCAGGCCGGCACCTCCGCCGCCCGTGAGCGCGCCCAGGGCTTCACGAACGGCCTCAAGGCCTTCCCCGGCATCCAGGTCGTCGCCCAGCAGCCCGCCGACTTCGACCGCACCAAGGGCCTGGACGTGATGTCGAACCTGCTCCAGGCGCACCCGGACGTGCGGGGCGTCATCGCCGCCAACGACGAGATGGCGCTCGGCGCGATCAAGGCGCTGGGCTCCAAGGCCGGCAAGTCGGTCTCGGTGGTCGGCTTCGACGGCACCCCGGACGGCCTGAAGGCGGTCGAGGGCGGCTCGCTGTACGCGTCCGTCGCGCAGCAGCCGACCCAGCTCGGCCGGATCGCCGTGGACAACGCCCTCAAGGCCCTGGAGGGCGAGCAGGTCGAGCAGACGGTGAAGGTGCCGGTGAAGGTGGTCACGAAGGAGAACGTGGCCGGATTCAGCGGCTGACATCGGTGAACGGCGAACGGGCGGGCGGTCGTTGCAGGAGCATGGAGCCGGGGGCGGCCGCCCGCCCGGACGTCACCACGGGGACCTGATCAGGGGAGCAACCTCATGTACGACTACGACCTTCTGGTCGTGGGGTCGGCCAACGCCGACCTGGTGATCGGCGTCGAGCGTCGGCCGGGTGCCGGCGAGACCGTGCTCGGCACCGATCTGGCCGTCCACCCGGGCGGCAAGGGCGCGAACCAGGCCGTCGCGGCCGCCCGGCTGGGGGCCCGCACGGCCCTGCTGGCCCGGGTCGGCGACGACGCGCACGGCCGGCTGCTGCTCGACTCGCAGCGGGAGTCCGGCGTCGACACGGTGGGTGTCCTGGTCGGCGGCGCGCCGACCGGCGTCGCGCTGATCACGGTGGACCCGTCCGGCGACAACAGCATCGTCGTCTCGCCGGGCGCGAACGGCCGGCTCACCCCGGGCGACGTCCGCGCCGCCGCGAGCCTCTTCCAGGCGTCGCGGGTGGTCTCGGCCCAGCTGGAGATCCCGCTGGAGACCGTCGTCGAGGTGGTCCGCAGCCTTGCGGAGGGCAGCCGGTTCGTGCTGAACCCGTCCCCGCCGCGCCCGCTGTCCACCGAGGTGCTGACGGCCTGCGACCCGCTGATCGTGAACGAGCACGAGGCGAAGGTGATCCTCGGCGACTCCGCGGTGGGCGACACCCCCGAGGACTGGGCGCGGATCCTGCTGGCCAAGGGCCCCCGTTCGGTGGTCGTGACGCTGGGCGCCGAGGGCGCGCTGGTGGCCTCCGCGCAGGGCACGGCCCGGATCCCGGCCGTGAAGGTGGACGCGGTGGACACCACCGGCGCGGGCGACGCGTTCACGGCCGCGCTGGCCTGGCGGCTCGGCACGGGCGCGTCCCTCGCGGAGGCGGCGGCGTACGCGGCCCGGGTCGGTGCGGTGGCCGTGACCCGGCAGGGCGCTCAGGCGTCCTTCCCGACGGCGGCGGAGGTCGATGCACCGTGAAACGCGCCGGAATCCTGAACCGTCATCTGGCCGGTGCCCTCGCCGAGCTGGGCCACGGCGACGGCGTCCTGGTCTGCGACGCGGGCATGCCGATACCCGACGGTCCCCGGGTCGTGGACCTGGCGTTCCGGGCGGGGGTGCCGTCGTTCGCCGAGGTGCTGGACGGTCTGCTGGCCGAGCTCGTGGTGGAGGGCGCGACGGCCGCGAAGGAGATCCGCGACGCCAACCCCGCGGCGGCGGCCCGGCTGGAGGGCGAGTTTCCCGGGCTGGAGCTGGTCCCGCACGAGCGGCTCAAGGAGCTGTCGGCCGGGGCCCGGCTGATCGTGCGGACCGGCGAGGCACGGCCGTACGCGAACGTGCTGCTGCGCTGCGGCGTGTTCTTCTGAGACCACGCTCCCGCACGGCCAGGGAACGTTTCGAGGGGCCCGGTCCGCGGACCGGGCCCCTCGGGTTTTCCCTCCCCATCAGAACCCCCGCGATCCCCCCAGATCCCCCTCCAAGAGTCCTGATGCCAAGTACGACCGCCGAGGTGGGGGGAGGGTTGTACGGTGTCCCGGATTTTTTTCAGCGGATCACGTGCTCCACGAAACGCCGGGCCGTCTGCGCCAGCACCTCCCGGCCGTCCCGGGCCCACAGCGCGTCGTTGAAGAGCTCGACCTCGATGGGCCCGTCGTACCCGGCGGCCTCGACGTACCCCTTCCACTCCCGCATGTCGATCGCCCCGTCCCCGATCTGTCCGCGCCCGGTGAGCACGCCCTCGGGCAGCGGGGTCGTCCAGTCGGCGAGCTGGAAGGTGTGGATACGGCCGCCCGCTCCCGCCCGGGCGATCTGCGCCGGGGCGGTGTCGTCCCACCAGAGGTGGTACGTGTCGACGGTGACGCCGACCTGCCGCGCCGGGAAGCGTTCCGCGAGGTCGAGGGCCTGGGCCAGGGTCGACACGACGCAGCGGTCGGCGGCGTACATCGGGTGCAGCGGCTCGATGGCCAGCTTCACGCCCCGCTCCTCGGCGTACGGGCCCAGCTCGCCGAGCGCGTCGGCGATCCGCTCCCGCGCCCCGCGCAGGTCCCGGGAGCCGGCGGGCAGCCCGCCGGAGACCAGCACCAGGACGTCCGTGCCCAGCGTGGCCGCCTCGTCGACGGCCCGCCTGTTGTCGTCCAGCGCCGTCGCCCGCTCGGCCGGTTCGATCGCCGTGAGGAAGCCGCCGCGGCACAGGGTGGTGACCGTCAGGCCCGCGTCGCGGACCAGCTTGGCGGTCGCCTCCAGGCCGTACGACCGCACGGGCTCGCGCCACAGGCCGACGTTGCCGATGCCCAGCCGGCCGCACTCCTCGGCCAGTTCGGGCATCGACAACTGCTTGACGGTCATCTGGTTGATGGAGAAACGGGAGAGTTCGGCGGTGCTCACTGGGCCACTCCGTACAGGGCGAGCAGGTTCTTCATCCGTTCCTCGGCGAGCTTGGGGTCCGGGAACAGGCCCAGTCGGTCGGCGAGTTCGTAGGCGCGGGCGAAGTGCGGGAGGGAACGGGCCGACTGCAGGCCGCCGACCATGGTGAAGTGCGACTGGTGGCCGGCCAGCCAGGCCAGGAGGACCACGCCCGTCTTGTAGTAGCGGGTGGGTGCCTGGAACAGGTGCCGGGACAGCTCGACCGTGGGGTCCAGCAGGCCGCGGAACCCGGCCACGTCCCCCGTGTCGAGCACCCGCACCGCCTCCGCCGCCAGCGGCCCCAGCGGGTCGAAGATGCCGAGCAGGGCGTGGCTGAAGCCCTTCTCGTCGCCCGCGATCAGCTCGGGGTAGTGGAAGTCGTCGCCGGTGTAGCAGCGCACCCCCTGCGGGAGCCGGCGGCGGATGTCGATCTCCCGCCCGGCGTCCAGCAGCGACACCTTGATGCCGTCCACCTTGTCGGGGTGCGCGGCGACGACCTCCAGGAAGGTGTCCGTGGCGGTGTCCAGGTCGGACGAGCCCCAGTAGCCCTCCAGCGCCGGATCGAACATCGGGCCGAGCCAGTGCAGGATCACCGGCTCGGCGGACTGGCGCAGCAGATGGCCGTAGGTCTCCAGGTAGTCCTCGGGGCCACGGGCGGCGGCGCACAGGGCGCGGGAGGCCATCAGGATCGCCCGGGCGCCCGACTCCTCCACGACCGCGAGCTGCTCCTCGTAGGCCGCGCGGACCTCGGCGAGGGACCCGGCGGCGAGCTGGTCGGTGCCCACCCCGCAGGCGATCCGCCCGCCGACCGCCTTCGCCTCGGCAGCGCTGCGGCGGATCAGCTCGGCCGCGCCCGCCCAGTCCAGGCCCATCCCGCGCTGGGCGGTGTCCATCGCCTCCGCGACGCCGAGCCCGTGGGACCACAGATGGCGGCGGAAGGCGAGCGTGGCGTCCCAGTCGACGGCGGCGGGCGCGTCGGGGCTCGTGTCGGCGTACGGGTCGGCGACGACGTGCGCCGCCGAGAAGACCGTACGGGAGGAGAAGGGCGCGCCCGGGGTGAGCGCGAGCGGCTCGGCGCGCGGTTCGTACGCCCGCAGCCGGCCCTGGGAGTCGGGCAGTTCGATGGTCACGGCTGGATCTCCGGTACGTCGATACGGCGGCCCTCGGCCGAGGACCTCAGGCCCAGCTCGGCGAGCTGGACGCCGCGGGCGCCGGCGAGGAGGTCCCAGTGGTAGGGGGCGTCGGCGTGGACGTGCCGCAGGAACAGCTCCCACTGGGCCTTGAAGCCGTTGTCGAACTCGTCGTTGTCCGGGATCTCCTGCCACTGGTCGCGGAAGGAGTAGGTGGCCGGGATGTCGGGGTTCCACACCGGCTTGGGTGTCGTGCTGCGGTGCTGGACACGGCAGTTGCGCAGCCCCGCGACGGCGGAGCCCTCGGTGCCGTCGACCTGGAACTCGACGAGTTCGTCGCGGTTGACGCGGACGGCCCAGGACGAGTTGATCTGCGCGATGGCGCCGCCGTCGAGCTCGAAGATGCCGTAGGCGGCGTCGTCGGCGGTGGCGTCGTAGGGCTTGTCGTTCTCGTCCCAGCGCTGCGGGATGTGGGTGGTGGCGATGGCCTGGACGGACTTCACCCGGCCGAACAGCTCGTGCAGCACGTACTCCCAGTGCGGGAACATGTCGACGACGATGCCGCCGCCGTCCTCGGCGCGGTAGTTCCAGGACGGGCGCTGCGCGCTCTGCCAGTCGCCCTCGAAGACCCAGTAGCCGAACTCGCCGCGCACGGACAGGATCCGGCCGAAGAAGCCGCCGTCGATGAGGCGCTTGAGCTTGAGCAGGCCCGGCAGGAAGAGCTTGTCCTGGACGACGCCGTGCTTGATGCCCTTGTCCTGGGCGAGACGCGCCAGCTCAAGGGCGCCTTCCAGGCCGGTGGCCGTGGGCTTCTCGGTGTAGATGTGCTTGCCGGCGGCGATCGCCTTCCTGATGGCCTCCTCGCGGGCGGAGGTGACCTGGGCGTCGAAGTAGATCTCGACGGACGGGTCGGCGAGGACGGTGTCCACGTCGGTGGAGATGTTCTGCGGATCCAGGCCGTGCTGCTCGGCGAGCGCCCGCAGGGCGTACTCGCGGCGGCCGACGAGGACCGGCTCCGGCCACAGCAGGGTGCCGTCGCCCAGGTCGAGGCCGCCCTGCTCGCGGATGGCCAGGATGGAGCGGACCAGGTGCTGGCGGTAGCCCATGCGTCCGGTCACACCGTTCATGGCGATACGCACCGTCTTGCGTGTCACGTCGTTCCCTTCCAGTCGTCGTGCGCAACGTTCGTGCGCGTCCCGTACGCGGTTGTGCGCGCCGCGTACGCCGTGCCCTGTCAAGCATCACAGCAAGCGCTTTCTATCTGATGAGAAGCTAGCCTCTGAGCAGCGGTGGAGACAAGACCGTGACGGGGTTGAGTTGTTCGAGGGGACGAACAACGGGGGTTGTTGGCCTTAAGGTCTGCTCGACATACACGGAACCGTGGCCGCGGATGGCCTGTCTACGAGGGGGCAGGCCTGTCTGTGAGCACGTGGTGAGCACGTACGTACGACAGGTGGTACGACGAGATGCGCGACCGGAGGACGACGAGATGACGGTGACCCTTGCGGACGTGGCGGCCCGCGCCCAGGTCTCGCCCGCGACGGTGTCGCGCGTACTGAACGGGAACTACCCCGTCGCGGCCTCCACCCGCGAGCGGGTGCTGCGCGCGGTGGACGAGCTGGACTACGTGCTGAACGGTCCCGCGAGCGCGCTCGCCGCCGCCACCTCCGACCTGGTCGGCATCCTGGTCAACGACATCGCCGACCCCTTCTTCGGGATCATGGCGAGCGCGATCCAGTCGGAGATCGGCGGTCCGGGCGGGCGCGCGGGCGGTGAGCGGCTGGCGGTCGTCTGCAACACCGGGGGGTCGCCGGAACGCGAACTGACGTATCTGACCCTGCTCCAGCGCCAGCGGGCCGCCGCGGTGGTCCTGACCGGCGGCGCCATGGAGAACGCCCCGCACGCGGCGGCGGTCGCGGCGAAGCTGCGCAAGCTGGCGGACGCCGGGACGCGGGTGGTGCTGTGCGGGCGGCCGCCGGCCCCGGACACCGGCGCGATCGCGCTGACCTTCGACAACCGCGGCGGCGGGCGCGAGCTGACCGAGCACCTGATCGGCCTGGGCCACCGGCGGCTGGGCTACATCGCGGGCCCGGAGGAGCGCACGACGACCCGGCACCGTCTGGAGGGCCACCGGGCCGCGCTGGAGGCGCACGGTATCGAGGAGGAAGCCGGCTGGACCGTCCACGGCCGCTACGACCGCCAGTCCGGCTACGAGGCGACGCTCGAACTGCTGCGCCGGGACCCGTCCCTGACGGCGGTCGTCGCCGCCAACGACTCGGTCGCCCTGGGCGCGTGCGCCGCCCTGCGGGACTCCGGCCTGCGCATCCCCGAGGACGTCTCGGTGGCCGGCTTCGACGACCTGCCGTTCAGCGTCGACGCGGTGCCGTCCCTCACGACGGTGCGGTTGCCGCTGTCGGAGGCGGGGACACGGGCGGGCCGGATCGCGATGGGCCGCGAGGAACCGCCGCCCGGGGGGATCGCGACGATCCGCGGCGAACTGATGGTCCGGGGGTCTTCCGGGGGGCCGCGGGCTTAGGGGGTTCTCTCGGCCCGACCACAGGGAAGCTCGGCCGGCCGGCGCACTACGGCTCTCGTCCGCAGGGCCGGAGGGACGCGGGGCCCCGCCCGGCCGGACGAGCGGACGGACGGACGCGGAGATGCCGCCCCGCCTGGCCGGACGGACGCTGGGGGTACCGCGCCGCGGAGGCCGGAAGGACGCGGAGATGCGTCCGCGTCCACCTCCCGACGCACCGATGAATTCCGGGACCCACCCCGGTCTTCTCTGCCGTAATCACCGAGGCAGCACACCGCGCGTCCGAACCTCAGGAGTGAGTCCCATGCGTATCGCGATCACCGAGTTCATCAGCCTCGACGGCGTCGTGCAGGCGCCCGGCGGTCCGCAGGAGGACACCGACGGCGGGTTCGCGCACGGCGGCTGGTCGCACCCGTACTTCGACGCCGAGGTTCTCGGCGGTGCCTTCGACGCGGGGATGCGGAACGCCGATGCGCTGCTGTTCGGGCGTCGCACCTGGCAGACGATGGCGGCGGCGTGGCCGGAGCGGGCGGGTGACCCCTTCGCCGACCGGATGAACTCGATCAAGAAGTACGTCGTCTCCAGCACCCTCACCGACGCCGATCTGACCTGGAACAACACCACGCTGATCCCCGGTGCCGACGCCGTCGCCCGGGTGCGGGAGCTGCGCGCGGCCGAGGGCGGCGACCTGGCGATGATGGGCAGCCCCACCCTCGTCCGCACCCTCATCCAGGAGGGTCTGGTCGACGAACTCCAGCTCATCGTCATGCCGCTGCTGCTCGGCGGGGGAAAGTCGATCTTCCCCGCCGACGGCGGCAAGCGCCCGCTGGAACTCGTCTCCACCACCACCGCCAAGACCGGCGCGCAGGTGTGCGTCTACCGGCCGGCCGCGGAGGGATGAGGGGTCGAGGGCAGCCGCGAAGGCGCGGAGGGATGAGGCGTCGAGGGGTAGCCGCGAAGGCTTGGACGTCCTACGCTCGGAACGACGGAACCTCTGACTGAGTCAGAGATCGACTGGCCGAGCCGCCACAGAGTCCACCGGGGTCGACGATCATGACCGTCCACGACATCCGCGCCTTCAACCGCTTCTACACGAACGTCATCGGCGCCCTCGACTACAGCCGCCACCTCTACGCCCCGTACACCCTCACCGAGTCCCGCGTCCTGTACGAGCTCGCGCACTCCCCGCGGACCGACGCGGCCGATCTGCGCACCGAGCTCTCGCTGGACGCGGGCTACCTGAGCCGGATCCTGAACAAGTTCGAGCAGGACGGGCTCATCGAGCGCACCGCCTCGCGGCAGGACCCGAGGCGCCGGCGCGTCACGCTCACCGCGCACGGCCGGGAGACCGGCAAGCTGCTGGAGGAGCGGGCGAACGAATCGGTCGGCTCATTGCTGTCGACCGTGCCGGCCGCCGAACGGCCCCGCCTCGCCGAGGCGATGACGACCGTCCGCACGATCCTGTCCGAGGGGCGCCCGCCCCGCCGCGAGGACGTCCTGCTGCGCGAGCCCGGCCCCGGCGACCTCGGCTGGATCGTGCAGCGCAACGCGGCCCTCTACGCCGCCGAGTACGGCTGGAACGCCGACTACGAGGGCCTGGTCGCGAGGATCGTCGCCGACTTCGCCGAGGACCACGACCCGCACCTGGAGCGGGTGTGGATCGCCGAACTGGACGGACGCCCCGTGGGCTGCGTGATGTGCGTCCGGGACGAGGCCCCCGCCACGGCCCGCCTGCGCCTGCTGCTGGTCGAGCCCGACGCCCGCGGCCTCGGCATCGGCGACCGCCTCGTCACGGCCGTCGTCGACTTCGCCCGCGGCGTCGGCTACCGCGACCTCGTCCTGTGGACCAACGACGTCCTGGCCGCCGCCCGCCACATCTACCGGCGCCACGGCTTCGTCCTGGCGGCCGAGAAACCCCACCGCTCCTTCGGCAAGGACCTCACGGGCCAGGACTGGCGCCTGGATCTGCACGGCATGACCGAGTGAGGCCGGGGCACCCGGCTTCTCCCTCGTGATCGCCCGGCCCGATGGGCGTCACCCCGATTCCCTGGCAAGGTGGGAGCATGAAACTGGCGTTCTCCACCCTCGGCGTCCCCGGTCTCCCGCTCTCCGACGTGCTGCGGCTCGCGAGTACGCACGGGTATCACGGGGTCGAGTTGCGTACGCATCCCGAGGAGCCGGTGCATCCTGGGCTCGGACCGGAGGAACGGGCCGATGTGGCGGCCGAGTTCAAGGCCGCCGGCGTCGAGCCGGTGGGGCTCGCCGGGTACGTCCGCATCGCCGCGCCGGGGGACGACGGGCCGGTGATCGAGGAGGTCCGCAGGCTCGTGGACCTCGCCCACGACCTCGGCGCGCCCTTCGTCCGTGTCTTCCCGGGCGCCGATCCCGAGCAGAGCCGCCAGTCGGCGGACGCGATCGCCGCGCGGCGGCTGGGCACGGCCGCGGAGTACGCCGCCGACATCGGCGTACGGATCCTGCTGGAGACCCACGACTCGCATCGCGCCGCGGCCGACTCGATCCGTGTCCTCGGCCTGGTCGGGCACCGGCACGTCGGCTCGCTCTGGGACGTCATGCACACCTGGCTGGCCGGCGAGCAGCCCACGGAGAGCTACGCAGCCCTGTCGCCGTACCTCGGCTATGTCCAGGTCAAGGACATCGCCTCCGCGGACGACACGAGCCCGCTGCCGCTCGGCGCCGGTGTGCTGCCGCTCGCGGACTGCGTGGAGGTGCTGTCCCGGCACGGGTGGGACGGGTGGCTGTGCTGGGAGTACGAGAAGCGGTGGTACGAGGACGCGACCCCGCTGCCCGAACTGCTCGACGCGGGACGGCGGCACCTGTCGCGGCTGCTGAACGAGTCGGCCTAGGTCCTGTCGTCAATTCCCGTCGTCCGCCCGGAGGGCGGGAATTTGACGACAGGACCTAGGCGCAGGCCGCTAACGCCGGTGGCCGTGTCCGAAGGCGGTCACGGCCAGGGCGGTCAGGACGGCCACGCCCGCCGTCTCGACGTACAGCGTCGGGCGGACCAGTTCCGCGTCGATCGACTCGCTGAACCCGAACAGGGTCGCGTTGAGGCTCAGGAACAGTGCGCCCAGCGTTCCGGCCGTGAACAGCGCGGTGACGACGGCCACCGGGCCGAGCAGACGGATCGGTGTGACCAGCAGCGCCAGGGCGAGCAGGGCGCCGACGACGCCGTTGAGCAGGAAGAGCGGCCCGATGGTGTCGAGGTCCCCGTAGCCCTCGGCCCACAGGCGCAGATGGATCGCGGCCATCGCCGCCGTCAGCCCGGCGCCGGCCAGCCGCAGGACGAGCCGGACGGCCCTGCCCTCAGTAGCCATTGCCCGGAGAGGTGTCGGTGTCGCCGGACGGTGCCGGGGCTCCGCCGACGGTGATCTCCGTCTTCATGCCGAGGTCCTTGTGCCCGTCGACGGGGCAGTAGACCTCGTACGAGCCGGACTTCAGATTCACCGTGAGGGTCGTGGAACGGCCCGGTTCCATCGTCTTGCTGCGGCTCTCGCCGCCGGGGCCCTCGATCTCCAGGGCGTGTTCGTGCCCGCCCATGTTCTTCACGGTGAAGGTGTACGGGCCGGGCTGGAACTTCTCGGTGGAGAGCTTGATGTGGAAGTCGGTCATCTCCGCCGTGACCTGGGTACCGCCCCCGGTGGCGGTACCGCCGTCGTTGCTGCTGTCGTTGCTGCTGCCGTTGCCGCCGCCTCCGCAGGCGGCGAGCACGGCGGTCAGGCCGCCGGCGGCCGCGCCGAGGAGCACGCGGTGGCGGATGTGCGCGATGGTCATGAGTCGGTCCTCCGGAAAGGTCCCCCGCAAGGGGTACGGCGGTGCCGGGCGGAGGGATTGCGGCGGCGGAGAATGGGGGTACGGCAATCCCTTCCGGGCGGCGGAACGTATCCCTGGTATGTGGCGCTTGGGCCTTTCCCGCGGACGGGTCCCCGACGAGGCACTGCTCACCGGCCTGACGACGGGCGATCCCGAGCTCGCCGTCGCCTTCGTACGCCGTTTCCAGCGCACGGTCTTCGGCGTGGCCCTGGCCGTCCTGGGCGATCCGCAGCTCGCCGAGGACGTCGCCCAGCAGACCTTCGAGCGGGCCTGGCGGCACGCACAGGTCTACGACCCCCGCCGCGGTTCGGTCCGGGCCTGGCTGACGGCCATCGCGCACAACCTGGCGATCGACGCGGTGCGGGCCCGGCGGGCGAGCCCTCTCGCCCCGGAGGACCTGGACGCGCTGCTCGGCGTCGTCACCGAGACGCCCGAGCGACGGGCGCTCGCCGACGACAGCGCGGAGCGGGTCCGGCGGGCGGTGGCGGAGCTGCCCCGGGAGCAGGCGCGGGCCCTGGTGATGGCCGGGATCTACGGGATGACGGCACGGGAGGTCGCGGACAGCGAGGGCGTGGCGCTGGGCACGGCGAAGACCCGGATCCGGACCGGGACGCTCAAGGTCCGGGCCCTGCTGGAGGCGGCGGAGAAGCGGTGAGCGGCATGGAGTGCGAGCGGCTGCGGGAACTGGACGCCGAGTTGGCGCTCGGGATCCTGCCCGCCCGTGAACGGGCCGGGGCGGTGGCCCATCTGGACCGCTGCCCGGACTGCCGGGAGCACATCGAGCACCTGACGGCGGTCGGCGACGGTCTGCTCGCGCTGCTGCCGGGCGCCGAGCCCCCGGTCGGTTTCGAGAGCCGGGTGCTGCGGGCGCTGGGCGCGGCACCCCCGCCGAAGCCCCGCAGGCACCGGCTCCGGGTGGCGGCGGCCGCCGTGGCGGCGGCCCTGGCCTGCGGCTTCGGCGGCTGGGCGGTCGGCACGGTGATCGAGGCCGCGCAGCCGCCGCCCGCGCAGCGCGCCCACGACAGCCTGCGGGAGGCGCCCCTGCTCTCCGACGGGCGCGAGGTGGGCCGCGTCTACGCGCACGCCGGTGACGAGGGCTGGGTGTACATGTCCGTCGACCTCGACGGGGCCGGCCGGGGCCCGGTGCGCTGTCTGCTCGTCCACGCCGACGGATCGACGACCCCGGCGGGTTCGTTCCCGCTCGAGAACGGCTACGGCTACTGGGCGACGCCGACCGGCACCGACCCGGCGACCCTGACCGGCGCCCGCCTGGTGGGCCCGGACGGAAGTGTCCTGGCCACGGCGTCCTTCCCGGCGGGCTAGGCGCTCTCCAGGCGTGCGCGCAGTGCCCCGAACTCCTCGTGGAACCCGGGGAAGGTCTTCCGTACGCATCCGGGGTCGTCGAAGGA
This sequence comes from Streptomyces sp. Y7, assembly GCF_043195415.1. Taxonomy (NCBI): domain Bacteria; kingdom Bacillati; phylum Actinomycetota; class Actinomycetes; order Kitasatosporales; family Streptomycetaceae; genus Streptomyces; species Streptomyces sp. Y7. Next base: position 98,835 of record NZ_JBIDDQ010000029.1, read on the forward strand.
GATGCCGGGCACCCGCAGACCGGCGACCGCGAAGGACATCACGATGCGGTGGTCGCCGTAGGACCTGATCTCCGACCCGGTGAGCGCGGCCTCGGCCGCCGGCCGGATCTCGATCCAGTCCGGGCCGGTGGCCACCTTCGCGCCCAGCCGGCGCAGGTTCCGCGCGCAGGCCTCCAGGCGGTCGCACTCCTTGACCCGGGTGTTCGCCACGTCCTCGATGCGCACCGGGCCCGACGCGAACGGCGCGATGGCCGCGAGGGTCGGCATGGTGTCGGAGATGTCGCGCATGTTGACCGTGACGCCGCGCAGCACGCCGGTGCCGCGGACGGTCGTGGCGTCGCGGCCGACGGTCACCCGTGCGCCCATCCGCCGCAGCACCTCGACGAAGCCCAGGTCGCCCTGGAGCGCGCCCTCGCCCAGGCCCGGCACCGTGACCTCGCCGCCCGTGACGGCCGCCGCCGCGAAGAAGTAGCTCGCCGTCGAGGCGTCCGGCTCCACCGCGTACGTCGTGGCCCGGTAGCCGCCGGGCGGGACCACGAAGGTGTCGCCCTCCCGGCGCACCCGCACGCCGAAGGCCCGCATCATCGCGATCGTGATCTCGACGTACGGCACCGACACCAGGTCGGTCACCGTGATCCGAAGGCCGGTGCGGGTCAGCGGGCCGAGCAGCAGCAGTGCGGTCAGGTACTGCGACGACTGCCCCGCGTCCAGGGTCACCTTTCCGCCCTCGACGCCGGCCGCCCGCACGGTGAGCGGGTGGTGGCCCTCCTGCTGCTCGTGCCGCAGGTCCACGCCCAGGTCGCGCAGGGCGCGGGTCAGCGGGAGCAGCGGGCGGCGGCGCATCTGGGGCGAGGCGTCGAAGCGGTAGGTGCCGTGGCCGGCGGCGGCCAGTGCGGGCAGGAAGCGGGCCGTGGTCGCGCCGTCGCGGCAGAAGACGTCCGCCTCCGCCGCCGCGGGGCCCTGCGGGCGGCCGTCGACCTGCCAGCTGTCCGGGGTCCGGCCGAGCCGGTAGCCGAGCCGGGTCAGCCCCTCGGCGAAGCCCTCGGTGTCGTCCGAGCGCAGCGGGCGCCGCAGGGTGGTGACACCGTCGGCCGCGGCCGCGAGGAAGAGGGCGCGGGCGGTGATGGACTTGGAACCGGGAAGGGCGACTTCGGGCATGCGCTCATGATCGCCCGGGTGCCGCCGGCCGCGCCCGCACGTCCAGGGGATGGACCCTTGCCGGTCGCCGGCCGTCGTCCTCGTGTCTGCCCGTCCGTCACGCCGGCCCCACGGTCACCGACTTCGTCGATTCCGGCCATCGCCGGGAACCCAGCCCCACGCCCGCTCGTCCAATCCGCAAGCTGCCGGAGAGTCACCGTGGTGCGGTGTCGGCCCTCGCTGCTGGCTGCGATCGCTGACCAACCCTCTCCGCCGTGCCGCGGCCGGCAGCATGCCGTCATCGGCGCGCCCCCCTCCAACTGCGCCGATGGCGGCCCCTTTACGGTCGGTCGCCGTTCGCCTTCCGGTACGGCCGATTCCCTTGACTGGCAGAAACTTCCCGGTTATTGGTGACTCCTGGAAGTTTCCTTCAGTGCACCACCTCCGGAAGGAGCGCACGTGCCCGACACCAGCACGGGAAGCAGAGGACGCACAGGAAGCACCGCACCACCGTCGAGACGTACGGTCCTCGCGGCCACCGCGGGCGTCACCACCGCGCTGGCCCTGGGCGGCACCGCCCACGCCGACGCCCCCGACGACCGGAAACTGCGCGCCCTCATCGCGCGGATGACCCTGCCGGAGAAGGTCGGCCAGCTCTTCGTCATGCGGGTCTACGGCCACTCCGCGACCGCCCCCGACCAGGCCGACATCGACGCCAACCTCAGGGAGATCGGCGTCCGCACGGCGGCCGAGCTGATCGCCAGGTACCGGGTGGGCGGCATCATCTACTTCACCTGGGCGCACAACACCCGCGACCCGCATCAGATGGCCGACCTGTCCAACGGTATCCAGCGGGCGTCCCTCACCCAGCCCCGCGGTCTGCCCGTGCTCATCTCCACCGACCAGGAGCACGGCATCGTCTGCCGGGTCGGCGAGCCCGCCACCCTCTTCCCGGGCGCCATGGCCATCGGCGCGGGAGGCTCGCGCGGCGACGCCCGCACCCTCGGCCGGATCGCCGGGCAGGAGCTGAGGGCGCTGGGCATCCGGCAGAACTACTCCCCCGTGGCCGACGTGAACGTCAACCCGGCCAACCCGGTGATCGGCGTGCGTTCCTTCGGCGCCGACCCGGCGGCGGTGGCCGGCATGGTCGCCGCCGAGGTGGCCGGATACCAGCACGGCCGGCAGGTCGCCTCGACCGCCAAGCACTTCCCGGGGCACGGCGACACCGCCGTCGACAGCCACTACGGCTTCCCCGTCATCACCCACACCCGTGAGCAGTGGGAGACCCTTGACGCGCCGCCCTTCCGGGCCGCGATCCGCGCCGGCATCGACTCGATCATGACCGCGCACATCATGGTCCCGGCCCTCGACGACTCCGGCGACCCGGCCACCCTCTCCCGCCCGATCCTCACCGGCATCCTGCGCGAGGAACTGGGCTACGACGGGCTGGTGGTGACGGACTCGCTGGGCATGGAGGGCGTACGGACGAAGTACGGCGACGACCGGGTCCCCGTCCTCGCGCTCAAGGCGGGCGTGGACCAGCTCCTCAACCCGCCGTCCCTCGACATCGCGTGGAACGCGGTCCTGAAGGCCGTCCAGGACGGCGAGCTGACGGAGGCCCGGCTGGACGAATCGATCCTGCGGGTTCTGCGGCTGAAGGCGAAGCTGCGGCTGTTCGACGCGCCGTACGTCAGCCAGGACGGGGTCGACCGGACCGTCGGCACGCCGTCCCACCTCAAGGCCGCCGATCGCATCGCCGAGCGCACGACGACCCTGCTGGTCAACGAGGGGGCGCTGCTGCCGCTGTCCCGCCGGACCCACCCCAAGGTCCTGGTGGTGGGCGCCGACCCGGCCTCCCCGTCCGGGACGACGGGTCCCCCGACCGGTGTGCTCGCCACCGCCCTCACCGAACTGGGCTTCACGGCGACCGCCCTGTCGACCGGCACGGCACCGTCCGCGGCGACCATCGCCCGGGCCGTCGCGGCGGCGGGCGATGCGGACGCGGTGGTGGTCGGGACGTACAACGTCACGGCGTCCAGTGCGCAGAAGGTGCTGGTCGAGCAGTTGCTCGCCACCGGACGGCCGGTGGTGGCGGTGGCGATCCGCAACCCGTACGACGTGGCACAACTGCCCGGTGTCCGCGCCGTCCTGGCGTCCTACTCCTGGACCGACGTCGAACTGCGGGCGGCGGCCCGGGTGATCGCCGGCCGGGTGGCGCCGCGCGGACGGCTCCCGGTGCCGGTACAGCGGGCGGACGACCCGGGCACGGTCCTGTACCCGGTCGGGCACGGACTCTCGTACGGGCACCGCTAGCGACTCGTAGCACTTTGGGCGTAGACCCCGTACGCCGCACAACGGTCACTCTCACCCCCAACCGACGCAAAGGACCCCAACCGCCTGGCGTGCGCCCGCTGCGACGGGCCACGCTGGACCGGGGGTACCCGGGGGGAGTGCGATGGGGAGAAGTGCTGTCGGGGTGGCGTGTGCGTTGGTGGTGCTGCTCGTCGGGCTGCTGACGGGATGTCAGGGCCAGTCGCGGGCGGCCGGGGAGGACGGGCTGCTCGCGGGGAGCGGGAGCGCGACCGCGACCGCGAGCGGGCGGCAGGTGACGCCGACGCGGCCCGCCGGGTACGGCACGGTGTTCCTCGGCGTCGACGAGTGCAGTTCCTTCGGCACGACGAGCTTCACCGAGGTGTCCTGCACCGGTGAGCGGGCCGCGGCGCGGGTCGTGGCGCGGCACGACGGCAAGGTGGGCGACGGCCCGCTGTGCCCCGCGACCACGGACTTCGTGCTGCACATCAGCGAACAGAGCCGCACCTCCGACGAGGACGGCGACGGCGCGATCCCCCAGGGCTACGCCTGTATGCGCAATCTCGCCCCGCCCCACCCCGGCGACCCCGGCGGCGGAGGCGGTCCGCGCACGATCGTCGGCGACTGCGTCTACGACTCCGGCGACGGCCAGGTCCGCGAGACGTCCTGCGACGGCAGGGCCGAGCAGAAGCCGGAGTACAAGGTGACGAAGGCCGTCGGCAGCCGGACGGACTGTCCGCTGTCGACGGCCCTCTACGTCCAGTTGGGCGGAGAGAAACCGGTGGGCTGCGCCCGCCCGGTGTGAGGGGTCACGGCCGCAGCCGGTGCTCCCGCTCCGGACCCCGCGCGTCCAGCTTCGCGTCGAACGTCGCCAGCGGCTTCGGCTCGGCCGTGCCGCCGGCCGCGACGCCGGCCCAGTCCAGGATGCGGGCCGTGGCCAGTGTGCGCTCCCGGTCCACCAGCCCGGCCACGAGGGCGCCGTGGTTGGCTCCCGGCGCGGCGAAGACGTACGCGTCACGCGCGCCCTTGTCGACGCGGAAGCGTTCCGCGCCCCACGGGTCGTTCTGGCCGTAGACGAAGATCATGTGCCGGGCGTCGCGGCGGACCCAGTCGTGCACGTCACGCATGACCCACGGCTGGAACTTCGTCGGGATCGCGCGCGGGACGAAGTCGCGGGGCGGGAGGTAGCCGTAGCGGATCAGCTTGCGCTCGATGTGCGGGAACCCGATCATCGGCGCGCCGAGCTGGGTGGCCGCCTGGTAGTAGTACGGCGTGTACGGCTCCAGCCCCTGGTCCGTGTAGAAGTCGAAGCCGCCGCTCGCGTCGATGGCGTCCCAGATCGCCTGGTCCGTGGCGTGCGCCGCGTCGGCCGGGACGGTCTCGCAGTCCTTGAGCAGGCTGTACTGCCAGAAGCCCCAGACATAGTCCAGGACGACCGCCTCGTACGCCTTGTCCAGGCTGCCGATCGTGCCGAAGGTGTAGCCGTGTTCGGCCGCGTGCGCCGCGAACCGTTCCTTCATCGGCTCCCGGCGCACCAGCGCCTCCCGCTGCACCGCGTTCACCCGGTCCCGGCACTCCTTGGTGCCGACGCGGGCGAAGAAGCGGTCGTAGGCCGAGTCCTCGGCGTCGACGACGTCGTTGGGGGCCACGTAGGCGACGACGCCGTCCATGTCACGGGGGTAGAAGCGCTCGTAGTACGTGGCGGTCATGCCGCCCTTGGAGACGCCGGTGGAGAGCCACTTGCGGTCGTAGACCGGCTCCAGCGCCTTGAAGATGCGGTGCTGGTCGGAGGCGGCCTGCCAGATGTCGAGCTTGGTCCAGTCGGCCGGTTCGGGCCGGGACGGCGTGAAGAAGCGGTACTCCATGGAGATCTGGTTGCCGTCGACGATCTGCGTCGGCTCGCGGCGGCTGGGCCGCGTGGAGACCTCGTAGCCGCTGGTGTAGAAGACGGTCGGGCGGGAGACGTCCCGGTGCAGCACCGTCAGGCGCTGCTGGAAGGTGCCCGCGGACGGGTTCCGGTGGTCGACCGGCTGGGTGTACGACAGGACGAAGAAGCGGTAGCCGGGGTACGGCTTCTCCCCGATGAGGCTCATGCCCGGTATGGACAGCAGCCGTTCCTCTATGTCCGGCTCGGCGGCGGTGGCCGCCCTTGCCGTGGCCGTGCCGAGCGCGCCGGTCAGCAGCGCGAGCGTCAGCAGCCATCTGAGGGTCTTGCGGACCATGCACCCTCCCCTGGGAAGCGGATGTCCGCCGCAAGCTAGCGAGCAACTACCAACCGCACCAGGGGAGATGAGGAATTCGCCACGGGGATGGCCGAACGGCGGCAGAGGGCACCGCTCAGCAGAGGATCCAGCCCTTGCTGACCGAGCCCCGTCCCACGCGGCCCTTCACCCACACACAGCGCTGGCCGGCGTGGACGGTGACGGGGCCGGCCCGGCGGGTGCGGCGGCCCTCGTCGGTGACCGCGTGCGCCCGGTACGCCTGGACGCTGGCCTTCATCCACTGCGAGCGGCCGGGGTCCTTGGGCAGGGTGATGACACAGACGTGACCGCCGCGCTTGTAGACGTAGAGGGTGCCGGTCGAGAACGGGTACGTCTTCACCTTGCGTCCCTCGCAGCGCGTGGGCGCGGCATGGGCCTGCGCCGGGACCGCGACCGCGAGCGCGCCGGACGCCGTCAGCAACGCCAGGCCGACCGCCAGTCGTCGGCGTATCGCACCTTTGTCCACCGTCTTGTCCTCCCCGTACACCGGCAATGAGCGTACTGATGTACGGACGCACGGCGTATGCCGGATGGTTGCACGACCGTCACGGCGCCACGGCGCCGCCCCTCACCGGCCCACCCCGACCGGCTCCTCCGGCTCGGCCTCGCCGAGGAACGTGCGCCACAGCTCCGCGTACCGCCCGCCCAGCGCCAGCAGCTCCTCATGCGTACCGTCCTCGGCGACCCGACCGTGGGCAGAACCTCCCTCGGTCGCCCTCGCACTCCTCGGCCCTGGCGGGCCTCCCAGGCTTCGCACGACTGGCCGGACTCCGCCCGGCGCCGCCCCTCACCGGCCCACCCCGACCGGCTCCTCCGGCTCGGCCTCGCCGAGGAACGTGCGCCACAGCTCCGCGTACCGCCCGCCCAGCGCCAGCAGCTCCTCATGCGTACCGTCCTCGGCG